>DASRJR010000418.1:0-7884 GCA_035649395.1 Vicinamibacterales bacterium
CGGCAGCGACCCAGCACACGTGGACGCGCTGCGGCTGGCCCTCGCTGGAAGCCATCCCCGCAACACCTGATCCGCGTGCCATTTTACCGATCGCCGCAGCGATCAGTTGGATGAATGGAACCGTGGGTGCAGGTCGCCGAAGGTCACCTGTCGAGGAAAGTCGCGGAACAAGCCCTGCGCGTACGGGTAGAGAGCCGAATGAAACAGGACGGCGCGCCGCTGCGCTGCTCCCTTCAGCCAGACGCGCAGTCGTTCGTCCTCGACGCCTGTCATCACCCGCACGCCGACTGCAGTCGCGCCGATCGCGTCGGCGCGTGACAGCACCCGATCGATCTGATCGTCGTCATCCAGGTCAACGAACACCAGGTTCAGCGGCACGGATTGACTGAGCCGGCGGAAGTAGCGGGCCGGAGCATCGTAGTACTGGACCGGATACGCCCGCTTCGTGTCGGACACGACGATCGGCTCACGCACGGAGAACGCGACCGGCTGATCGCCGAGCACTGACTTCCCCTTGACCTGTCGGACAGGCGCGCCGCCGAGGATGACGCCGGGTCCACGATAGCCGAGCAGCAGATCCTGAAAGCGATCGGCGGGCATGACGACATGCACACCGCGTTGTGCCAGGTGGAAGGCAGCCTCGGCCTTTCCCTCGGAGTCGCCGCACCCGATGACCAGTTGCATCCCTCGCTCGAGCGCCTGCCCGGCGATCGCCGAAATCCCGTGGGTGTCCTCCAGCCAGCCGAAGTCACCCGCGACGTGACTCGTCGGGTACTGGACCTTGTCCTCGAGCACCGCGAATCGGAACACACCGTTCTCGTCTGGTGCGAACCAGTGTCCGCCGTCCCTGGCGATCGGCGTGCCGCTCAACGGAAACACCTGCGCGTTGACGCCTTCGAGCACCGCGCGACTGAACGCGCCTTCGTGGTAGTCGAGGATCTGGTCGCGCGCGAGCGCACGACCGTCGCGATTCCACTGCATCTGATAGCTCACCCAATCGCGAGCGACGCGCTCGACCTGCGCCCCGATGCGCGTTCCGGGAGCGACTTCGAGGCGCGTCGCGCCAAGGACGAACGTGGTGGCGCCTGCCGCCACGTGCAGCGACGCTCGAATCGCTTCGTCGGCAAAGCGTGGGTGTCGCCCGGCCGCAGCAGTCTCGAGCGAGAGTGCGGTGCCTTTCCGACTCAGCTCACGAGCGGCGCGCGCGGCCGCGCGCAGATCGTCGCGGCCGTCTTCCTGACATTCCGGACCGGTGAACCCCAACATCGCGCGCGCCGAGAGCACTCGGAAGGGACTGCGGCTGTCTTCGGCAACGTGACGGTACCGCTGCCGCGCAACGCATCGCGCGACGCCGGTCGAACGCCAGAGGATGTAGTCGACGTCACCGGCGACGAGGGGATCGGTCGCGACGAACCGCGTGTAGAACGCGGTCGACTCGGTGCGAAACTCAGGCGGAAAGATCTTCCAGAAGCACTCGTGACAGACCGGCGAGGGCTGACCGGCCGTCGTCTGCCCGATGAGCGGTGTCACGCACAGCCACACGCCCACACACGCGATAGCCAGACGAGTCACAGCCCGAACGCACACATCGTGGGGGGCTATCGGCACGAGCGTGTCCGACCATTAGCCCGGTCGGCCGCCGTGCGACGGAACGACTCGCGGACGCGTTACGCTGGGGCGTGCCGTATCGCATCGACATCCGCAACGTCGCAGACGATGCATTCGATCGGCTCGTCGAGCTCGGCGCGATCGATGTCGAGTCATCGGCGGACGGCGGGATCGCCGCGTTGATGCCCGACGCGGTGGCGCCGGAACAGGTGTCGAACGCGCTTGGCATCGACAACATCACCGCCTCCCCTGCTATGCCGCGCGATGCGGGATCGGTCTGGATATTGAGCCCACGTCCAGTGCAGATGCGGCGGCTTCGGATTGTCCCGGCCGCCTCGGCAGCGGAGGCCGGTGCACTCAGACTGGTCGATGGGCCGGCGTTCGGCACCGGACTACACCCGACCACAGCGCTCTGCCTCGGCATGCTCGACGACATCGTCCCAGCCACATCGCCCGAGACCGTGCTCGACGTGGGGACGGGGTCGGGCGTGCTCGCACTTGCCGCGCTGGTGATGGGCGTGCCGCGAGCGCTCGGCATCGATCTGGACGAGGAGGCGTTGCGCGTGGCCGCAGAGAACGCACGTCTCAACGGACTCGATGACCGGTTGCGACTCGCTCGCGGAGGACCTGC
This sequence comes from Vicinamibacterales bacterium, assembly GCA_035649395.1. GTDB lineage: Bacteria > Acidobacteriota > Vicinamibacteria > Vicinamibacterales > UBA2999 > Gp6-AA40. The sequence goes on from DASRJR010000418.1 coordinate 2,240, forward strand.
GGACATCGCGGGAACGTGGCCACTGGTCCTGGCCAACGTGCTGGCGGCGCCACTGATCGAGATGGCGCCCGCGCTGGTCCGACGCCTCGGACATCACGGGCAATTGGTTCTTTCCGGAATTCCCACGTCGATCGAGCAGGACGTCGATCAGGCGTACTCCCGGCTGGGCATGCGCTGCGTCAGCGTCACATCGCGCGGGGGCTGGGTCGCACTCCTGCTTCAGGCATCCTGGTGAGCGCTCCCCACTTCACTTGAAGCTCACCACCGTGCCATCGGGCTTGGTGACCATCGCCGTCTTGCGTGTGCCACGCAACGTCAGCCGGTATTCCACGTCAGGACCTCGAATCACTTTCAGTCCGCTGACGTAGATCGCGCGCGGATGTGAATGCATCGCGTCGGCGACGGGCCGAGGCAGATCTTTCTCTTCGAGGTGTTCCGCAACTTCGATCAACGCTCCACTGGTGTCATAGAGCACGGTCCGTCGCCTTCCCTTGTCGACGCTTTCGATACGGAACACCGCGCGATCGCGATCGCGTGCCGATGCCGACGACGAGATCGACGCACTCGGATACGCCTGCTGGAATGCCCGCAGCACGGCCGGCGGCAACTGCGGCGTCGGACTCGCGGGCGCCTGCGCGAACACCGCGCTGGCGATCAACACCACGAGTGCACTGGTCGTCAGGCGGAATGCCAAACCATCGATCACGCTCGTCCGCATGTCCTCTCCTATACCAGCTTCTTGGCGCGCGCGACTGCGCTCGAGTTCAGAGCCGGCTCCACGAACAGCACCATCCGCCGACCACGCCAGTTCGGTCGCAGACGTTTACCGATGTCAACCTCGTCCCCGCTGAATGGCTCGCCCGAGGTCGTCAGGATGTCGGCGATGCCGCGACCGCGGATCGCCGAGACCAACTGCACGCCGCTGAATTCATCGGGCCATGGCCAGTCGTGAACATGGACGACGCGACCATCTTCACCACCCTCGACGAGAGCGATGGCGGCGAGCGCACCGATGATGCCTTGGTTCGTGCCGCCGAGCCCTTCGAGATGACAGCCCGATCGTTCCGCGACGTCTCGAGCTTCAGCCTGGGTCACCACGTCGCTCTTCGCGCGTGCCGCGAACGCGGCCATCTCCGCACCGGCACGCTCGGCGACGGCGAGACCCGGGTCGCTGCCTTCCACATACCACTCGCGCATCACGTCGCGGACAATGGCTACGAGCTCGGCTCGGGGAATGTCCCCACCGCGAGGCAGCTGGATAGACGCCGAGCCGTTCTTACTGGTGTATGGCACGCGCGGATCGAAGAAAAGCTGATGGCGGCAGACGATCGCACCTTCTGCCAAAACACCGAGCCGTCTCACAATCGCCCGTGCGAGCTGGTTCGTCCCAGGGCTGTCGATGACGTCGGTATCGTCGATGCCGATGTAAGTCACGCCTGCCGTCCCGGCTCAGACCGTTCGTTCAGGTGGAACCAGCAGAACGCGCCGAGCAGTCCGGCGACGACACCGGAGAGTGTGTACGTCACGACAGCCAGCAGCCACCAGCTGTCGAACGGACGCCCGCCGAGATCGAGGCCGATGATTTTCGTCGCCGCTCGAGATCCCAGTGCCAGCACGTTCGTCGCCACGCCCGCCGCCACGAGTGCCGCGTAGAGACGCCAGCCGGCGCCGACGTTGCGCAACGCGACATCCATCATCGGACCCAGCAGACACAAGCTGACCATCGAGCCGGAACCATAGTCCGCAACTCCGGCAGCCCTCAGTACCCATGCCGTTCCGAGTGCTCCCGCGCTCATGAGCGACCCGGCGAGCCGGCGTGGAGCCACCGACATGCCGAACACCAACGGAAGTGCGGCGAGCACGATTGCATGACCCGGTATACCGAGGCCCAGTTTGGCCATCCCGACAGCCGCAGCGGAGGTGGCGCCGCTCATCAACAGGAGCAACAGCTCCATTGCGGATATCCGCTCCCGCGAACGCGCTAGCGACGGCACTCGAGCCGCTTCGGTCAAGCCCTCATGAACGATGAACCAGTGGCTCACGACGCCTCCATGCAACGCAGCGACAAACCTTATCGCAGGCGCGCGCGCAGCGCGAGAGTGGCCGCGCGACCCTCTCGCGGCAACCCGTACGCCTGATCGTACAAGCCGTCGAACAGATTGGTCACGTCGAAGACGATGTCGTAGCGACGCGCCACCGTCTGCGTATATCCGACATCGACGAGGGTGAAGCCCTTCGCCCGCCGCTGCACGGGATCCGCACCGCGCGAGTCGTAGAACTGTGAGCCGGTTCGATACGCTGCCCCGCGCACGGCCGAACCTGCGAGCGGCGTCCATATCCATTCCAGGCTGCCGCGATGACGCGGCCGCGTCTGCAATGGATGCGTGCCATCTGTGAGGTCGTCAGCGTCGAGAAAGCTGTACCCGCCGCGCAGGTCCAACCGCGGAATGCGCGACGTGTGACCGGTGACTTCTGCACCTCGAAACCGGTACCGATCGTGGTTCTCGAACGGATCCGGCGACGTGCGTTCGATGAAGTCCCGCGCGTCGATTGCGAACGCCGACACGCCGATGCTGGATGTGGCCGCCAGACGATAGTCGGCGCCCACGTCGACGCCGTACGAATGCTCAGCACGAAGTCCCGGGTTCCCAGCCGATGTGTTGAAGAGTTGATCGATCGACGGCACCCGAATCTTCCGCGTCGCCGAGGCATGCAGCCTCATCTCGTCCGTGGCAGCGTAGGACACGCCGGCAATCCAACTTGGTCCTGTTTCCGCACTGCCGCCGGGACGCTGCTGAACGTTGACCGCAGCACCCACGACGGTGCCGAGACGCGTGACGGGATGAACCTGCCATTCTGCGCCGGTCGAATAGACATCGACGTGCCGATCGATCGAGAACTGGCGTACGTCGAAGGTCGCCGGTTGGCTTCCGCCTCCCCGGCCGCCGCCGCCGCCTCCGCCGCCGCCCGTGGTCCCGCCCACGGCAACGTCTCGGATCACACCGTTCGAATCAAATGCCTCTCGACGCTGATTGATCGCCAGTCGCAACCAGCCAAACCGCTCGAGATCGAGCCGTGCCAACGCGCTGCTGCCTGTGACGGTGGTCCGCTCACGCGACCGGAACGTCCCCTGCACGAGCGGATCGTCCATGGAGGAGTAGGTGTTGTCGTCATAACGCGACCGGTCTTCGCGCTGCATGTTGCGAAAGACCCAGGCGCGAAGATTGACACGGCGTGAGGGGGCAGCAACCATGGAAACCTGACCAGACGCCGCTCGATAGTCTTCGACACGTTCGAATCGCGGTGTCTGCGCGAAGATGTCGGCGGGATCGTTGATCGTTCCAGCAGGGATCCCGTAACTCCCCGTGCCGAATGACCACTCGGACGCAATCGACACCGCAGGCGCGATCACATAGCCGAGCGCGCCGCGGAGGTCATGCCGGTCGCGATCGCTGTTCTGCCTCCGTCCGCCATCCTCGAGCGTCGTCGGCGTAAACGACTCAGCCAATCGAAATCCGTCTGTGGTGTACGTGGTGCCTGTGGTAGTCAGCGACCATTTGGCTGACGTTCGTGCGAAGCGGCCGCCGAGTCCTTGCTGATCGGGTGAGCCGGCGCTGACAGTCAGGGTGCCATCGGGTGTGTCGTCGATCGTGGTGATCTCGATGACGGCGGCCAGGGCGTTGTCGCCGTACAACACCGAGCTGCTGCCGTAGCTGATCTTGATTTCGCGGATCGAATCCGTAGGAATACGAGCGGCATCGAACTGCCCATCCGCCGTGGAGTTGGCGGGAACCCCATTGATCAACAGCAGGACATGGCGCGATCGGAAGCCACGGACGTCGATGCGCGGCGTACCGTCACCGCCGGTCCGGACATAGATACCGGGGACGAGCCTCAGCGCCTCGTCGAGGGTCCGTGCATTCCGCGCTTCGATCTCGGTCCGACCGATCCGACGTGTGGTGCCGACCTCTTCCACCAACTCGGAGGGCTGGGTAATGGTCATCGAAAAGGTTGGCGTCTGGGCGGCAAGGTTGAGCGGCTGCAGGGCCAGCATTGCGACCAGAATGCGTCGGACGACGGCGCAGATTGAGCCTCTCACCGGTCCAATATTGACCGCTGCCGGCCGTCGACGCCAATCGATTCCGTCGATATCGCCATACGGGACACCGATGATCGCATCGCCGACGCGAACCAGATTCCCGATTCGACCGTCGAACCTCCAGCCAAGGTGGCGCCCACATCGAGGAGGACCGACATGGCGCTGACGCGACGTGATTTCCTGACCCGCGCGGCTGCCGCGGGCGGTGCGTCCTTGATGTACGAGGCGATGACCGGCCTCGGCCTGCTCGCCGCGCCAGCACAGGGGCAGTTCGACCTGTCCGGTCGCGTCTCAGGCGTTCGGGTGCTGGTACTCGGCGCTGGTATTGCCGGTCTGACCGTTGCGTACGAGCTCGGCAAAGCGGGTTACGACTGTCGCGTGCTGGAGGCACGCCCACGACCGGGCGGCCGCGTCTTCACCGTGCGCCGCGGTACCGTAAGCGAAGAAGAGGGCTCCACCCAAACAGCCGCGTTCGACGAAGGCCTGTACTTCAACGCCGGCCCGATGCGGATCTCCCACCACCATCACACCACGCTGGCGTACTGCCAGGAGCTGCAGGTGCCCGTGGAAACGTTCGTCGTCGACACCGACGCCGCCTACATGTATCAGACCAGGTCGTCCACGCTGGCCGGTCGCCGGATCCGGCTCAGTGAAGCGCGGACCGATTACGACGGCTACGTCGCGGAGTTGTTGAGCAAGGCGCTGTCGCAGACGCAACTCGATCAGCCGCTGACCACCGAAGACCGCGACAAGCTCCTCGCGTATCTCCGCCGAATGGGCGCACTCGACCAGCAGCGACAGTATCGCGGTGCGATCCGTCGCGGCCTTGACGATCAGGGGCGGCCGACGGCCCCGTTGCCGTTGCGTGATCTGCTCGGCGCGAACCTCGACTTCTATCTCGGCATCGACTGGTGGTCGCAGCCGACGATGATGCAGGTCGTCGGTGGGATGGATCGCCTGCCTGCGGCGCTCGCGACACGGCTCGGCAATCGCATCACCTATCGCGCTGCCGTACGCGAGATTCGTCAGACCGAACGCGGCGTGTGGGTGGGCTATGCGGATGCGAACGGGCAGATGAAGCGCGTGGACGCTGATTACTGTGTCTCGAGCATCCCGTTGCCCGTGCTGAGCGGTCTGCAGAAGGACCTGTCACAACCGGTTCAAGCGGCGATCGCGGCGTCGATGTACGACGGCGCCGGCAAGATCGGCCTGCAGTTCAAACGTCGCTTCTGGGAAGAGGACGACGCCATCTACGGCGGCCGATCGTGGACGGACCAGGAGATCGGACAGATCATTTATCCGTCGCACGGGTTCAGGAGCCGTAAAGGCGTACTCGTCGGCTACTTCCTCGACTTCGGCAGAACCATGCGCGAGCGCCCTCCGGCCGAACGCCAGCGGCTCGCACTCGAACACGGCGGGCGCATGCATCCGCAGTACGGCACCGAGTTCGAGACGGCGTTCTCCGTCTCGTGGCCACGCGTGCCGTGGAACCGCGGCTCGTGGCGCTCGGAGTCGTTCGCGGCATATGAAGCGCTGAAGGGGCTTC
>DASRJR010000419.1:0-35882 GCA_035649395.1 Vicinamibacterales bacterium
GCGCGGTGAGTTGCTCGGGGGCAGCGCCGCCAAGCCGCTCCAGTGGACGATGGAGAACAACTCCGGTCGTCAGGGCGATGTCGCGGACCAGGCCGCGGGCAACAACGAAGTGCACGTGCAACTGAAGCTGAAACAGACCGACGCGAAGATTCTCCAGGCAATCGAAGGTGCGCTGCGGCGCATCGAAGAAGGCACCTACGGCATCTGCCGCGACTGCGGCGAACCGATCGCCGAAGCCCGCCTGACGGCGATTCCGTGGACCGGCTCGTGCATCAGCTGCAAAGAGAAGCAGAAGGCCTGAGCGTGCAGCGCGAGGAACTCCGCAGCTTTCTCACTGAATTCGCCGCCGACCGTCTCGCGTTGATCCACCGGCATGAGGCCGCGGCGCGCGTGGTCAGCCACTACGACTTCAACAACGCCTATCAGTACGTCATCGCCCGCGAGGAGACCCATCTGTCCTGGCTCGAGACCGCGCTGACGGAGATCAGTGCGCCGATGCCAGCGGCAGCGCCCATCGTCGCCGTGGCCGAACCGGCGAAAGGACGGAAGTCGCCCGACGCGTCTGCGTTTCGCGACATCCTCAGCGAGGACGTGCGGCTGCTTGGCGGCTTCGTCGACAAATGGCGCGACCGCGTCGATGTGCTCTCGCACGCCCGCCATCGCACGATGCTCAATGTCATCCTCGGTGAGTCGCTGGAGCACGAGCGTCTGTTCGAGCAGGCCGCCTCCGGCCTCGAGGACGTGATCGGCCGGCGCACCGGCGGCGTCCCGCGAGTCGGAGCGGTCCTGCCAGCACGCTGGCAGGAATAGCAGAGCATTGTTGATTCACCGATCTTTGACTTATTGACTGGTTGTTGATTGTCGATTCGTTAGTGATTGGTGTTGGCCACACGAGATGCTCGGCCGCCTTCGACAATCAGCAATCAATAGTCAACAACCATTCGCCAATCAAAGATCGTCAAATCGATAATCGCCATGACTCCTGTCGCGATTGCATTGGGCAGCAACCTCGGCGATCGCGAACAGTACCTGCGCGACGCCATCGCTGCACTCCCGCCCATCGTCGACAACATCCGCGTCTCCAGCTTTCACGAGACCGCGCCGGTCGGGGTCGGCCCGCAGCCGACGTTTCTGAATGCGGCAGCGGTCGGGGAGAGCGCGTTGAGTGCGCGGGATCTCCTGCGCGCATTGCTCGCCATCGAGCAGCGCTACGGCCGAGAGCGTCCCTTTCCAGGCGCGGCGCGCACGTTGGATCTGGATCTGATTCTGTACGGCGACGCTGTGATGCAGTCGGCGGAGCTGACGCTGCCGCATCCACGTTTCCGCGAACGCCGCTTCGTGCTCGCCCCGCTCGCCGAGATCGCGCCTGACTGGCGCGATCCCGTGACGGGTAGGAATGTGGAGGAATTGCTGAGGGCTCTGAACGAGTAAAGTGCGAGTTCCGGAGTTCCTCGAGTTCCGGAGTTCCCGACGTTCGAACTCGTCGAACGCCGGAACTCTGGAACGTCGGAACTCTGGAACTCTCTTATACGGTCTGTTCTGGAGCTGAATGCTTCCTGAACAGCCCGCTGATGCCCTCTTCGAACAGTGTGTAGATCGCCGGCACGAGCACCAGCGTCACCATTGTTGACGTCAGCAGGCCGCCGATGACGACGCGCGCGAGCGGTGCCTGCAGCTCGCCGCCCTCGCCGATGCCGATGGCCATGGGAACGAGACCGAGCATCGTCGCGATCGACGTCATGAGCACGGGACGCAAGCGTGTGCGTCCGCCGATCTCAACCGCTTCGCGCAGCGGCATCCCGTCGCGTCGTCGTAACGTGTTGATGTAGTCCACCAGCAGGATCGCGTTGCTGACGACGATGCCGGCCAGCATGATGATGCCTATGTAGGCCTGCATACTGAACGATGTCCCGGTCAGGATCAGGCTCAACACGACACCGATCGCGGCAACCGGCACCGAGAACATGATGATGAACGGGTCGCGCAGCGACTCGTACTGCGACGCCATCACCGCGTAGACGAGCAGGACGGCGAGAATGAGCACGAGCTGCAGCTGGCGGAACGACTTGGCCTGCTCCTCGAGCTCGGGACCGAAGCCGACCGAGAAGTCGGGTGGGACGCGGACCTGTCCGAGTTTCGCCTGGACGCGCGCAACGGCCTCGCTGAGCGGCACCTCGATCTCGGCGTTCACGTTCGTGACCCGCTCCATGTTCTTGCGCTGGATCTGCACGGGGCCCGACTCGCGATTCGTAATCATCACGTTCTTCGCCGGAACGACCTGGCCGTTCGGCGTACTGAGGAGTACGTCACCGACATCGCCGACCTCTTCGCGATCGGCCTGTCGCAGCTGAACGACGACGGGGTATTCGTTGCCGCGCTCGCGGAACTGCGCGGCGGTCGTGCCGGCGACGTTGGTCTGAATCGTCGTGGCGACGCCCGAGACGGTGAGGCCGAGCATCGCCGCTTTCGGGCGATCGACGCGGACCGAGATTTCCGGTCGGCCTTCCTCACGGCCGATGTTGACGTCGGCGATGCCGTCGGTGTCTTCCATCATCGCCCGCACGTCCTGCGCGATCCGCCGCCCGTCGTCGAGGTCGTGGCCCCGGATCTCCAGCGACAGCCGGCTGCCCTGATTGTTGTTGTTGCCGCCGCCGAGGAGCCGGTTGATCTGGTAGTTGCCGCCCGCGGGGTTGGCGCGAACGACGACGCCGGGGAGGCCGGCGAGATCGCGCCGCAGCTTCTGCGAGATTTCATCGCTGGTGCGGATGCGCTGATCGCGTGGCACGAGCATCAGGCGAATCTGTCCGCGGTGCGTCTGGCCACCGCCGCCGCCGCCGCCCTGCCAGTTGTTGTTGCCGCCGCCGCCGCCGTTGGTGATGATGTTCCGCACCTCCGGCACGGTCTGCTTGACCATCGCTTCGAGCTTCAGCAGCGCCTCTTCAGTGCGCTCGACGCGCGTGCCGACGGCGAGCTCGGCGTTCACGTTCACTTCGCCTTCATCGGCCTGCGGCAGCAGCTCGATGCCGATGCGCGGGTAGAGGACTGCGGCGAGCACGACCAGCGCCGCGGCGCCGCCGATCACCGTCGGTCGGTGGAGCAGGGCGAGGTGAATCGCCTTCCGGTAATTCTCGTCCATGGCCTCGAGGAAGCGCTCGCTCATGCGATAGAAGCGGCCGTGCGCGGCGGCTTCCTCGTCCGGCGTCTGCAGCCAGCGCGAGCACAACACGGGCACGATCGTGACGGCGACGAAGAGCGACATCGCCAGCGAGAACATCACGACGACTGACAGCTGTGTGAACAGGATGCTGGCCGTGCCGGAGAGGAACAGCAGCGGAATGAACACCGCGATGTGCGTCAGCGTCGAGGCGAGAATCGCCGACCAGACTTCCTCGCTACCGTCGATGGCCGCCGTCATCCGGTCCTTGCCCATGTGCAGGTGCCGGTGGGTGTTCTCGAGCACGACGATGGCGGCGTCGACGATCATGCCGATGCCGAGCGCCAACCCGCCGAACGTCATGGTGTTCAGCGTGAAGCCGCCGAAGTAGAGCAGGGCGAACGTGCCGATCACCGACACCGGAATCGACGTGCAGACGATCAGCGTCGAGCGGAAGCTTCGCAGGAAGGCGAAAATGATCAGCACCACGAGGACGCCGCCGACGAGCGCGTGCTCCTGCACGTTGTCGATCGCGCGCTGGATGAAGACCGAGCTGTCCTGCGTCACGATCATCTTGATGCCCGGCACTTCGCGGTTGACGCGCTCGACCTCGTCGCGGACCAGCGCGGCCACCGCGACGGTATTCTTGCCCGACTGCTTCTGCACCTGGATCTGGACGCCGGGCTTGCCGTTGATGCGCATGAACGAGCGCCGCTGCTCGGTGGTGTCCTTCACCTCGGCGATGTCGCGGATGTAGACCGGCACGCCCTGCCGCGTCATGACCACGAGGTTCCTGATGTCCTCCAGGTTCTGGAACTGGCCCTGCGCCCGCACGAGGAACGTCGCGTCGCCCTGGTAGATCTCGCCGAGCGGTGTGTTCTGGTTCTCCTGCCGCAGCATCTGCACGATGGTGTTGACCGACAGGTTGAGGGCGGTGATCTTCTCCTTCGACAGCTCCACGTGAATCTGTCGGCGCAGTCCGCCGTTGACCGTGACCGCGGCGATGCCGTCGACGCGCTCGAACCGCGGCGCGATCTCGTTCTGCGCCACTTCGCGCAGCGTGACCGGGTCGAAGTCGCCTTCGATGCCGATCTGCATGATCGGCTGCGAGTTGGAGTCGAACTTGAAGATCGTGGGTGGGTCGGCGTCTTCCGGCAGACGGTTGCGCATACGGTCGACGCGGGTGCGGATCTCGTCGGCCGCTTCGCCCAGGTCCGAACCCCACTCGAAGTTCAGCTGCACCTGGCTGTTGCCTTCCGACGACTGCGACTGCACGCGCGTGATGCCGGGCACCGCGCTGACGGCCTGTTCCATCGGCCGCGTGATCAGCTCTTCCATCTCGAGGGGACCGACGCCGGTATACGACGTCCGGACGGTGAGCGTCGGTTGCTCGAATTCGGGCATCAAGTCGACGGGGAGCCGCGTGAGTGAGATGGCGCCCAGCAGCGTGATGACCGCGCTGATCATGAACATCGTGACCGGTCGATGAATCGCGAGACGAGGAATGCTCATGGCCTCACCCGGGAAGACGTTGCGTGAATGATCGGTAATGCAGAATTCAGAATGCGGAATGCAGACAGCAATCGACCGGCAGCAATTCGCTGAACGCCGCTGCAGTCGTCACGCCCCCACGAAGCCACGCTGTGTCTGAATTCTGAATTCTGCATTCTGAATTACGAGAATTAGTCCACTTACTCTTGCGACGAAGGCGTGGGTGGCCGTTGCCCACCGCTGCGTGAGCCGCTGCCGTCGCCGCCGGAGCGGCGGCCCTCACCGCCATAGCGCTGCCCGTCGCCGCCGGATCGACGCCCGTCGCCACCAAACCGCCTGCCGTCGCTTCCGGAGGTCGCGCCCCCTGGACTGACGGCCGGTGCCCCTTCGCGTCGCGGATACCCGTCGCGCGCACCGCCACTCCCTCGTGTGGCACCGGATGGCGGTTGCACGCCGCCGGTCGGGCCATCCTCGCCGTTGGGCTGTGCCGCAGCGGCGTCGCCGCCACGCCGGCCGCGTTCGCCGCGGCCGCCGCCTCCGGAGAGCGTGATGCGGTCGCCATCGCGCAGCGCACCGGCGCCGGTGGTGATGACCGTGTCGCCTTCGGTCAGACCGCCGAGGATCTCGACATACTCGCGCTGTTCCGTGCCGACCTGGACGCTGCGGAAGATCGCGGACTCGTTGCGCGGCTGGAACACGCCGCGCCGGCCGCCGAGATCGACCACGGCGTTGACCGGTACGACCAGCGCGTCTTTCTTGATGTCGGTGGTGATGCCGACGCGCGCGTACATGCCCGGCTTGAGGCGGAACTCGCTATTGGGGATTTCGACTTCGATCGGCGCGGTCCGCGTCGCGGGATCGAGCACAGGCGACACCCGCGCGATGCGTCCCATGAACGTCTCGCCTGGATACGCATCCACCTGGACACGCGTCGTGTTGCCCGCGTGCAGCTCCTTGAGGTCTTTCTCGACGACGTTGGCGACGAGACGGACGGTCGTGATGTCGACGACGTCGGCCACCTGCTGATTCTGCGAGACGAACGCGCCGGGATCGACCGCGCGTCGTGCGACGAAGCCGTTCACGGGCGACGTGATGATCGTGTTGGCAAGGTTGATCCGCAGCTCGTCGAGCCGGGCTTTCGATTGCGTCGTCTGCGCGCGCGCGAGATCGAGCTGGGCGATCGCCGCCTGATACCGCGCTTCGTTGTCATCGAGCGTCTGTTTGGGGAGCAGCTGCCGCTCGTAGAGGTTGCGCGATCGCTGGGCGCTCGTTTCGGCGAGCTTGAGGTCGGCCTCACGCTGACGGATCGTGGCGAGTGAGACCTCCTGCGCGGCCTCGGCCTGCTTGACCTGCTCGACGATCTCGAAGTCCTCGATCTTCGCCAGACGCTGGCCACGGTTCACCCGATCGCCGAGCCTCACATACACGTCCTGCACACGACCGCCCGTTCGTGGCGCCACCGCAACCGTGGCCTCGCCGATCAGGTTCCCGACGACGACGATCTCGTCCGCGATGGAGCGGCGAGTGGCGGTCGCGACTTCGACGGTCATTGGTCCGCGCCCACCGCCGAACCGCCCGCCACCGCCTGGGAACCCGCCGCCGCCTGGAAACCCACCACCACCGCCGCCGCCACGGCGCCCGCCGCGTCCTTCTCCGCCGCCCTGACCCGCGTTTTGGGAGGCCGGGTCGCCCGACTGGCCGCGGTAGTACACCGTGGCCGCGACGGCGACCGCAACGACCACGACCACACCAATGATGACTTTTCTCATGACGCCGAGCTGCGACTCGTTCCTCCGATCAAGCCCGATCCCTCGTAGAGCGGGGTCTTCAGACCCCGCGTTGACGCGCAGGCTGATGCCTGCGCGCTACGTTGCTAGTTCCCCTGGAAATTGCCGCCACCGCCCCCGCCGGCGTTGGCGCGGCTCGCGTTGCCGCCGCCGCCTTGAATGTTGGTAATGCTCGTGCCGCCGGCTCCCGGGATCTCCTGCACGCGCTCGAAGTCCACCTGGGCGCGGCGATAGTCGAGCAGCGCACGCAATTCGGCGTTCTGCGAATCGCGGAGATCGCGCTGCGCCTGGACGACGAAGAAATTGGTGGAGAGGCCGACCTCGAACCGGCTCTGCTCGGCCTCGAGCCGCTTCTCGGCCAGCTCACGCGCCGCCTGGGCGGCCTGCAGACGCTCGCGATTCGATTCAACTCCCAGCGCTGCGTTCGTGACTTCGGTGGCGATCTGCAGCTCCAGCTGCCGCTGCTGCGCGATGGTCTGCTGCTGCTGAATCTTCCCGCGAGCCAGGTTCGCGTCGGCGGTACTCATGCCGATGGGATAACTCAGGTTGACGGCGAAGTTCCAGGTTGGCGCATCGCGATTCGTGAGGAGTCGAAGGGCGTCAGAGTAGCCGCTGGGGATGACCGTTGTCGGAGCTCCCGCGAGCTGCCCAGGCGGTCGAACGAACTGGGTCCCACCCACGCCGGCTGCGCCATAGCTCGCCGTGAAATCGAGGCCGGGGAGTCGCTGATCCGACAGGCTCCGCAACGAAATGTCGTTCGCCTGTACTTGCTTGCGCGAGGTCTCGATGTCGGTGCGGGTCGCCAGCGCTTTGCGGACCGCGGACCCGACATCGATCGTCTCCGACGAATACGTCGGACGGTCGATCGGCTCAATCGCTGCCACCCAGTACGGATCATCGGTGCCGTTGACGATAAGTCGCTTCAGTGCGAGCTCCGCCGTCCGAACAGCGGCGGCGGTCGTGGCGACCGCCTGACGGCGATTGGCCTGTTCCGCCTGCGCCTGCACCACGTCGAGCGGGGCCAGCGTGCCCACCTCGACGCGCGCCTGATTGTCTTCAACCAACTTCGTTGCGAGGGTCAGTGAATTCAGCGCGACTTCTGCCGCCTGGATTGCAAACACAAAATCCCAGTACGCGTTACGGGTATTCGCCACCGTCCGGACGATGGCCGCCCGCAATGCCGTCTCCGACATCTGTTGATTGAGTTGAGTGATCTGCAGCTGCGCACGTGTGCCATCGATACGGAAGTTGCGAAGCAGCGGCTGAAGGTAGGTCGCGTTGAGGCTGGTGTTAATCGTTGGATTGCGAGACGCGACGAGGCTCGATTGCTCGATGCGGCTGTTGTTCCATCCCACCGCAAAGCTCCCGCCGCCCCACTTCACGTTCTGGGTCACGCCGTTGTTTCCCGTGAAGGTCTCCGAAGTCAGAAGACCGTTTGCGGAGGCGGATCCGGAGGTGGTGGTTCGTTCGAACGTCGACTGATTGCGCAACCCGTAGGTCGACGTGAACGTCGGGCGATAACTCGCATTGAGCGCCGCCAGCGCGAAGTCGTAGGTCTGCGGGTTGAGCCGCTCGACGGCAACATCGAGGTTGCGCTCGAGCGCGCGCTGCACGGCATCGTCCAGCGTCAACTCAACTTTCGTCCCCGGCTGCGGGGGAACGGTGGGCCGGGTCTGATCAGCCGCCGACGCCGACCGGCCTTCCACGAACTGCCGCACGGCGTCCTGCGTGATCTGATCGATTCGCTGTTGTTCTGTTTGCGCAAAGGCTGCCTGGGCACTGGCGAGCCCCACGAGCGCGACCGTCAAAAAGGCACACGAAGTCTTCATGATGTCTTGTAAAACCTGTTAAGCCCTGTGTACGGAAAGTCCGACCGACGTTATTTGGTGCTGCTGCGCGCGTTCGACTTTTGCTGCTGCTTCTCGCGCTCGGCCGCCTGATGAAGAGCGGTGAACCGAGCCCACTGGTCGGGTGTCAGCACCTTTTTCATGCGGAGCATCATCATCGTATGCGATTTGTTCAGCTCTGCACGTGCCGCCTCGACTCGCTCCACTTGATCCATGACCGAACCGTCGTCTCCACGCTCCATCAGCCGTTCGAATTCGGCTTCGGCGAGGTCGAGCGCCTTCTTGTGGGCTTTCAATGTCGGAACAGCGGCTTGAAAGATCTCTTCGAGGCGTCGACTCTGCTCAGTGGTCAACCCGAGGTCACGGCGGTACTGTTCTGATTGCCACCACTTGAATGCCTGTGCGGTGGCCGGTTGAACCATGAGCAACCCGACCGCGAGGAGAGCGGCGAACTGCCCGAGCAGATGCTTCGCTGTCATAGCCTATATCCGGCGATACGACGGAGGGCCAAATGCCGTTTACTGCCAATAAGGCAAAGACATACGGTAACACGGACGGGCCTGTAGGCGCACGCCATTGGTGTGGGGAAGCGAGCGCTAAGAATTGGCTAAAACGTCGAGCCGGCGGATGACCTGTTCGACGAGGTTGTCGGGGGTCGAGGCGCCCGACGTCAACCCGATAGACCGAGGCCCCTCACCCAACCACCCCGTGGCAACCGTCTCGTGTTTGGTGTCGATGGGCTTATAGCGAATCTGTTCGCTCGACAGCAGCCGGTCGGGGTTGGCGATGTGGTAGGTCGGCAGTTTTTCGGCGCAGATCCGGGCCAGATTGCAGGTATTGCTGCTGTTATAGCCCCCGAGGACGAGCATCAGGTCCAGTCGCTGCTCTGCCAGGAGCGCCGAAATCGCGTCCTGCCGGTCCTGCGTGGCGCTGCAGATCGTGTCGAACGCCCGGTAACGGTCATGGAGCGAGTCCTCACCGTGCCGCTGCAGCATGGCCTCACGGAACATTTCGCCGATCTCGAGCGATTCCGAGCTCAGCATGGTCGTCTGATTGGCGCAGCCGATCCGGCCGAGGTCGCGGTCGGGGTCGAAGCCGGGTGAGCAGGCGCGCTCGAACTGCGTCATGAAGCCGGGCCGATTGGCGCCCAGCCGGATGTAGTCGCAGGCGATCTGCGCCTCCTTGCGATCCAGCACCACGAGGTAGGGGCCGCCGGCATGATGCGCCTGTGAGGCGGTGGCGTGAGTCTCTTCGTGCCAGTACTTGCCGTGAATGATGGAGGTGAAGCCGTCTTGCGCATACCGCCGGACGTTCTTCCACACGTTCAGCACCGACCCGCAGGTGGTGTCGACGAGTGTGCACCCACGCGCGCTGAGCCGCTCGAGCAATTCGACCGGAATCCCGAACGCCGGCAGGATGACAACGTCATCGGCGGTCAACGCCTCGATCGAGGAGCCCGGGTCGCTGAGAAAGCGGATGCCCTGCGCGCGGATCTGATCGTTGACGTGCGGGTTGTGGATGATCTCGCCGGTCAGATACACGGTCCGTTCGTTGAACCGCTGTCGTGCCTGGTAGGCGTAGTCGACGGCTCGATCGACGCCGTAGCAGAAACCGAACTCGCGTGCGAGATGGATGCAGAGACGTCCCGACTCGAAGCGGTAGTCGGCCGCCTTGATCTGCGCAATCAGCTCGCTGTGATAGCTCTCTTCCAGAACGTGCGCGACTTCGCTGCGGCGGTCGAGTCCCTTGCGAAAGATGAGCGGCTGCACGTGTGGCGAAGGCCCCGCCTCAGCGGCGGTGACACTCCAACGAGCTTATCGGACGTCCCATGCGCGCGGTGTGACGGCGTCGAGCGGACGCAGCGCCGCCGGGCCGGTGCTGCCGACGGCCGCTTCGATCTGGCCGAGGAGCTCGTCATCGGAGACCGACACTGCCGCCACCGTGCGAATCGGTGCGACGGCATCGACGGTTCGCGTGGCGAGCCGAGGAGGCGCGACGTTGAGGTCGTGCGTGAGATGGTCGGCGAGCACGCCGACCATGAACGCGGCGGCAACCGCACCAGCCGCGGCGATCCAGCGGCGAATCGGCCGCCGGCTCAAACGCAGTGACGGCGTATGCGTGGCCGGGAATGTAATGACGCGAGCCGGGCGGCCTTCCAGCTCGATCTGCTGGAGGATGCGCGCGTGCTGACGCGCCAGCCGTTCCGGAGGGAAGGCATCGTCGGCTTCTGCGGTGAGCGCTTCGGTGGTCTCGTCGAGCATCGCCGCGAGTGAGGTCAGACGCGCATCACACCGCGCGCACTCGATCAGATGCGGCTCGACGGAGCGCGAGCCAGTGTCACCGAGACAGAGCTCGATCAGCCGTTCGTCGGACAAATGGGTGGCGTTCATACGACGGACCTTTCCCGACCGAGTATCGGGCTTCCCGGGGTGCGCGCCTCGGCGCTCTCGCCCCCGCGGCGGCGTTCCCGCGTCTGTGCGGTCGGGTGCAGCGACAACGGCTTCACGGCTACAGTGCTCGTACCCTCACGGGTGAGAAGTTTGCGCAGTTTCCGTACGGCTCGGAATAGGTGTACACGGACAGTCGCTTCACTCAGGCCCAGGGCCTGACTCACCTCGCTGGTGGTGTGCTCGTTCACGTGACACAACGTAAAGACCAGGCGCTGGCGATCGGGCAGCTGCTCGACGGCGCCCGCAATCTGCCGCGCGCGCTCGGTCGACATCAGCCGGTCCTCGGGGCTGGGCTGATCGGCCGGCGGCTCGAGCTGCGCGGCCGACTCGGCGGACGGCGGCATCGGCAACGCCCACCGCAGACGCCGCGCGCGCGCCTTGCGAAGGTCGAGACACCCGTTGACGAGGATCCGGGTGAACCAGACCTCGAACGGGAACTCCTCGCGATAGCTCGTGATGTGCGTAAACACTTTCAGGAACGCATCCTGGACGGCCTCGTCGGCATCGTGCGCATCGCGCAAGTAGTTGAACGCGATACGGACCGCGCGCCGTTGCTGCCGCGCCACCAACTCCGCAAAGCGATCGCGTGCCGTGTCGCGCTCGCCGGCAAGCACCAGCGCCTTGACCGCGGCCGCCAACTCCGATTCACGCGACGGCGACGCCTGGTGAGACCGCGCCGGCGACTTGGTCGCCCCTCCACTTGGTTGGGTGGCGACCATCGTGGCCCCCGCCGTGTGACCGGCGCTCCGACCTGGCGTCGCGACGCCTCGAGAAGGTGTTTTCATTAGGATTACGGCTGCCAGCGACGGGTGTTTACCGCCTCCGCGGAGTAACGTTTTCCCTAGCAACACTATAACTCCAAACGGCAACCGAGCGACTCGCGCGGGAATCACCGCCTGAGCGCTTCCGCTCGCGCTGCACGGCTACGACGCCGTGCTCCCCGGACGGGTTGACTGCTTCCAACTGGGCCGGTACGATCTGGCTCTTTGTGGGCACTCGCCGGTCGTCGTCTCGGACGACCGTTGCGACACACTGGTCGACAGCAACGACCTTGGAGCCACTTCGCATATGTCAATACAGGTTGAGCGGGCGCACGGCCTCGAAGCCCTTGGTATCGTCCGATCTGGTCGCGTCCACTGGAACCTGAGTCCCGCCGCGCTCTACGAGGAAGCGCTCCGCCGCGGCGAAGGCATTCTCGCCGCCGAGGGTCCGCTGGTCTGCAAGACCGGGGCGCACACCGGCCGATCGCCGAACGACAAGTTCTTCGTTCGCGAGGCGATCAGCGATCGCGACGTGCACTGGGGCACCGTCAATCGGCCGCTCGAGGAGAGCCGCTTCGATGCGCTCCATCGCGACATGATGGCGTATCTGCAGGATCGCGAGCTCTACGTCCTCGATGCCTGGGGCGGCACCGATCCGACGTATCGGCTCCCGATCCGCATCGTCAACGAGTTCGCGTGGCACAACCTGTTCGCGCGCAACATGTTCTTGCCCGAGACCGATGCGGCGCGGCGGGTCGCGCATTGCCCGGAGTTCACCGTCATCGACCTGCCTACGTTCAAGAGCGATCCGGCGAAGCACGGCACGCGCTCCGACGTGTTCATCGTCGTGCACCTCGGGAAGAAGGTGGTCCTGATCGGCGGCACTCATTACGCCGGCGAGATCAAGAAGTCGATTTTCACCATCCTCAACTACATGCTGCCGCTGCAGGGCGTGCTGTCGATGCACTGCTCCGCGAATATCGGGAAGGATGGCGACACCGCCCTGTTCTTCGGACTGTCCGGCACCGGCAAGACCACGCTCTCGAGCGATCCGCAGCGGCGGCTGATTGGCGACGACGAGCACGGCTGGAGCGATACCGGCATATTCAACTTCGAGGGCGGCTGCTACGCGAAAGTGATCAAGCTGTCGGCTGAAGCCGAGCCCCAGATCTACGAGACGACGCGGCGCTTCGGCACGATTCTCGAGAACGTGGTGGTGCATCCGGATACGCGCGCGCTCGATCTGGACGATGCCTCGATGACCGAGAACACGCGCGGCTCGTATCCGATCGCGTTCATCGACAACGCCGAGATGTCGGGGCGCGGTGGCCATCCCGCCAACGTCATCATGCTCACCGCCGACGCCTACGGCGTGCTGCCGCCAATCGCGCGGCTGTCACCCGAAGGCGCGATGTATCACTTCCTCTCGGGTTACACCGCTCGCGTGGCCGGCACCGAGAAAGGCGTCACCGAGCCCAAGGCGGCGTTCAGTACCTGCTTCGGGGCGCCGTTCCTTCCGCTGAATCCGAACCGGTACGCCAAGATGCTCGGCGACAAGATCGCCGCGCACCAGTCGCGTGTGTGGCTGGTCAACACCGGGTGGACGGGCGGCCCGTACGGCGTCGGCAGCCGGATGAAGATCGCGAACACACGCGCGATGATCACGGCGGCGCTCAACGGTCAGCTCGATCGCGTCGAGTACCGTCGTCATCCGGTGTTCAACCTCGACGTGCCGGCGAGCTGCCCTGGTGTCCCGGACGGTGTGTTGGATCCGCGCAGCACGTGGCCCGACGCGACCAAGTACGACGAGCAGGCGGCGAAGCTGGCGAAGATGTTCGTCGACAACTTCAAGACGTTCGAGAAGGACGTTGAGGCCGCAGTCAAAGCAGCTGGGCCGAAGGCCTAGAGTTCCGAACTCGGGAACACGCAATCTTCGGACTCGCACGCCGTGTATGAATCGGTCATCGGCTTAGAGATCCACGCGCAGCTCGCGACGCAGACGAAGATTTTCTGCGGGTGCCGCACGGCGTTTGGCGCGCCGCCGAACTCCCAGGTCTGTCCCGTCTGCCTCGGGCTTCCCGGGGCGCTGCCCGTCCTCAATCGCCGCGCCGTCGACCTTGCGATCAAGGCGGCGCTCGCGCTGGGATGCGACGTGCAGCCCGGCTCCATCTTCGCGCGCAAGAACTACTTCTATCCGGACCTGCCCAAGGGTTATCAGATCTCGCAGTACGAGCGGCCGCTCGCGCTCGGCGGCGGTCTCGACCTCACCGTGGACGGATCATCGAAACACGTGCGGCTGACGCGCATCCACATGGAAGAGGATGCCGGCAAGTCGCTGCACGAGGGCTTTCCGGATTCCGACCGCCGTACCTACATCGACTACAACCGCAGCGGCGTACCGCTGATCGAGATCGTCAGCGAGCCCGACATGCGGTCGGCCGCCGAAGCGGCCGAGTTCTTCTCGCGGCTGCGGGCGATTCTTGTGTGGCTTGACGTCAGCGACGGCAACATGGAGGAGGGAAGCCTTCGCTGTGATGCGAATGTGTCGGTGCGGCCGACGGGACAGTCGGCACTCGGCACGAAAGCCGAAGTTAAGAACGTCAATTCGTTCCGCTACCTCGAAAAGGCGCTCGAGTACGAGATCGAGCGGCAGATCGAGATCGTCGAGGGCGGTGGGCGGGTGGCGCAGGAAACGCGCCTGTGGGACTCGTCGAGCGGGCGCACCTTCTCGATGCGCAGCAAGGAAGAAGCGCACGACTATCGCTACTTTCCGGAGCCCGATCTTCCGCCGCTGGTCGTCGACGAGGCGCGAATCGCGCGCGTGCGCGCGACGATGCCGGAGCTGCCCGAGGCCCGCAGCCGGCGGTTCGTCGAGCAGTACGCCATCCCCGCCTACGACGCTGGCGTGCTCACACAGTCGTCGGCGCTGGCCGACTACTTCGAGGCGACGGCCGCCAAGGTCAACCCGAAGGCCGCGAGCAACTGGATCATGGGCGAGGTGCTCCGGACGATGAAGGAGCGCGGGCAGGAGATCGATCAGGTGCCGCTCGGTCCCGACGCGTTGGCGGGTCTGATCGCGTTGATCGACAAGGGCACGATCAGCCATTCGGTCGGCAAGGACGTCTTCGCCACGATGTACGATTCGGGACGCGCGGCCGACGAGATTGTCGCGGCCGAGGGGCTCGCGCAAATCGGCGACGAAAGCCAGTTGCTCGCGATCGTCCGCGACGTGGTCGGGCGACATGCCGAGGCCGTGACGCAGTATCGAGCGGGGAAGCAGCAGACATTCGGCTTCCTCGTCGGCCAGGTGATGAAAGGGAGCAAGGGCAAAGCCAATCCGAAGCTGGCGAGCGATCTCCTGAAGCGTGAGTTGGGCTGACGCTCATGTTATTCTCCGTCCAACCAGCCGAGGGCTCGCACTCTCACACAGTACGGCAGCGCTCGTCCGGTTGGACGGAGAACAGTCTCTCTTGGCGCGCTTCGCGCGCCGGACCGCTATGCGAGTCATAACCAGGACCACGTCGCACAACGAGCCGCATAGCGGTCCAAGCAGCCCGCGTGATTGAGACGCACCACCTCTCGAAGATCTACAGCCGCGGCTTGTACGCGCTGCGCAACCTGACACTCACCATCGACAAGGCCGAGTTCGTCTTCCTCACCGGACCGAGCGGAGCGGGCAAGTCGACGTTTCTGCGGCTGCTCCTGCTGCAGGAGCGTCCAAGTGAAGGGGAGATCTTCGTCAATGGTCAGAACCTCGCGACGCTCAACCGGCGGGAGATCCAGGAGTATCGCCGCGGCATCGGCTTCGTGTTCCAGGATTTCAAGTTGATCCCGAGCCACACCGTGCTCGAGAACATCTCGTTCGTCCCGGAGGTGCTCGGGGTGCCGGCCGCGCAACAGCGGCGCCGCGCGTTCCAGGTCTTGAAGTGGGTCGGGCTGCAACACCGCATGAACGCCTACCCGCTCGATCTATCCGGTGGTGAGCAGCAGCGAATCGCGATCGCCCGCGCGCTGGTGAACGACCCGGTGCTCGTGATCGCCGACGAGCCGACGGGCAATCTCGATCCGGATCTCTCGCTCGAGATCATGAACCTCTTTCGGGAGATCAACGCCGGCGGTACCACCGTGCTGGTGGCGACGCACGATCGGGAGCTCATTCGCCTCGTCGGCCGCCGTACGATCACGCTCG
Source organism: Vicinamibacterales bacterium (assembly GCA_035649395.1). GTDB lineage: Bacteria > Acidobacteriota > Vicinamibacteria > Vicinamibacterales > UBA2999 > Gp6-AA40. The sequence continues at coordinate 15,680 of DASRJR010000419.1, forward strand.
ACCAGGGCAAGATCGCCGAACTCGGATGAGAGCGATCGAGTATTCGTTTCGGGAGGGCGCGTCGAGCCTGTGGCGCAGCCGCGGCTCCAGCGCGTTTGCGGTGCTCGCCATCGCCCTGGCGCTCGTCGTACTCGGGGCCCTTCTGGCGGTGACGTGGAACGCGGAGCAACTGCTGGCGCGGTGGGAGTCGGCAGCCGAGTGCTCCGTGTTCCTGCGCGACGATGCCACCTCCGAACAGCGCGGGGCGGTCGAGGCGTTCATCGATCAAAGCGGGGCGGCGGTCGAACACGAGTACGTCTCGAAAGCCGATGCCCTGGCGCGGTTCAAGCGCGAGTTCGCCGAGCTGGCGGCCCTGACCGCGGGCTTCGACGACAACCCGTTCCCAGCGTCCATCGAAGTGCGTCTGCAGCCGACGGCCGACCGGGACGGCCGCGCTGAAGCGCTGCTGAAGGGACTTGCCGCGATGCCCGGCGTCGCCGATACCCGCTACGACCGCGAATGGCTGTCTCGAGTAGGCGGGGGCCTGCAGACCATGCGAAGCGCGGGATTTGCCCTGGCGATCCTGATGGCGGTCGCGGCCGCGGTTACCGTCGCGACCGTGGTTCGGCTGGGGCTGCAGGGCCGTCGCGAAGAGCTGGAGATCATGGAGCTGGTGGGTGCCCCGATGGCCTTCATCCGCGGCCCGTTCGTGGCCGAGGGGTTTCTCCAGGGGGGAATCGGGGCGATCCTGGCGATCAGCGCGTTGGGGCTGGGATTCCTGCTCGTGAGGGCGTGGTGGGGGCCGGACCTTGCCGTGTTCCTGGGCGGGGGAAGCGTTCGATTCCTGCCAGTTCGGCTGTGTGCCTACCTGATCGTTGGCGGCATGGCCGTCGGAAGCGCCGGCGGCTTGATCGCGGCGCGACACGCCCGATAGGGTCAGGCTTAGGGCAGGCCTAGGCCAGGCCTGGGGCAGGCTAGGGGCAGGCCTTGACCAGACCCCGCTCGTTGACATCCTGTTGGCCGGCTAGCTAGACTTGAGTCAATCCCAGGTTATGCCCGCGTTGCGGAATCGACTGTCCCGTTTCCTCACCGATTCGCGGCCACCCGGCGATCCGGTTTTGCATTCACTGTCAAACTTTTATCGCGAAGAATTCATCAGGTGCCAACGCTGCCTTGATGCTCAACGCGAGTTCTACTCCGAGCGCACAATCAGTGAAGTTGAAACCGCATTGACAAAGGTGATGGGCGAGATCGATCGATTGTGCATCGAAGGCCAGGCCGACCAGGTGGTGAGCCGCGTGCTTCGACAGTTCGACCTCGCCACCGGACTTTCTGCCTGGGCCGATCCCCGGCAAGTGAACTGACACCTCCCGTTTCATCCCTCCGACAAGACCTCAACTCTGTATTGCGCGCGGCGATAGACGCCGTCGACGCCGGACGTCTCGTGCGTGCAGCACTCGACGAACACGCGATCGCTGACGCGCTCGCACGAGCGGCCACGGTGGACGTGATCGCAGCGGGGAAGGCGTCGTCGCAGATGCTCGCGGCGTTTCTGGATGGCGCGAGCAGACCGATCCGGACGCGATTGGGCGTGGGGCCTCGTCGAAGTGACGGCCAGCCGCTGCCGTCCGGTACCTCGTGGATCGACGGCGGCCACCCGCTTCCGGATGAGGGAAGTGTCGCCGGCGCGCGTCGTGCGCTCGAGATTGCGTCGGCGGCCCGACGAGAGGATCTTCTGATCGTGCTGCTGTCGGGTGGAGGATCTGCGCTGATGGCGTTGCCGGCGCCGGGCATCACTCTCGACGATAAGCAGCACACGGCACGAACGTTGATGAATGCTGGTGGAGACATCTACGAGCTCAACACGGTGCGCAAGCATCTGTCGGCGATCAAGGGTGGGCAACTCGCGGCCGCATCCCCAGGCGCGGTGCTGACGCTCGCGATCTCCGACGTCGTCGGCGACGATCTGTCGGTGATTGCGTCGGGGCCGACGGTGCCGGACAACAGCACGTATGCGCACGCGCTCGACGTCATCGCGCGTCGTGGCGGCGGCGATCGATATCCCGTGGCGGTCATGCACCGGCTGCGTGAAGGAGCCGAGGGTCGTCTGGCGGAAACGCCCGCGGCCGCCGACTCGCGCCTGGCACGCGCCAGCGCACGTGTGATCGGCGCGCAACGGGGTGCGATCGAGGGCGCCCGCCGCGCTGCCGAATCGCTCGGCTATCACGTCTGGATCGTCGACGAGCCGATCACCGGAGAAGCGCGTCTGGCGGCACCAACGCACGTGGCACGCGTGGCACAGGGCGCGTCGTCATTCCCGCGCCCGCTGTGCGTCATCGCCTCGGGCGAGACGACGGTCACGGTGTCGGGAAACGGCAAAGGCGGTCGTAACCAGGAGTTCGCGTTTGCAATGGCCGCTCCGCTCGCCGCGTTGGGCGCTCCCGTGGCAGGCGCCAGCATCGGCACCGACGGCATCGACGGGCCGACCGATGCGGCCGGCGCGATCGTCGACGGCTCGACGTTCGCGCGCGCCCGTGAGGCTGGCATGGCCGATCCCAATCGATATTTGATGGACAACAACACATACGCGTTCTTCGATCGCCTCGGCGATCTGATCCGCACCGGGCCGACCGGTACGAATGTCGGCGATGTGCAGGTGATTCTCGTTGCGTAGTTCCGATGATCTTCTTCGTCTCGTTCGCGAGACCGTTCACCACCCGGCGACGGCGCGCGAACTGACGCGAGCCCTTCGCATTCCGCGCGAAGAGGCCGCCGCCTTCAGGCGCCAGCTCAAGGCCCTCGTCGCCTCGGGCGATCTGCTGCAAATCCGCGGCAACCGTTACGGACTGCCGGAAAAGATGGACCTCGTGGTCGGCCGCTTGACGACCAACGCAGCCGGATTCGGCTTCGTCGTACCCGAACACCCGCCCGGCGATGGCGCTCCCTTGGACTCGGCTCAGGGCAAACGGCCGGACGTCTACATCCCGGCGGCGCAGATCGGCGAGGCGATGCACGACGACCGCGTCGTCGCGCGGATCGAGCGGCGGACCGAGAAAGGACTCGAGGGCCGCATCATCCGAGTGCTCGAACGGAGCCACGCCACCATCGTCGGCCGCTACGAAGCGGGTGATGATGGCCTCGGCTATGTCGTGCCGTTCGATCGCCGCGTGCTCGCGGACGTGCACGTGCAGTCCGGCCAATCATCGTCGGCCGAACAGGGCGAGATGGTTGTCGTCGAAATCACGCGGTGGCCGACGGCGACCCGCGGTCCGGCGGGCCGCGTCGTCGAGGTGCTCGGACGCATCGACGAGCCGGGCGTCGACACGGAAATCATCATCCGCAAGTTCAACATCCCCGACGAGCATTCCGATGCCGCCGTTGACGAGGCCCGTCGCCTCGGGACGGTGGTGAAAGAGCGCGACCTCCGCGGGCGAACCGACTTTCGGCCGGTGACGACGGTGACCATCGACGGCGAACACGCGCGCGATTTCGACGACGCGATCACCATCGAGAGGCTGGCGAACGGCCATTACTGGCTTGGCGTGCACATCGCGGACGTCTCGCACTACGTCAAGGAGGGCAGCGCGCTCGACGAAGAGGCCTACGACCGCGGGACGTCGGTGTATTTCACCGAACGCGCCGTCCACATGTTTCCCGCCGAGCTCGCGACGGGATTGTGCAGCCTCAACCCGCACGTCGATCGCCTGGTCCAATCGTGTCTCATGGAAGTCGACCGCCGCGGGAGTGTTGTTCGCTATGAGATTCACGACGGCGTGATCAACAGCGACGCGCGGATGACCTACACGGCCGTCAACGCGATTGTGACCGACCACGACGAAGCGGTCATGGATCGCTATCGCGATTTGGTGCCGATGTTCGAGCTGATGCGCGATCTGTTCGAGATCCTGAACGCCCGGCGCCGGCGGCGAGGATCGATCGACTTCGATCTGCCAGAAGCGGAGGTGATCCTCTCGGAGCTCGGCCAGATCGAGGACATCGTCGCGCTCGAACGAAACGTCGCGCATCGCATCATCGAGGAGTTCATGCTGCTCGCCAACGAGACCGTGGCGACGCATCTGGTGACCCACGATGTCCCGGCGCTGCATCGTGTGCACGAGCCGCCGGACGCCAAGAAGGTCGAGGACTTCGAAACGTTCATCACGACGCTGGGCTACAGTCTCGCCTCCAAAGGGCAGGCGCCCGCGCCGAAGGACTTTCAAAAGCTGATCGATCGCATGCGTGGGACGCCGGAAGAACGGCCGATCTCAGCGTTGATGCTGCGAACCATGCAGAAGGCGAGGTACGACGCCGCAAGCCTCGGGCATTTCGGCCTCGCGGCGGAACACTACACGCACTTCACGTCGCCAATCCGCCGGTATCCCGATCTGGTCGTCCATCGCATGCTGCGGGAGTCGCGTCACACCGCGATCAGTGCCGCTCGTCGTGAGGAGCTCGTCGAGGAGCTGCCCGAGGTCGCTCGTCATACGTCGGAGATGGAGCGTCGCGCCGACGATGCCGAGCGCGAGCTGCTCCAGTGGAAGAAGGTCCGCTTCATGGCCGATAAGGTAGGTGACGAATTCGACGGATACGTCACCGGCGTCGCGCCGTTCGGGCTATTCGTCGAGCTGGTGGAGCACTATGTCGAGGGGCTGGTGCACATCTCGAGCATGGCCGACGACTATTACCGTTTCGTCGAGCAGCTGCACGTGCTCAAAGGAGAGAACACGAAAAAGACCTATCGGCTGGGCGATCGGGTGCGAGTTCAGGTGGTGCGGACCGATTTAGAGCGGCGGCAGGTCGATCTGGGGTTGGCCGACATTTTGGAGACGGTTCGTCGGGATGAGCGTGCGCGCGGACCGCATCGAAGCAAGGCGACGCCCAAGAAGGAACGGCGAAGGGCCACGCGTCCGGGACGCCGCGAGCGCCTCGCAAACAAGCACAGGCGCCGGCGTTAGGACTTCTCGGGGCCCGCGCCTTCCTTGGTTGCGTCCTTGAAGTTGCGGATGCCTCGTCCGATGCCGCGACCGATCTCGGGAAGCCGGTTGGCGCCGAAGATCAAGATGATGATCGCCAAGATGATCAGCAGCTCGGGGAGACCTATGTTACCGAACATGTTTCACCTTCCGGACCGATTGTACCACGTGGCCGCCGCCGGCCTAGGGCTCGGATTGGCCCTCTGGGCCGCGAATTCGGGGGCCTCGGGACTGGGCTTCACCGGCCTCCGAGCCCAGGAACAGGCGCAATTCTCCACGGGAGTTCAGCTCGTTGAAGTCTATGCCACGGTCAACGACCAGCGTGGCGGCCTCGTCACCGGACTCGGCGCGGCGGACTTCGAGGTGTACGAGAACGACCAGAAGCAGACGATTTCGACGTTTACGGCCGGCGAGTTTCCGGCGACGGTCGTTCTCGGAGTCGACCGCAGTCTCAGTATGGCGGGCGAGCCGCTGCGGCTGGCCAAGCTCGCCTCACAGGGATTCCTCGGTCGGTTGAAGCCGGACGACCGTTCCATGGTCGTCGCCATCAGCAACCAGGCCGACGTGATTGCGCCGCTGTCGACGGATCGCGGCGCGCAGAATCAGGCGATTGCCGCGCTCGATCCCTGGAGCACCACCGCCCTCCACGATTCGATCATCACGACACTCGATCGGCTCGAAAGTGAACCGGGACGCCAGGCGCTCGTCGTGTTCTCGGATGGGACGGATCGGTACAGCCACTCCACCGCGCCGGAGGTGGTCGAGCGCGCACGCCGCAGTCATGCACTGGTTTATGCGATCACCATCGGTCGTAAGCGGCCGCCACTGGCCGCCGAACTGGCGGTCGTCACCGGAGGCCGTTCGTTTCTGATCAAGAATGCGAAGCAGCTGGACGCGACGCTGCAGACGATCGCGCAGGAGATTCGGTATCAGTATTTGCTCGGGTATACGCCGACCAGGCCGATTGCCAAGGGCACGCGCGAATGGCGCTCGGTTCGGGTCGTCGTACGGAACCAGCCGACCGGAATACGGGTTCGCGCACGCGATGGATACACGACGGAGTAGCGCGTCGGTTCGACGTCAGCCCTCGTCGTGCGTCGCTCGCTCAGGTAGGTCAGTCGACGGCTTGACGCTCGAGCGCATGTCACCTGGATCGGCCGAAGCTGGCTGGTCCGACGTCTAAGCCGTTGAACGAGAGGGCAGGGCAAATGGTCTGCGTGGGAGGCACTCCTTTTGCAACTTGCTCCGGTTGGGTCTGTCGGGGACAATAGAGATCCCGGCATCGTCCGAAACACAAGTATCGACATGGCCAAGCGCGGACAGGCAGAACAACCAGCCTCGACGTCTTCGCTGAGCATCCGCCCAGACGATCCGCTTTGTATCCAGTCGCTCGAAGAGGCGGACCGCTTCAAGGGCGCTTTGGGTGCGGGGCTCGTCACACATCTGATCGGAATCGGCATCTTCCTGCTCCTCATGGCGATTCTGCCGAAGCGTGCGATTCAGGCGATTCTTCCCGATCAGCTCTCGGACAAGATCGTGTGGCTGTCGGATCCCGGTCCGGGCGGCGGTGGTGGCGGCGGCAACAAGATGCCCGACCCGCCGAAAAAGGCAGAGGTCAAGACAGAGACGCCAAAGAAGATCTCCGTTCCGGCTCCGAAGGAGCCAACGCCCGAGATCAAGCCCGAGCCGCCCAAGATTGAGACATTGAACATCCCCGCCGTTCCGCTTGCCGCCGCTCCGGTGACGTCGCCCGGCGCGATCGAGTCCAACGCGCCAACCGAGTCAACGGGTTCAGGCAGGGGGACGGGTGCCGGGCCAGGCCAGGGATCCGGATTGGGTCCAGGATTCGGTGGCGGCGTCGGCGGTGGTGCCTATCGACCCGGTAACGGTGTCAACCTGCCAGTGGCCCTGAGAGAGGTCAAGCCGCAGTACACGGCCGACGCCATGCGCGCCAAGGTGCAGGGGACCGTGCTGCTCGAATGCGTCGTGCTGCCTGACGGCACGGTCGGGCCGGTCGAAGTCGTGCGTTCGCTCGACACCACATTCGGTCTCGATCAGGAAGCGATCAAGGCCGCCAAGCAGTGGCGTTTCAAGCCCGGCACGCGTTTCGGCGAACCGGTTGCCGTCCTCGTCACGATCGAACTCACCTTCACACTGCGCTAAGTCGAAGGCCACAGTGGTAGCGACGCCTTCGACCATGCTGCCGCTGGGCACACTCCTGCCTGCCTTCGCGTTGCCCGACTTCGATGGCCGCACCGTCTCCACGGCGCAGTACGAGCACGCGCGTGCGCTGTTAGTGGCTTTCATCTGTCAGCACTGTCCGTTCGTCCGGCACATCAGAACGGAATTCGCGCGCTTCGCCCGCGAGTATCAGCCTCGCGGTCTGGTGCTCCTCGCCGTGAACTCGAACGACATCGGCGCGTTTCCGGAGGACGGTCCGGAGGGCATGCGTCAGGAGGCGCAGGCCTTCGACTATGTCTTCCCGTACTTGTTCGACGAGAGTCAGGACGTGGCGAAGACGTTCCGAGCCGCGTGCACTCCGGATCTGTTCCTGTTCGACGCGTCGCGCCAGCTGGTTTATCGCGGACAGTTCGACGACAGCCGGCCGCGCGCGGCCACGCCGATCACCGGCCGTGATATTCGCGCTGCGGTTGATGCGGTGCTCGAATCGCGCGACGTCTCGCCCGTGCAGCGGCCGAGCATCGGTTGCAACATCAAGTGGAAGCCGGGGAACGAACCGGACTACGTCTGACGTCGCCGAGTCAGGTCGTCTCTTTCGCTTTTCGAATCGAGCTCTCTTCCGCCTCGATCTCCGCGTGCACGGCATCGAGACACGTCGGGCAGATGCCGTGGGTGAACTTCGCGTCGCTGTGCCGCGTGACGTAGACCTCGACGCGTTCCCAGTAGTTCTGATCGTTGCGAATGCGTTTGCAGTACGAGCAGATGGGGAGCAGCCCACGAAGCTGCCTTGCGGTGTCGATCGTCGCCTGCAGTTCCGCCACTTTGTTGGCCAGCCGCGGGGCGAAGGGCGGACGGAATGGCGACACCGGATCCGAAAAGCCGACATAAAGAAAAAGGGGCCCGTCCAGGAGGACGGACCCCTTTTTGACTTGGCCGGTTGCCCGGGATGGTCAGTACATGCCGCCCATGCCGCCGGGGCCGCCGTGGGAGTGGCCACCGCCCGATTCCTTCTTCTCCTCGGGAATCTCGGAGACAAGGGCTTCGGTCGTCAGCAGCAGCGATGCGATGGACGATGCGTTCTGCAGCGCACTGCGCACCACTTTGGCCGGATCGATGACGCCGGCCTTGACCAGATCTTCGTACACCTCGGTCGCGGCATTGAACCCCTCGTCGGGGCTCTTCATCTCCTTGACCTTCGAGACGACGATCGAGCCTTCCTGACCGGCATTCATGGCGATCCACCGCATCGGCTCTTCGATCGCGCGCTTGATTATCTGGAGTCCGACGGCCTGGTCGCCTTCGAGCTTCAGCTTCTCGAGCGCCTTGCTCGCGCGCAGAAGCGCCACGCCGCCGCCAGGCACGATGCCTTCCTCGACGGCCGCCTTGGTCGCATGCATCGCGTCCTCGACCCGAGCCTTCTTCTCTTTCATCTCGGTCTCGGTTGCGGCGCCGACCTTGATCACCGCGACGCCGCCGACGAGCTTTGCGAGCCGTTCCTGCAGCTTCTCGCGGTCATAGTCGGAGGTCGTGTCCTCGACCTGCGCGCGGATTTGCTTGACCCGGCCCTCGATCGACTGCGAGCTGCCGGCGCCCTCGACGATCGTGGTGTTGTCCTTGTCGATCGTGATCTTCTTGGCCTTGCCGAGATCATCGATCTTGATGCTTTCGAGCTTGATGCCCAGGTCCTCGGTGATCGCTCGGCCGCCGGTGAGGATCGCGATGTCCTCGAGCATCGCCTTGCGGCGATCGCCGAAGCCGGGCGCCTTCACCGCGGCGGCCTGCAGCGTGCCGCGCAGCTTGTTGACGACGAGCGTCGCCAGCGCCTCACCCTCGATGTCCTCTGCGATGATGAGCAGCGGCCGACCGAGACGCGCCACCTGCTCGAGTACCGGCAGCAGGTCCTTCATCGAAGAGATCTTCTTCTCGTGAATCAGGATGACCGGGTTTTCGAGGACCACTTCCATCCGCTCGGCGTCGGTCACGAAGTAGGCCGAGAGATACCCGCGGTCGAACTGCATGCCCTCGACGACGTCGAGCGACGTCTCGAGCGTCTTGGCCTCTTCGACCGTGATCACGCCGTCCTTGCCGACCTTGTCCATCGCTTCAGCGATGATCTTGCCGATCGTCGCGTCGCTGTTGGCCGAGATCGTGCCGACCTGGGCGACCATGTTGCCCGAGACCGGCCGGGACATCTTCTTGACTTCCTCGACGATGACCTCGACGGCCTTCTCGATGCCGCGCTTCAGTTCCATCGGGTTGGCGCCGGCCACGACGTTCCGGGCGCCTTCGCGATAGATCGCCTGCGCCAGCACGGTCGCGGTGGTGGTGCCGTCACCGGCCGTATCGGACGTCTTGCTGGCGACCTCGCGGACCATCTGGGCGCCCATGTTCTCGAGCGGGTCCTTGAGATCGATTTCCTTGGCCACCGTCACGCCGTCCTTGGTGATGGTGGGAGAACCGAACTTCTTGTCGAGGACGACATTGCGGCCCTTCGGGCCGAGCGTCACCTTGACTGCATCGGCGAGCGCGTTGACACCGCGAAGAATCGCCTGCCGCGACTGCTCGCCGTAAATGATCTGTTTTGCCATCTCCTGTTACTCCAATGCCCTACTTTGAGGCGAGCACCGCGAGCACTTCCTCTTCGCGCATGATGAGGTAGTCCTCGCCGTCAATCTTGATTTCCTGGCCTGAATACTTGCCGAAGAGGATCGTGTCGTCCTCTTTCACGTCGAGCGGCTGGCGCTTGCCGTCGTCTTTCACTTTGCCCTGACCGACGGCGATCACCTTGCCCTGCTGGGGCTTTTCCTTCGCAGAATCGGGGATGATGATTCCGCCGATCTTCTGCTCGCCTTCCTCGATGCGCTGGACGATGATGCGGTCGTGTAGCGGTCTGACTTTCATGTCTTCTCAACTCCAGATGACTGGTAGCAGCGGGGCGGAAGCCCCTGCGTGTGGTCGAACCTCGAATTCGCGGTACCGGCCCGGAGTGCCGTCGGCATGGCCAGCGGCCATTGCCAGTTGGCACTCAACCGGCACGACTGCTAATTCTATCTGCCCTAGAAAAACGATGTCAACAGGGGCCGGTCACGCCGCGGCGGAGATCACGCCGGGCGGCGGAGGTGGTATTCCGCGATCTTTCGACTGAGCGTGTTGCGGTGCATGCCGAGCAGATCGGCGGCCTCACACAGGTTGCCGTCGGCCTTCAGCAGCACGCGCGTGATGAACTTCTTCTCGAATTCACGCTGGGCGTCCTCGTAGCGCACGCCGCGATTGACCATTTCCTCGACGAGACGCTCCAGCTGCTCCTTGAGCTGCGGCACTACTGAAGGTCCTTTCCGGTCAGGCGTCGGAACGCCTCGAGGTACTTCTCGCGAGTGCGCAGCACCACGGGCTCGGGCAGCTCCGGCACTGGCGGTTGCTTGTTCCATCGAATCTGTTCGAGGTAGTCGCGGACGTACTGCTTGTCGAAGCTCGGTTGCGGTCCACCCGGCGCGTACTGGTCCTTCGGCCAGTATCGCGACGAGTCGGGCGTCATGACCTCGTCGATCAGCATCACGTCGCCGTCGGCCGTGAGGCCAAACTCGAACTTCGTGTCGGCGAGGATGATGCCACAGCTGTCGGCGTGACGAGCCCCGTGATCGTAGAGGGCGAGCGTCAACGTCTTGAGGTGTTCAATCAGCGGAGCGCCGACGAGGCGGCCGGCCTCGTCTTCGCTGATGTTGATGTCGTGGCCGCTCTCGGCTTTGGTCGCTGGCGTGAAGATCGGCGCCGGCAGCCGATCCGATTCTCGCAGCCCCGGCGGCAGCCGAATGCCGCAGACGGTTCCCTGGGACGCGTATTCCTTCCATCCCGATCCCGAGAGATAGCCGCGCCCGACGCATTCGATCGGCACCGGCGTCGTCTTTCGGACGAGCATCGAGCGTCCGCTGAGCACGGCGGCATGCCGGCTCAGTCCCATCGGAAACGACGGCGCGTCGAGGCTGATGACGTGATTGGGGACGAGGGACGTCGTGCGCGCGAACCAGAACGCGGACAACTGCGTGAGGACCTTGCCCTTGTCGGGAATTCCCGAGCCGAGCACGTAGTCAAAGGCCGAAATGCGGTCGGTCGCGACCATCAGCAGCACATCGCCGAGGTCGAAGATGTCGCGCACCTTTCCGTGGCGGTGCGGAGCAAGCCCGTTCAGCTGTGTGTCGATCAGCGGCGCGGCGAGCGGCAACGTGGTGTCTCTTCAGGATGCTGAAAAGGGAAGCGGCGATCTTAGCCATGTAACACGGTGTCCGCAACCGTACGCAACAGCACCGGCTCCCCGCGCGAGGGAGCCTGATATATTGTGGGTTCGCTCATGCGTCTGCGCACAACCATCGTCACGGTGCTGACGGTCGCCCTGCTCGTCTGGTTTCTCCGTCAGGCCAACCTCGCCGAAGTGTGGCAGCACGTGCGAAGCGCGCGCATCGATCTGCTGGTGCTGTCGTTCGTCTTCGTCGCCGCGACGTACTGGACGCGTTCGATCCGGTGGCAGTATCTGCTGGCGCCGGTCGGGCGGACGAGGTTCCGCAACGTCTTTCGAACGACCGTGCTCGGATTCGCCGCCCTGGCGCTGCTGCCGGCGCGCGTCGGAGACGTCATCCGCCCGTATCTGCTGGCTCGGCAGGAGGGTCTCGCGACGTCGGCGACGATTGCCACCGTTGTCATGGAGCGCGTGCTCGACCTGATTGCGGTGCTGGCGCTCCTCGCGATCTACGTGTGGGGCTTCTCGGGACCGGGCGAATTGCCCGCGGCGTTTCTGCGACCGATCGAGGTATCGGCGGCGATCGCGGCGGCAGCCGCGGGCTCACTGCTCGCGCTCATGTGGATACTCGCCACCCACCCCGAGCGGATCGGCCGGCTCGTGACGGTGGCGGCCGGTGTCTTGCCTGGGACGATCTCCAAACAGCTCGGCCAGATGGTCAGCATCTTCAGCGGCGGGTTTGCCGCCGCCCGCGAGCCACGCGCCATGGTCATGGCCATCATCTGGTCGTTCGCGATCTGGTTGACGATTGCCGGGGAGGTCTGGGCGGTGACGGTGGCCTTCGGCATTCCGATGCCGTTCGAGGGCACCTTTCTCCTGCAGTCGCTCCTCGTGATCGGCGTTGCCGTGCCGACGCCGGGCGGGGTGGGCAGCTACCACGCCGCGTATCAATGGGGCGTGACGACGTTTTTCGGAGCGCAGAACGATCAGGCGATCGCCGGTGCGATCGTCACGCACGCGATCTCGTTCGTGCCGGTCGTGCTGCTTGGACTGGTCATCATGGCGCAGGACGGGTTGAGCGTCGGGCGTCTGAAGGACATCGCGGGTGCGGCCCGCGGGAACGAACCGTCGGGCGCGTCGCCTGACGCGTCGCCAGAATCGCCACATCCTGAAGGACGACCGCGTGAAGTGTCCGTTCTGCGCTCATCTCGGCGATAAGGTCGTCGACTCTCGCGAGAGTAAGGAAGGCGAGGTCATCCGTCGCCGGCGCGAATGTCTCGGCTGCGGCCGGCGGTTCACCAGCTACGAGCGGATCGACGAGATCCCGTACATGGTGATCAAGAAAGACGGGACCCGCGAGCGATTCGAGCGGCAGAAGCTGATCGCCGGTCTCCTCAAGGCGTGCGAGAAGCGCCCGGTCAGCATCGCCGCGATCGAGGCGGTCGCCGACAAGGTGGAGGCGACGCTGCAGGAACGCCCCGAAAAGGAGATGACCACCAACGAGGTTGGCGCGCTGGTGATGGACGAGTTGAAGCGGCTCGATAAAGTCGCCTACGTCCGGTTCGCCTCTGTCTATCGGCATTTTCGGGACATTGGCGAGTTCATGAGCGAGCTGAAGGAGCTGCTGAACTCGAAGGAATAAGAACCGTGGCGCTGACGCTTCGAGAGTCGCCGTCCCGGAAACCGGCAACGCCGCCGCCGCGGCGGAGCTCCGCCCCGCAGGGGCGCAAGCCGTTCCTCGACAACACGCCGCTGCTCCTCACCGGCATCGTCGCGCTGCTGCTCGCGCTGGGGGGATTACTCGCGCTCGGCAGCCGCTCGTCGACGCTGACGCCCGACTTCCTCGCCGACGTGGTGCTCTACGCACTGTCGGCCACCAACCTCACGATTCTCGTCGCGCTGGCATTCGTGCTGGCGCGCAACGTCATCAAGCTGATTGTCGAACGGCGGCGGGCGCTTCCGTTCGCGCGGTTTCGCTCGAAGCTGGTGACCGTGCTGCTCGGAATGACGCTCATTCCCACAGTGCTGGTCCTGTTGATTGGCAGCGAGCTCATTCGCAACAACGTCGATCGCTGGTTCAACGCCGATCTCAACGAAGTGCTCTCCTCCGCCAACCGCATCGCCGGCGATTACTACGCGCAGCAGCAACGGCTGGTGGCGGCGCAGGCGCAGCGATTCGCGCGGGCGCTCGCGCCGGTCGATCTGGCAAGCGCCAGCGCCTCCGACGTGCGCGATCTGGTCGCTCCCGACGTGCTGCAGGAGCGCATCGACCTGGTCGAGATCTATCGCGTGCGGAACGAGGCCGGCGGTCTCCATGTCACGCCGGTCGTCGATGTCGCAGCGCCGTCGATCCCACGGCAGTACTCGCGAGCGTCGGCTGATCGGCTCGCGGAGCGTGTCGCCACGGGCGGCACCGAAGCCCGTGTCGTCGAACAACTGTCGACCGGCGGCGATCTCGTCCGGACCGCGGTGCCCGTTCGCGCGGGGTCGGGTGCGCGTGTGTCAGCCGTGGTGGTGGCGAGCCGCTATCTCACCGACCAGTTCGCCGCGCGCGCGCGCGGCATGACCGCCGCGTACGAGTCGTATCAGCAGCTGCGTGTGCTGAAGCAGCCGATTCTCGCGGTGTATCAGGGCTTCTTCCTGATGCTGACCCTGATGATTCTGGTCGGGGCGACGTGGATGGGCCTCTATCTCGCGAAGCGGATCACGCGGCCGGTGCAGATGCTGGCCGCCGCCGCCGACGAGATCGGCGCGGGCCGCCTCGATCATCGGGTGAAAGCAGAGTCGAGCGACGAGTTCGGCTCGCTGATCGACGCCTTCAACCGGATGGCTGGTGAAGTGGCGGCAAGCCGGCGACGACTCGAGCGGTCCGCCATCGAGCTGGAACAGAAACATCAGGACGTGGAGGCCCGGCGGCGCTACGTCGAGACGATCCTCGATCGCCTTGGCACCGGCGTCGTGTCGATCGACGCGGCCGGCCGCGTCCGCACCTGGAACGCCGCCTCGTCACGTCTGCTGGGCGTCGACGCGCAGGTGCTCGGCCAGCCGGCATCGTCCGTGTTCGGCTCGCAGGACCTCAAGCCGTTGGCCGTTGCCATCGACGATGCGCTGCGGAATCGGGAGGACCCGCGGCCGCAGGAAGTCTCAATCACCCGCGAGGGGCGCGAGGTGCACCTCGCGATCATGGCGACACATCTCCGCCGGGACGAGGGCGCGAGCGACGGCATGGTCATCGTGCTCGACGATGTCTCGCCGCTGGTACGCGCCCAGCGCGTCGCGGCGTGGCGCGAGGTCGCACGCCGCCTGGCACACGAGATCAAGAACCCGCTCACGCCGATCCAGTTGTGTGCCGAGCGGCTGCGCCGCCACTTTTCACACGCACCGCCGCCGACGCAAGCGCTGGTCGAGGAATGCACGACGACGATCGTCGGCGAAGTCGAGTCGCTGAAAGGGTTGGTCGACGAGTTCTCACAATTCGCGCGCATGCCGGCGCCGCGCGCTGTGCCGACCGACCTCCATGCGCTGCTCGACGATGTGCTCGCGTTGTATCAGGGTGTCTGCCCACAGGTGGTATTCCGGCGCCACTTCGCGAGCGAACTGCCAACGGTCGCAGTCGACCCCGAGCAGTTCCGTCGTGTGGTGATCAACTTGATCGACAATGCCATCGAGGCCATGGACCGCCGCGGTACGCTCGATCTCGAGACTACCCGTGACCTCGCCCGTCGGACCGTGCGCATCAGTGTGGCCGACGACGGCCCTGGCATCGCCCCGGGCGAGCGCGAGAAGCTGTTTCTGCCACACTATTCGACCAAGCAGCGCGGCAGCGGCCTTGGCCTTGCCATCGTCCGTCGCATCGTGTCCGAGCACGGCGGGGTGATCGAGGTCACCGACAACCCGCCGCACGGCGCGCGCTTCGTGATCGAACTGCCGTGTTGATCGCCGACTCATGCCGTCCATTCTGATCGTCGACGACGAGCCCGGCGTGCGCAGTGCGCTGACAGGCGTGCTGCGCGATGAAGGCTATGACGTCGACTCGGTCGACAGTGGGGAAGCCTGTCTCGAGCGTCTGGCCGTCGAGCCACACGACGTCGTCGTGCTCGACATCTGGCTACCGGGTATGGACGGGCTCGCCACGTTGGCGCGGATGCGCGAGCGCCAGATCGACGTGCAGGTCGTGATCATCTCGGGGCACGGCAACGTCGAGTCGGCAGTGCGCGCGATCAAGATGGGCGCGTTCGACTTCGTCGAGAAGCCGTTGTCCCTGGAGAAGACGGTGCTCGTGGTCCGCAACGCCCTGCGCCAACGGCGTCTCGAGGCCGAGAACCTGGCGTTGCGCGCGAAGGTGGACGCTCAGCACCTGATGATCGGCGAGAGCTACGCCATGGTCCGGCTGCGCGAGCAAGTGGCAATGGCCGCGCCGACCAACGGGCGTGTGCTGATCTTCGGCGAAAACGGCACCGGAAAGGAGCTGGTCGCGCGAAACATACACGAAATGAGCCGCCGGCGCTCGGCGCCGTTCGTCGAGGTCAATTGCGCGGCGATCCCGGAGGAGCTGATCGAAAGCGAGCTGTTCGGCCACGTGCGCGGTGCGTTCACGGGAGCGGTCGCGGATCGGCGCGGCAAGTTCGAAACGGCACACGGCGGCACAATTTTTCTCGACGAGATCGGCGACATGAGCCTCAAGACGCAGGCGAAAGTCCTGCGCGTGCTGCAAGAGCAAGTGATGGAGCCCGTGGGCGGGTCGACGAGAATTCGTGTGGACGCCCGAGTCTTGGCCGCCACGAACAAGGACTTGCCCTCCGAGATCCGCGGCGGGCGGTTTCGGGAGGACTTGTACTTCCGACTCAACGTCGTGCCGATCTTCGTGCCACCGCTCCGCGACCGCGTCGAGGACGTGCCGCTGCTCGCCGATCACTTCATGGCGATGCTCGCGCGCGAGTACGGGCGGCGGCCCAAGACGTTCGAGCCCGACGCCGTTCGCGCGCTGCAGCGCTACGGGTGGCCCGGCAACGTGCGCGAACTCCGAAACGTCGTGGAGCGCCTGATGATCATGGTACCGGGCGAGCGCGTCTCGTCGCGAGACCTGCTGTTCCTCGAACAAGGAGGACCGGCGGTCGGCAGCGCCACCTCGATGGCACCGGTCAAGCCGGCCTTGATGGCGCCGCTGCACGACGCGAGAGACGAGTTCGAGAAGCAGTACATTCTCCGGGCGCTCGCGGCACAGCAAGGCAACATGTCGCGCACGGCGGAAGTCCTCGGCGTCGAGCGGAGCAACCTGTATCGAAAGATGCGGGCGTTCGGCATCATGCCGACGCGGCGTGTCGAGGAAGAAGAAGGTGCGTGACCGCTCGGGCGTCGACACCGTCCCGCGTGCGATTGCCGAGATTCCCACGCCGGCCCTGATCGTCGATCGGGCCGCGCTGGAACGGAACCTTGCGCGGATGGCGCGGTTCTTCGCCACCGGGCCGTGCGGTCTGCGCCCGCATTTCAAGGCGCACAAGACCGCCGAGATCGCGCGACGACAGCTCGCGGCCGGATCGTGCCGCGGACTCACGTGCGCGACGGTCGGCGAGGCCGAGACGGTCGCCCCATTCTGCGACGACGTCTTGATCGCAAACGAGATTGTCAGCGCATCCAAGTGCGCACGAATCACGGCGCTGCAGGGTCGCTCGCGCATCACGGTCGCGGTCGATTCGGTCACTGGCGTCGACGCCCTTGCCGCCGTCGCCCGCGAAGCCGGCGTGCGTGTCGGCGTCCTCGTCGACGTGAACGTGGGACAGGGCCGGTGCGGTGTTGTGCCCGGCGACGACGCCGTGGAGCTGGCGCGACGGATCTCGCAGACGAATGGCGTCGTTCTGCGCGGGGTGATGGGTTATGAAGGCCACGTGCAGCCGATTCGCGATCGCGCCGAGCGCGAGTCGCGCGCCCGCGAGGCGATGGCGGCGCTGGTCGACACGGCGGCGCGGCTGCGCGCCGCCGGGCACGCCTGTGAGATCGTCTCCGCGGGCGGCACTGGAACGTATGACATCAGCGGTCGCGTCGACGGCGTGACCGAGATTCAGGCGGGCTCGTACGCGTTGATGGACAGCGACTATTCGGCGGTGCAGGTGCCGTTCGAACAGGCGTTCTGGGTGCTCGGCACCGTCGTCAGTCGTCCCGCGCCGGATCGCTGCGTCGCCGATTGCGGCCATAAAGCCACGACGAAGGATCACGGCCTGCCGACGGTCGCCGGTCTCGAGGGAGCGACGGTCGTCTCGCTCAACGACGAACATGCGACGATCAGCGTGCCGGCCGAGGCACACATCGCCGTGGGCGATCTCGTCCGACTGGTCCCATCTCACACCGATCCGACGATCAACCTGCACGACCTGTTCTATGTGATCGACGGTGATCGCGTCGTCGATACCTGGCCGATCGCGAGAGGCTATCCCGAACATCACACGATCCTGGCGCGCTCAACCGAGGCGAGCGCGCCACAGGCGCGCTGACCGCCGTGATCGGACCGAAGGATTCTTCGTCCGCGTTCGAGACCGAAGACAAGCTGCGGCGAAGCCAGCGACACCTGGTCGCCTCGCAGCGTGTCGCGGGAGTGGGGAGCTGGGAGATCGAGCTCGGGGCCGGCGTCGACCTGACAAAGAGCACGCCGGTGTGGTCAGAGGAATGCTACCGGGTGTACGGCTATCGACCGAACGAGACGTTGCCCACCCCCGATCCGTTCTGGACACGGGTGCATCCCAACGACCGGCCGCGGGTCGAGGCGACCATTCGCAAGGCGATCGCCGAGCGGCGGTCGTACTCGCACGACTATCGCATCGTCCTCGATGACGGGTCGGAGCGCACCATTCACGGGCAAGCCGAGGTCGTCGTCGACGAGGTCAGCGGAGAGCCGGTCAGGCTGATCGGGACAGCTCAGGACGTGACCGATCGCGTACGCATGGACGCGCAGCTGCGGCAGTCGCAGAAGATGCAGGCGATCGGGCAGCTGGCTGGAGGCGTGGCGCACGACTTCAACAACCTGCTGACGGTCATCAGCGGCTATTGCGAAATGCTGTTGATGGACCACAACGACCCTGACGACCCGACCCGTGCGGGTCTGGAGGCGATTCGCGATGCCGGCGAGCGGGCATCGCTGCTGACGCGGCAGTTGTTGCTGTTCAGCCGGAAGGCCGTCTCCACGCCTTGCGTCCTCGACCCGAACGCCGTCGTCAAGAAGGCCCTCGAGATGATCGGCAGGCTGATTCGCGAGCACGTCACGGTCACGACCGCGTTGGCGCCTTCGGTCTACCGGATCCGCGCCGACGGCCGCCAGATCGAGCAGGTCATCATGAACCTCGCGCTCAACGCGCGCGACGCGATGTCGCGTGGCGGCGGCCGTCTCACGATCGAGATCCGGAACGCGGCCTTCGACGCGGCGCATTGCCAGGTGCATCCCGAGTGCAAGGTGGGCCATTTCGTCCAGTTGGTGGTGAGCGATACCGGCTGCGGCATCCCGCCGCACGTACGCGCGCGCCTGTTCGAGCCGTTCTTCACGACCAAGGGCCCTGGCAAAGGCACTGGCCTCGGGCTCGCCACCGTGTATGGCATCGTTCAGGAGATCGACGGCTTCATCACCATGTCGAGCGAGGTCGACGTCGGCACGACGTTCAACGTGTTCCTGCCGGCGCTCGCCGAGGCTGTGCCGCTCCCGGCCGGTGGTCGCGCGGAGCGCAGCCGCCTGGCAGGGCGAGAGACGGTGTTGCTCGTCGAAGACGAGGACGCCGTCCGGCACATCGCCAAGGTCACGTTGGAGATGTATGGATACGCCGTGGTCGAGGCGAGCAACGGTGCCGATGCGATTCGACTCGTGCAGCACCGCACGGCAGCGATCGACGTGCTGCTCACCGACGTGGTGATGCCGGGGATGAGCGGACGTCAACTGGCGGATGCCGTCTGCGTCTTGTACCCCGATTGCCGAGTGGTGTTCATGAGCGGCTACAACGGGGATGCCGTCGTGCATCACGGCCTCGATCACGTCACGCACGCGTTCCTGCAGAAGCCGTTCACCCCGCTCGTGCTCGCCCGCAAGTTGCGCGAGGTCCTCGACCGGAACGCTTGACGTGCCGGTGAACCTGTCTCGCCGAAGCCTGTGGCGGAGTCAGACGAACGCCGCCGAGCGGACGCTGCACCGGCTGCGGGCCTTGTGCCTGGCGCTGCCCGAAACCAGCGAGACCAGTTCGTGGGGCCACCCGAATTTCCGCGCCGGCCGGCGCACGTTCGTGGCGTTCGAGCGCGTCCAGGACCGGCCGTCGATCGCATTCCGGCTCCCACCCGCGGAGGTCGAACGTCGGTTGCGTCGGAAGGGCTTCTTCGCGACGCCGTACGGCCGCGGGCTGTGGGTCAGTCTGTGGGCCGATGGTGCGATCGATTGGCAGGCGGTCGCTTCACTGGTCGAACGCAGCTACCGGGTCGTCGCGCTTGTGCGGATGCTGAAGTCGCTCGACCCTAAGAGCTGAGCATCAAGCCATCCCACGTATGATCAGCCGTCTCGTTCCCGACGCGCACCTGGCCGCCCTTGCGATCGAACACGGCGTGACGCTGTGTTCGACCGACGGCGATTACGCGCGCTTCGCTCGGCTGCGGTGGGAGAATCCGCTGGCAGCGCGGTAATCAATGGTTGAGTGATTGATCGACAGATTACAGAAATACCCAACACCCCACTGCCCCGATGATGGTCATCGACAGACCCCATGCGAGCAGCTTGTTGTAGGTGGGACGCACCTGCGTGGCGTCCGCGATTCCGGCGAGACACATCGCTCCGGTCGTCGAGAGCGGGGACATGTCGACCAGGTGGGCGCCGACG
>DASRJR010000420.1:0-30473 GCA_035649395.1 Vicinamibacterales bacterium
CAGATCTTCAGGCTTGCCGAACGACCCGGCCGGCACTGCGCCTGCGGGCCATTGGATCGGCTTGAGATCTTCACGCCGCAGCTCGGCGCCGAGCTGAAGATCCGCGGCGGCAACGACGACCGTGCTGGTGGGCACGCCGACGGTGCGCGTCGGCGGGTTCTGCATGTATTTGTACGTGCCGAACGCGAACGTGCCACCGGCCGCGATTGCCAGTGCGAGAACGACGAAGACGCGCATGCGAGCCATAAGTGGCAGCTCCCTCTTTCCTACGATTCGTTACGCATCGTGGCCGATGCGACCATGTTCACACCCGTCCCGGTGCCCTGACCGGTGGCGAGCCTGGCGATTGGATCGAGCACGATGAAGTCGAACGGATAGTTCACGGTCACCTGCGAGGCACTCTCGGTGCCCGCGCCAATCGAAACCGTCGTCGGCGTCACGGAGACGGTGGCGGTGGCGTATTTCGGCAGCTGCCCGTTCTGCATGTAGGTGCGGACACGATTGGTCACGTCCGTCGACGTCGAGCCGGGCAGTACCGCGATGCGCGCGCCCTCGCGCGCGGCATTGGTCAGCACCTGCCAGGTCTGATAGGCGCGACCAAATTCCAGAATGCCGACGCAGACGAACAGCAGGAGCGGCAATGTGAACGCCATCTCCAGCAGCGCCGCGCCGCGCTCGTCTCGCCCCCGTCTGAGAAGTCTTCGGCGCATGTCTGACGTCTCCTTCACAACAGCGAGGCGATCACGACGCCGACGGCAATCGCCGGCGCGTAGGCAAATCGGTTGTCCGCCTCGAGTCCTTCAATCGCTTCGACCGCCCCTTCGCGCTGTCCGACGAGCCGGGCGGTCGCGCCGAGCGTGCGCTGCAGCCGACGCCGCCGAATGGCGATCACCAGGGCGAGCACGCCACCGGCGATGGCGGTGTAGAGAAAGGCCTGGACCGTGGTCGCAGGCCCCAACAGGGCGCCGGCCGCGGCGAACAGCTTCACGTCGCCTGCGCCAGTCGCGCCAAATAGATGTCCGGGCAGCATGAACGCCAGCCCGAGCGCACAGCCGAGCAGCGCGCCACCGAGATTGACCGGTCCCAGCTTGGTGGCGGCGATGGCCACGCCGATCACCAAGAGCGCACCCGTCAACGCGTTCGGAATGCGACGCGTGCGGAGATCGATGACCGCGGCGAGACCGGTGCCGACGACCACCACAGTCAGAGCCAATGCCTCAGAGGCCATTCATGACACCCGAGATGTAAGTCCAGAACACCCCTTGGATCGTCGAGCCGACGGTGGTGACCGCACCCACCGCCACGAGTGCGATGAGTGAAACGAGCAGCGCGTACTCGAGCAGGTCCTGCCCGGACTCGTCGCGAATCGTCGCGTTCACCAGGTATGTGACTGCATGTCGCATCATGTTCGTGCTCTTGTCGATCCGATTACGTGTGAGCGTTGAGTGCGAACTGCACTCGTCAATCGCCTACGCTCTCAAATGGCGCACCGCTGGGCGGGTCTGTATCCGGTCCCGCCCAAGCGGTAAGAGCCAGCATCGACCGACTCCCTACGGAGCAGGAGTTGCGGTCGTGATCGCCGCCGAAATCGCCGAGAATATGTTCCGCACCCCGCTGCCCGTCGACGTGATGACCGCCACGCACACGAGAGCGATCAACGCCACCAGGAGCGCGTATTCCAGGAGGTCCTGGCCAGAGCTGTCGCGCAGAAGGGCACGCAACCGACCAATGAAATTCATGTGTGTCCTCTCCTCAATCAGGTCCAACCGCGAGGTTGCGGGTCGGGCTCGTCATGCGAAGCCCGGCCCGCAATCGTGCTCGGAACGACCACCCCTTACGGAGCGGGCGTCGCCGTCGTCAGCGCCGCCGAAATCGCCGAGAAGATGTTCCGCACGCCGCTGCCGGTCGAGGTGATCACCGCGACGCACACGAGCGCGATCAGCGCAACGAGGAGTGCATATTCCAGAAGGTCCTGACCTGAGCTATCGCGCAGAAGCGCACGCAAGCGAGCAATGAAGTTCATGACATCCCTTTCTTTGTGGCGCCTCCGAGTCCGGCGCGCTGTCCCATTACGAACGCGGCCGCCGCAAGCGGGCGACACGACCGCGACCACACTCAGCAATAAGCGCAACGGATGTGCCACGCGTGCCGTCGGTTCGGTGACGCACCCGTAACTGCTGTTGCGCCTCACGTTGTGAGGTCGATGCACGGATTGGCGACGACAGCGCGCTGTGAAGACGCGAGCATCGACCCTGCACATCCGCCGCAACATTCGTAATCGCGCATCCCGATTTCGTGTCGACGTGAGGCTGTACTGCGGTGGAACAAACCCATGCCCGTGGGCGGACACGCCCCGCGCATCGCCATCGGCGCCCGCGAATTCGTAAGTGGAGTCTCGAATTTGGTGTGCGTCGGGCGAGGCGCTCGCAGGCGCGCGCCGCAAGGAACGCTATGTACTCGCCGCGTTCAACGGGTAGCACGATCCGGCACGTCAGGTACGTGATTTGCGATCGCCACCTCGTTAGGAGTGTCTCGATACTTGTTAGGAACTTGCCATGCGACGCTTACTCGGTGACGCCGTCATCTCCCTGGCCGCGTTGCTCCTGCTGTTCGCGGTGCTGATCGCTGTCGACGACAGGGTCAGGGAACGTGTCTCCGGGGTCTGGGCGCCAGATTCATCAGAGCTCGCGGGCGCCAGCCAGCAGTTCGGCAGCTTCGTGTCACTCACGTTCGAGGTCGTCAAGGACCAGAGTATCCAGCACGCACCGATGACCATCTTCACGCTCGCGGCGGCCGTGCTCGTGATCTTCATGGTCCGGACGTAACAGGATGCAGCTCGTTCTTGCCATCCATGCCGATCGACGACAGACGGAACTGATCGCCGCGCTCCTCCGAAAGCGCGCCGCCATCGAGATCGTGCAGGCGTCGGATGCCGGCGAGGGCCTGCAGGAGCTCGGCGATCGCGTTCCGGACCTGATTCTCACGTCGCCGCTGCTGTCGCCGTTCGACGAGGACGTGCTCGCGGAGTATCTGCGCGAGCTCGGGTCCGCCGGGGCACACCTGCAGACGCTTCGCATTCCGGTGTTGACCATGCCGGAGTCCTCGGGAGGCGGCTTCTTCTCGCTTCGCAAGAAGAAGCGCGTCGAGGCGGGGACCGACGGCTGCGACCCGTCCTACTTCGTCGAGGAGATCACGCAGTATCTCGCGCGTGCCGCGGAGGACCGAAAGACCAAGGCACCCGCGTCGTGGACGGCACCAGTCGTCGAGCCAACGCCCACGAACGTGGCGCGTGAGACCGCCTTCGAACCGTATCCGATGGCACGGCACGCGGAGGCGTCGCCGGCGGACACGCATCGATACCCCGGTAGCGACACGTCGGAATCCGCGTTCCCGATTTATCGCCCGGAGCCGGTCACCCGGCACGAGGACGAACCGGCCTCGTCATACAGCTTCGACGCTCCCGGCGAGGAGCCGACGGCATCGACCTATCACGTCGACCGTACACAGGGGCCGGAGGACATCACTCCCATCTATCAACCCCTCGACTACGCTCCCGACACGCCCGTGGACGTCACTGCGGACGCGCCGTCGGTTGAATGGCCCGCATCAGACTATCTGCGTGCGTCGGAGCCGGCGACTCCGATTTATCAGCCACCGCCGCCGCCCAAGCCAATGCGGTCCGAGCGGGTCATGCCGCTCGCTGAACAGGCGACGGAATCGACGCCGATCTACGAACCGCGGCCGGTGCCGCAGGCGCCGGTCTATGCACCGCCCGTCGAAGCCGTCGTGCACGTGTTCGAGCCGCCACCACAGGTATCATCGGCGGCGCCCTCGGAGACGTCCGACGGCGCACTCGAACCTTCAGCAAACGCACACGCTTCGCTCGTGCTCGATCCGCCGCAGCCCGAACCGGTCGCTGCGGATCCACCCTTCGTCGTTCACTCGACTGAAGAACGCATTCCGTTGTCGGAGTCGCTCGAGCGCGCGGCCGCGGAACTCGAGGCATCGTCGGTGGGTGAACCGATGCCGTCGCGCGAGACCGAGCGCGTGCCGCTGCACCAGCTCTCATCGATCGAAGAGATTCCGCTGCCTGAGGAGCTCGCTGCGCGCGTCGAGCGCACGGCCGCACTGCACCGCTCGGCTGCACCCGAATCGCGGGTATCGAGAAACCCCAGCCCGTCGCGGCCATCGACCAGTGCGCCAATCACCTCGCCGAGCCTGCTGGCGTCGCCGATAGAAATCGAGGCACCACCGAAGCCGCTCCGCATCGACGAACCGAAACCGGCCGAGGTGAGATCGCGGCCAGTGGCGGATGTCCCGACCGAGGCGCCGCCACTCACGCAGCACTCGACCGCGCAGGCGCCCGAGCCCGAGAAGCCGTCGAGCCCCAAGCGCACGCCCTCGTTCGAGGCGGCCCTCGCCGCGATTCGCAAGGCGTGGGGCAGACCGCGCCGTGCCTCCAACTCGCCGTTGACGCTGAATCTCAATCGGACGATCGAGGAACCCGAGCCATCGCCGGTCGTGGCGGCGCCGTCGTCGCCGCCTCCAGCCGAATCAGCGAAAGCTCTTGTGATCGACGACGCCGCCAGTCGCGAGGTGGACCTCACGCTCGATATCGAGGCGCTCGACGATCACGGGAGCGTGACCGTGGTCGAACCGACTGTGCCGGAACAGGTGGGGATCGTCGCGCAGCAGGCCGATGAGGACGTCTACGAGCTGAGCGCGTCGCCGGCACTGCACGACCTCGAGGCCGATCTCGCCGCAGCCGGTCCGCCGCCGCCCGTCCGCGAGGTGTTCCCCGCAAGCCTCATCGAGCCGAGCGAGGAGGCGACGGCCGAGGAGCCGACCGAGGTTGAAACGGCCGACGCCAGCGCCGCGCCCGCACCGCGCAAGCGCGACAAGCATCGGAAGAAGTCGGACAAGCGGCAGCCGCTCAAGGCGCAGAAGCCGGCGGCCACGGCGGCCGCAGCGCCGGCAGCGCCACCTGCGGCGCCGCGACCGCCCCAGCCGCAAGAGCCCGCCCAGGACGAATGGGGACTCTTCGATCCGAATCAATGCGGCTTCGCGGCGCTGGTCGACAAGCTGAACGAAGTCACGGACGAGAAGGACCAGAAGCCGACCAAGACGACCGTTCGCGTGATCTCATACGGTTAGTGGACTGTCGGTCAGCGAGCGTCTGGCTCGCTGGCAACCATCAACGCGTACATCGCATCGCAGGCCGGCGTCGCAACGCCTGCAGCCCTTCCCTTTCGCACAATGACACCGATGAGGGCGTCAGCTTCCATCGTGCGACCGCGCGAGCGGTCGACCATGGTCGACGTCCGCATGCCCGAGTTCCGCTCGGTCCAGGTGATGTGATTGTCGACGTCGGAATCGACCAGGCCGAGGCCGAGGGCGCGGGCGACGTCAACCACCTCCTGCATGATCTTGCGCAGCAGCGCCCGCGTTTCGGGGATGGCGAGCAGTTCGCCCGGCGTTCGCATCGTGGTCGCCGACACCGTGTTGAAGCTCGCATTCCACATCAGCTTGCGCCATCGCTCGCGCTGAATGTCCGGTGAGATCTTGATCGGCTGCCCGGTAGAGGCGAGCACATCGCGGATGGCCAGTAGTCGCGACGAGTCGAAGCCGTGCGCGCTGCCGATCGAGATTCGGGCCGGTGCGGCGTGCGACACCACCCCGGGGTCATCGAGCGTGGCGCCGACATACACCGTCGCCGGCACGACGCGGTGCCAGCCGAAGCGTGCCGCCACCACTTCATCCGACTCCACTCCATTTTGCAGCGTCACGATGACCGTCGCGTCGCCGACGACCGTCGCCAGATCGTCGAGAATACCCGCGGTCTGATACGTCTTCACGCAGACGAGAATGAGATCGGGACGCGGTGCGGCCGCCGCGCACTCATGGACCTGGACGTGCGGTACGTGAATGTCGCCGATGAGCGTCGAGCGAATGCGCAGGCCGTCCCGGCGCATCGCGTCGAGCGGCGCCCCACGCGCGACGAAATGCACGTCGTTGCCGGCATCTACCAACAGCGCGCCGAAGAAGGCCCCGACGCCACCGGCGCCATACACGAGAATAGTCACGGGACGTACTCTGTGGGAGCGGCCAATCCCTGCAGGTAGCGCAGCCGGTCGTCGGGCCGGTAGATGCGAACCTGTGCTGCGACTTCAGCCGCCGGAGGCCAGTCGAGCGCGCCGATATCGCGTCCGCCAAAGTGCTCTCTGAAAAGCGGCTCTTCCCATCGTTCGAACAACAGGAACGGCTCGTAGCCGCGCTGACGAACGTACACGAGCGCCTGTTCGAGCGATTCCCGCGGCAGTTGATCCCAGACGAGCGTCTTGCGATGACCGTAGAAGCGAACGCTTCCGCTCTCCCAACTCGTAATCACGAGGGCGCGCTCGGGCAACCGGCGCGCGACGAACGTTCCGACCCGTTCGAATCGCGACTCGAGCCGCTGGAGACGAAACGCGCTGCGCGACCTCGCCTCGGCGACGGCTGGTATCGTCAGCGCCAGGGCTGCAACGAGGACCGCCGCACGACGGAGTGGCAGGCGCGCGCGACCAAGCATCGCATCCAACGATGCGACGACCAGCACCAGCATCAGCGGCAGGGTCGGAAGCAGGAACCGTACGAACGACCAATCCTCGAAGACGACATAGGGCAGATAGAGCGCGATGTTGATCGCGCACATCGCCGCAAGGAGTGCGACGAGGCCTCCCGGTAGCAGCCCTGGTGCCAGCATCGCAATGACAATGGCAGGTGTCTGTGTCTGCCAGACCCATTCGCCGTATCGCCGTGCATTCGGCCAGATGTGCTCGACCGCAAAGAGCGCCGACAGCGACCCGTAGCCGGAAGCCCACGGCGAACCATAGAAACTCCATTGAACGAGCGCCACGGCGATGCAGCCGACCGCGCAGCAGAGCGCGTAGACCATCGCCCCGCGCAAGCGCGTCGGCCACGAGCGCTCCGGCCGAAAAAGCAGGTACACGCCGACGGCCACGCCAAGGGGAACAAGGTTTGGCCGCATGACGATCGCCGCACTCACCAGCACACCGCTGTAAATCGACGCCGACCGCCCGGGGCCGGTAGCCGCCGCCACCGCAAGCATCCAGAGGGCAGCGGCCGGAACGTCGCTCATCGGCTGCACGAGTTGATAAAGGAACACGGGGCTCGTGGCGGTCACAATCGCGGACGCCAGTCCGACGTGACCGCCGAAGCGAGAGCCAACCTGGTACGTGGCTGCAATCAGCAGCGCCCCGAAAAGCGGCAGCACCAGGAACGCCGCCCTTGGGCCGCCGACTGCGACGAACGGCGCCATCGCGATCGACAACCCGGCTGGACAGACCGGCACGATCGCGCCCGGAACAGTCGGCGACGGCACGTGACCGGCCGGCGCAAACGCCCGCGCCGCGTCGGCCCACGGCGCATCGAGCGCGAGCGGCTCCGCCACCTGCAGCGCCGGGCGACGCCCGCCGGCAAGATCGCCCAATGCCGACGCCCACCGTTCCGCCTGGTGGACGTAACAGTACGAATCCGATCCACCCGCGACCCAGCTGTTCCAGCGCACGGCGACCACGACCACAGCGGCGATGATGAGGGCGAGGGCGACGCCGCGCATCAACGATTCACTTCCAGCGCTCAGCGATCAGCACCTGCAGCGCGCGCACGCCGTCCCGCCAGTTGATCTTCTTGCCTTGGGCGCGCGTCCGCGCATCGAACCGCACGGGCAATTCGTGAATCACGATGCCGCGACGCAGTAGCCGTGCCGTGATCTGCGGTTCGATGTCGAAGCGGCTCGCGGTGAGGCCAAGCGAACGCGCGACATCGGTGCGCATGATCTTGTAGCAGGTTTCCATGTCGGTGAGCGAAGCCCCGTAGAGCAGGTTGGTCGCGGCCGTCAGCACGCGATTGGCGGCGCGACTCACTGTCGGTGCCGTGGAGCGGCCATCGAGAAAGCGCGATCCGTAGACGACGTCGGTCGTGCCGGCGACGATCGGGGCGACGAGCGCACCGAGCTGCTGCGGATCGAGCTCGAGGTCGGCATCCTGAATCGCGATGATGGTGCCGGTCGCGCGCTCGAGTCCGCGCCGGATGGCACTGCCCTTGCCGCCATTGCGTTCGGCGCGGATGACGGTGACCGCGGCACCGTTGGCGGCCGCGCGCGACAGCACGTCGCCGGTCCCATCCGTCGAGCCGTCGTCGACAACCAGGATCTCGCGTGGGACTGGAAGCTCGATCGTCGTCAGACGATCGAGCACCGCCCCGACGGTGCGCGCCTCGTTGTAGACGGGAACGATGATCGAGAGCCGTTCCGGGCGCTCGGTCACTTGCGTTGGGGCTGCGCGGGCCTGGTCGGCGCGGTCTTGGTCGGCGCCGGTTTGGCCGGGCCGGGACGATAGGTCAGCGTCACGTTGCTGATCACAGCGATCGGACGCCCCGGTGCGATGAACGTGTCGGTACCGTCCACTCGGATCACCGTCAGCTTCTCACCGACGATGCTGATGCTCTGCTCTTCCTCCGGGATCTCCACGACGATGGTCTCGGTACCGGTCGGAGCCACGGCCTTGAGACCGCCAGGGCCGCTGCCGCCCTGAATCCGATCGACCAGGTCGGCCGCCGTCCTGAACTCGTTCTGGACGAAAGCTCGCGTCTGAAGCGTCGTATCCGAGTACATGACGCCAATCGTCGCCGTGTATTTGGAATACGCGCGATTGGCCTTGACGAGCTCCTCCGAGTAGGTGTGGCGATTGTGCAGATCGAACGACACGGTCACGGGGCCGCGATGCGGCGGGAACGGAATGACGACGCCGCTGGCCGCGTCGCGCCCGATCGGGACGTCGCAGTAGGTGCGCTCGGTCCGAAGGCCTTGACCCAGCAGCATCGGGCAGCTGAACTCCGCCGGCTGCGTGACTGCCGGCACCGACTTGGCTGCCGGCGCTCGCCGGGGCGGTGCGGGCTTCCGTGTCTGGGCCGAGGAAAGCAGCTCACTCGCGAGCACCGCAACCAGCACGGCGGCCACAACTCGCATACAGCGCTAATCGCCGACGCAGGCGAGCCCCTGCGCGTCGGACACCGTGAGGCCCGTGCGAAGACGAATGAGCTCGAGGAACTCCATCCGCGTGCGGGCGTTCTCGCGAAAGACGCCGAGCATCGCGCTCGTCACGGCGAACGAGTTCTGCTTCTCGACGCCGCGCATCGACATGCACAAGTGCGTGCCCTCGCACACCACCGCGACGCCGAGCGGGTCGATCTTCTCGAGAATGGTCTGGGCGATTTGATTCGTCAAGCGCTCCTGGATCTGCAGCCGCCGCGCAAAGACGTCGACGAGTCTCGGGATCTTGCTGAGACCAATCACGCGTGTGCTCGGGATGTAGGCGACGTGGCACTTCCCGAAGAACGGCAACAGGTGATGCTCGCAGAGGCTGTAGAAGTCGATGTCCTTCACGATGACCATCTCGCTGTAGTCGACCGTGAAGAGCGCGTCGTTCAGCACCTCGTCGATATCGGCACCGTATCCGCTGGTCAGAAACGCCAGCGACTGCGCCACCCGGTGCGGAGTGCGGAGCAACCCCTCGCGAGTCGGGTTTTCACCCAGCTCGGCCAGCAGTTGCCGAATCAGATCCTCCATCCCGGTATTGTACGGGTACCTCGCGCAGCCACTCAATTCGAGGCGGGACGTGCGATGCGCGCCTTGTCAGCCTCCTCCACTCGCGCTGCACGCAGGATGTTGGCCAGCCCGTAGTTGCCTTCGTGGCAGGCGTATTCGTAGATCGGCCCGCCGAACCTGCGTATCGCCATCTCGCCCGCCCACGGCGTCGTCCACGT
This sequence comes from Vicinamibacterales bacterium, assembly GCA_035649395.1. Lineage (GTDB taxonomy): Bacteria > Acidobacteriota > Vicinamibacteria > Vicinamibacterales > UBA2999 > Gp6-AA40. Next base: position 9,826 of record DASRJR010000420.1, read on the forward strand.
GTTCGGATCCTCGACGCGGAACTCGTATCGAATCGTGTTGGCATCGACGCGCGTGAAACGCTCGACGACGTGGAGCGTCTCGCTCGCGGTGATGTCCTGGCGAGTCGTGCCCGGAGGTCCGCGGAAGTTGGTCTTGTCGGTGAAGTTCGCCGTGTCGACGACGAGCGTGTCGCCCTCCCAGCGTCCACGTGCATCGCCGGCGAGGAACTGGATCGACGAGGCCGGATGGTCGCCATTCATGTAGATCAGGCGGGCGTCGTGCATCATCTCGTGCCGGATGATGACCAGATCGCGTGTCTGCAGGATCTGCATGTTGGCGTTGTAGGTGGGTGGAATCATCGGCGGCCCGACATTGCCCCAACTGATGCAGCGCTCGGCAAGCGTCCGCGACTGGGCACTGTCGGACGGACCCGCGACTTTTCGCGCGGCGGCCCGGGCGGCCTCGCGCTTCTGCGCCGCCGCCGTCAATGGAGGCAGCTTGCCATTGCGCGGCTCGGTCAGGAGCGACGTCCGAAGGACAACGTCCTTGGAGTAGTGCTCCCCCTGCCAGATCGCATCGTCGTAGTGGATGTTGTCCCTCGGCTGGGCGAGGAACTGATCGAGACGCTTCTTCGCGTACGCGGCCGCTTCCTCAGGCGTGAGCGTCTCCTTGTTCCCGAATTCCTGCGGGCGCTCCAGCGGCGTGACGGTGTCGTTGGTCCAGAATCCCTGGAGGTCGGGTCGTCCATCAGCCGTGCGCGACAGTGAGGACAGCGTCGGCGGACGTGTCGAGCCTTGGCCGACAACGTTCGTGGTTGCCGCGAGCAGCATCGCCGCAACCAACCCCCCGGCGATGAGAGGAACTCGTCGGATCATGACGCCTCCAGGTCGAAAGTGTCCCATCTTGCGCGGCGCTGTGTCCAATGGGAAGGTTGAGTATTCAAAATACCCCAGCGCTCAGCCCGACCGTGAAGCTGCGCCCACGGGACGGCGCGAATTGGAAGTGCTCGCGGTAATAGCGGTTCGCGAGGTTTTCGATCGCGAACGTGAGCGCCAGCGTGTCCCGTCGCTGCGCCAGGCTGACGCCCCACCCGAGCCGCTGCACGGTGAACCCTTCCAGCGACAGCAGATCCTGCGCGATGCGGAACGGCGACTCGAGCAGCGTCGGCGTGATCCGCTCGACGTCGGCCTGCGTGCGTACGCCGTATTCCACCCACCAGCGGCCGGCCGACTCGGTGAAACGGCCGAACGCGAGCACCTTGACCGGGGTGATGTTGTCAGCCGGGGCGCCGTCCAGCGCGCTACCGTCGAGCGGGTTGATTCCCTCCGTGATCGTGCCGCGCGTGAAGGCGCTCGACACGCCCACCGTGACGATGCCCCTCCGAGTCACGACTGGCGCGTTGGCGGACACCTCGAGACCGTGAATCCGAACGTCGGCGTAGTTCGTGGCCTGCACCAGGGGCCCGGCCGGAGTGATCGCCGTCGTCAGGTCCTGCACGATGAAGTCGCGATACTGATTGACGAAGAAGTAGGCGCCGCCGGAGACGCGGCGAAAGGCGAACTTTGCGCCGGCGTCGACGTTGTTGCCCTGCTCGGGTTTCACCGTTACGTTCGGCGCGATGGTGCCGGCCGTAGCCGGTCCGGCGAAGAGCATCTCCTCGAGGTTCGGATGCCGATAGCTGCGACCGTACCGAACAAACGGGTTGATCTGTCCACCGGTATTCGCCACCAGACCAATGTCGCCAGTCAGCGCTTTACGCGCGAACGTCTCGCCGTTGGCGTTCGGCAGCGTCGATGGATCGACCGGCGGATTGGCTCCGGCCACAACCGCCGCCACGTCGTAGCCGGGCGTCGCTTCGGTGGCGACGTTGTAGAAATCGCCTCGAAGGCCCGCAATCAACGAGAGCTTCGGATGCAGACGCCATTCGTCCTGCGCGAAGACGGCGATGTCGCGCAAGCTTGCATCCGGCACGCGCACCGGATGGGCTACGGTCGGCGGCCCCAGCGGAATCGGCGAGGGAAAGACAACAGGGGCCGGGCCGCGAGGGCCGAGCGCCACCTGGCCCACCATCGACATGGTCGTGCTCGTCGTGCGCGCGTCGCTGCTGCGATCGCGGTAGAACGTCAGGCCCGTGGTCAGCAGGTGGTTCGACGCCGGCACGAGCACTGCCTGCAGGTCGACGCCCGGGGTCCACACGCGCTGCTGGGTCTGCGACAGCACGTCGAGTCGGAATACCGTAATGGGGAAAAAGGCCGTCGGCGTCGGCGCCGGAAACTGGACGGGCAGCAGGTTCTGCAGGACGCGATCGAGCCGCTGATAATGCGCCGTCAGCGACAGGTTGGCCAGCCACGGCGTGACCTCCTGTGCTTCGTAACGTGCCGACACGCGATCGAGGTTGCTCTTCGGCAGCGACGTCGCATTGAAGAAGTACGGCGTCGCGAAGTCGGGAAATCCGATGTCGTTCATCCGCCGGCGTTGATAGCGAACGCGCAGCGAGCCGTTGTCGGTCAGTTGCACGAGGCTCGAGACGTTGACGAAATGCCCGTCCGCGCCCGAATTCGGCACGTCGTTGCTGGTCCGCACGTAGGGCGCATTGAATGGGTCCGGAAATGCATTGAACGCGAAGCCGAAGTTGTCGTCGATCGTGTCGGTCTGATTGAGCGCGCCTGAGGCAAAGAACGGGCGCGTGTCCTCGACGGTCAACTTCCCTGCCTTGTAGTCGTCGAACGATTCGAGACCGGCCTGCAGACGAATCGCATAGCGCGGCGCCGTCACCCCGACAGTCGCGTTGCCGCGCGCGCCGTTCTCGTTCGAGCTGTAGAAGCCGTTGAAGCCGTAGAGCAATCGCGTCTGACTGGAGAACGACGGCTCGTTGGTGATGATGTTGATCGTGCCGGCGAGCGCGTCCGAGCCGTAGAGCAGTGTCCCCGCCCCGTTCACGATCTCCATGCGGCTGATCGCGTCAGGTGAGATCAGGCCGACTTCGGCGCCGGTGCGATCGGTCGCCTGCCGCGCCGTGTTGAGACGCTCGCCGTCCACGAGCACCAGCAGCCTCGTCGAATCGAGACCGCGGAGACGCGGCCGAACGCCGAAGGGTCCGTTGCCGACCGGCGTGATGTTGGCCGTGTTCGACAGCGCGTCGCCGGTCGAAAGCGGATTGATCTCCTCCACCGCCTGCCTGGTCATCGTCTCGACGTGCAGGGGAATCTGACGCGTCTCGCGCTCGGCCCGCGCGGCGGTAATGCTGACATCCGCGCTGAAGGCGCCGATCTCGAGCGCCACCGGGAGATCGACCCGATCGTCGGCGGCGGCGATCACCACCGTGCGTGCAGCCTCGGCAAAGCCTGCCCGCGTGACGATGACCAGATACGTCCCGGTCGTCGTCACGTCGAAGGAAAACCGGCCGTCGGTCCCGGTTTCGACGACGGTCTCACGACCCGTCGCGACGCCACGCAGTACGACGCGCGTGCCAATGAGCACGGCGCCGGTGACGTCGGACACACGGCCCGAGACAGTGGCGGCGTCCGCCGGCACGGCGACCAGAAGCGCTCCGACACACAGGAGCGCGGCAGACAGAATGCGTGGACGGCACCCTGCGAGCGTGTTCAGTTGTCGACCAGGCATCCGCTCATTGTAGTGGAGCGCAGCCCTACTGGGAGTCGAGCGGGATCACTCGCATATTTGGTCGCGTGATCGCCTCGTAGATATCGCCGTCCTCGTCGGAAAAGATCGAGTACCGGCATCGGTCCATCGTGTCTTTCAGTGCGAACAGATATGACGCGCCATCGGTGTGGAACTGCAGTCGAAAGCCCTCCGGCGTGTCCGGAAGATTCTGGAGGTCCTCCAGGGGCCGGTAGTTTCGCTGGCGCGGCCCCGGAAGACCGGGGCGCTCGGCCCGATTGATCGCACGGGCCAGCTCGATCGCGTCGAGCCGCCGCTGTCGCTGCTGCGGCGTCTCCGAGCCGTCGTGAAGACAGCGGACCGACCGCTGAGCGGTGGCGGGCGGCGACATCGGCGGCGCAGCGACGATCACGGCGACCAGGACACTCAGCGTCATCAGTCTCATGACAACGGCCTCCGTTCTGTCTGACGACCCTAAACACGCGGCGGTCGGCGGCGCCTCCCCCTGGCCGAGGATGCGAAGGCGCGAGTCGGGGCTAGAGGCACGGTGGTGGCAACCGGTCCGGGCCGAGCCAGCGCAGGATGAGATCGCGGACGGCCGAATCACATCGAGCGCCGTCGACGATGGCCGGCGCCACGGCCAGGCCGCCGATGGCGTACACGAACCCGACGGCAACGCCACCCGCGGCAATCGAACCCACTGCGAGGCCACCGATCGACAGTCCCAGCCCGAGTGCCGCCCCGCCAAGCGCCACGATCAAGCCAACCGACAAGCCGCCGACCGACACCAGGCCGAGAGAGATGCCCGCCAACGTCACCGCACCCACGGCAATGTTGCCGATCGCAATCACTCCTTTGGCCACCCGCGGGCGCATCGTCGCTGGATCCACTCCGGCGCAGATGTGCACGAGCGGCCACTCACCGATGGCCGCGGTGGACCGATACTCGAATCCCAAAACGGATCGCTGCGCGATGCACGCGCGACACACCAGGCGCGGCGTATCCCGACCGACGCACTCGCGGCAGGTTGCCTTCTGGCACGAGACGCACATGCCGACGGCGGGGGTACGATCGTGGACGAAGCAGTTCATCTGGCGCGCGGATTGTAGCGCGGCGCAGCGCGTTCGGGAACGACGACCGCCGACGCGCTAGCTCCGGTATCGAGCCATCAACTCGTTTGCATTGATCACTGGCCCGAACCCGAACGCCGCGTACAAGCCGTGCGCGTCACGTGTCCGCAGTTGAACACCGTTGACGGCTGCCACATCGGGATGGTCGAGCATGGCGCTCACCAGGCGCTTGCCGATGCCGCGTCCTCTGAACTCGGGCACGACGAAGATGTCGGCGAAGTATGCGTAGACGGCGCGATCGGTGATGGCGCGGCCGAAGGCGACTTGGCGGCCCGACGTGTACGCGCCGAAACAGATCGAGTTGGCAATCGAGCGTTCGACGACGGCCCGGAGGCGTCCTGCCGCCCAATACGAGGTCGTCAGGAACGCGTGAACGAGGTCGACGTCGAGACGCGCCGGATCGGTCGAGATCTCGAGATCGGCTGGAAGCATGCGGCGGAACGTACCACGACGCGCCGCCTCGAATGTTTGACCGACAAGGCGCCGGGTCTACAGAGCAAGACCCGGCCGACACTGTTCTCTTCGCACTTTCCTGGCTTAAGCTGCTTCATGGCGATTCGAATCGTTCGTTTGGGGACGCCGCGGCTCAGTGGCGAGGGCTTGCGTCTTGGCACGGTTCGCCGACCACCGCGTGGCGTGAAGAAAGAAGAGCTCGCCTCACGCAACTTCTACGACGTGTGGGTGCCTGGCGTCGCGCCGAGCGAGACGCTGCTCAAGGCCGGGCAGCGCGCGGCCGGGGACGCGGCGCGCTGGAAGGCGTTCACGAGGCAGTATCAACGCGAGATGAAACGCCCGGATGCGGGCCATCTGCTCGATCTGCTCGCGGCGTTGTCGCACGTGACAGATTTTTCAGTGGGCTGTTATTGCGAAGACGAAGCGCGCTGCCATCGCTCGCTGCTGCGGCAGCTGCTCCTGGCACGCGGCGCCACCATCGCGTGAGCTCGGCGTCCTGCTACGCTCGCCCGCGGATCTTCGCGAACCACCATCGCAGCCCGACGAAGAGGAACCGCCAATCGTGGAAGAACTCAGGCGGCTTGCCTTCGACGGCGTGCCCCACGAACTGAAATACCCAGCCGACGATGAACAACGCGGTCGGCACCATCCAGAATCCTGGCATGACGAACGCGATGACGAAGAGCGGCAGCGAGAGCGCAATCAGCGGAATGCCGAGAAGATGGCAGATTCTATTGACCGGATGCTGGTGGCTGCGCGAATACCGTTCGACCCACTCATCCCACGATCGTCCACCGAGCATAGCCGCTCCCTCCGCCTCCGGGGGAATACTAGAGCACTTTCATGCCTCGCGTCTCTGACGCGCGACGATCGCCATCGCAATGCCGCCGAGCACGAGTACAGTCGAGAGCAGCAGTCGAAGCGTAATCGTCTCTGACAAGAGGAGAACGCCGCCAATCGCGGCGACCACTGGAACGGCCAACTGGACGACCGAGGCGCGCATCGCCGTCAGACCGCGAACCGCGGCGTACCACGCGACGTAGCCCAAGCCCGAAGTGACGGCGCCCGACGCCACCGACAGCAAGACGCCTCGCGGCTCGACATGCAGCCTCGGCAGGAACATCAGACCGGCCATGCCAATCAGCGGCACCGCTCGGACGAAATTGCCCGTCGTCTGCGACAGCGGACTTCCACCCCACGGCGCAGGCGTGCGCCGTGGGGATCCCGGATTCACACCTCCGAGGCCGGCCAATGAATACGCGCCCCACGCCACGCCCGCGATCACCATCAACGCGGCGCCAGTCGGGGAGGGCGCCGTCAGCCCGGGCGATACCAGGTACGCCAATCCTCCCAGGGCCACGGCCAATCCGACCCACTGCAGCGGGTGCGGCCGCTCCCCCGACATCAGCGCTGCCAGCGGCATCGTCACCTGCACGCATCCGAAGAGGATGAGCGCGCCGGTTCCCGCACTGAGCTGGTTGTACGCGAACGCAAACGGGAACGCATACACGACGAGCAGTGCGGCCGCTGTCCAGGAGCCGCCGACCGGAAACACCGAACCCCTGATGCGAGCGGACACGGCCAGCAGCATCGCCGCCCCCGACAGCACTCGAACGATCGAGAACGTGGCGGCATCGACACTGCCCTGCCCGAGCGCCATGCGGCACAGGATCGAATTGGCCGCGAACGCCATCAGCGCGACCGCGGTGTAGACGACGGTCTCGAGCCGGCGGCCGCTCACGCGAGTGACCCGGAAGACGACGCGGATGACATGAGCGTCCGACGCTACGCGTACCCGATCGAGGGTTCGAGGGCGATCGTGCTGCGTGTGAACACGCCGCTGCCATGTCCCAGCATCTGTCCCTGCGCATCGACGAGCATCGATTCGGCGAGAAAGAGCCGGCCGCTCGCATGCAGCAGTCGTCCCTTTGCGCTCAGCTCTCCGCTCGTCACGGGCCGCGTGAGGTGGACGGTGAACGACACGGTCAGGACGAACACGTCTCGAACCCGCGAATTTGCGGCGAAGAAGGCGGCGTCGTCGAGGGCACGGAAGTACAGCGAGCCATGCACGGCGCTGCCCGAATGATAGAACTCTGGACGCACCGGGATCCGCACTTCCGCTTGGCCGTCGCCGATCGCGATCGTCGCCCCTTGCCAACGCGAGATCGGAGCGGCGTTGTACATCCGCTCGAGTTTGCGGTGATGGTCCGAGTCGGTCACTACGTACTGAACACGAAGAGCGTGACACCGGCGGCGATGGCGATGTACTGCTTGCCATCGACGGCGTAGGACATTGGGATTCCACGCACCGTGCCGCCGAGCTGAATGTCCCACAGCGGCTTGCCGCTCTCGGCATCGAGCGCGAAGAAGTTGCCTTCATCCGTGCCGCCGAAGACCAGTCCGCCGCCCGTCGACAGCAGACTCGTGAATCCGGGAGACAGCAGCGGGAACTCCCACCGGAGCTTTCCGGTCGTCGCATCGAGCGCGCGGATCGCCGCAGACGCATCATCACCGTTGACGGCGCGACCGCCGCCACCCGTGAACGCGGTGCCAGGCTTGTAGACGGCCTCGCCTTTGTAATAGACGCTGCCCATCTCGCGCGCACCCTGGTAGAACAGGTTCGTCTGTGGGCTGTAGCTCGGGCTGTGCCAGTTGGCCGCACCTTGGATGTTGGGGAACACCAGCGTACCTTCGAGGCTCGGCGCGATCCCCTTCTTGCGCTGCGGACGACCCTTCGCGTCGAGACCATCCGCCCAGGTCTGCTTGGCGTACGGCAGCCCGGTCAGAAACTCGCCGGTCGCGCGATCGAGGACGTAATAGAACCCATTGCGATTGGCCTGAGCGAGCAGCTTCCGCGCGCGTCCGCCGAGCTGCGCATCGAACAGGACCAGCATCTGATTGGCATCCCAGTCGTGCACGTCCTCCGGCGTGAACTGGAAATGCCATTTGATCTTTCCGTTCGTCGGATCCAGGGCGATCACTGAATCCGTGTAGAGGTTGTCGCCGGGCCGATTGTCGGCGTTCCAATCGGGTCCGGGATTGCCGGTCGCCCAATACAGCAGATTGAGCTCCGGATCGAACGAGCCGGTGAGCCACGTCGATCCGCCACCGGTCTTCCAGCCATCGCCTTTGCCCCACGTCTCGTTGCCCGCCTCACCCGGCGCGGGAATCGTGTAGGTGCGCCAGACCAGCTTGCCGGTCTTCGCGTCGTAGGCGTCGACGAACCCGCGGATGCCCGTCTCCGCGCCCGAGACGCCGACGATGATCTTCCCGTCGAGCGCCAGCGGCGCGAGTGTCAGGTAGAAGCCGTGCTTGTTGTCCTCGACGGTCGTATCCCAGCGAACGATGCCCGACTTCGCGTCGAGCGCAATCAGGTGGCCGTGCACCGTGCCGACATAGACGGAGTCATCGAGCAGGGCGACCCCGCGATTCACCGGCGGAGACCCGATCACGATCACATCAGGTGGAATCGACGGCGTGTAGCTCCACAGCGGACGTCCGCTCTTCACGTCGAGCGCCGTCACGGTGCTGGGCGGCTCGGTGAGATACATGATGCCGTCGGCGACGAGCGGCGAGGTTTCGACGACGCCGGACCGCAGCTGATACGCCCACGCGACCTTGAGCTGCGACGCGTTCTGACGGTTGATCTGCGTCAACGGCGAATAGCGATGCGATCGATACGAGCCGGCGTAGGTCAGCCAGTTCTGCGGCTCGCTCTCGGCCTTGAGCAGGCGCTGATACGACACCTGCGCCGCGAGACTGGTTCCGCACAGCACCACGATTGTGGCGATTGTCGTGATGGGCCACCTCACGGTGGCCCCTACGGGGCGAGTCACTGTCCACCTCCGAGGCTCGCGAGGTAAGCCACGAGATCGTCGAGATCGGCGCCGGCGACGCGGTCCTTGAAGCTTGGCATCAGACTCACGCCCATCTCCTTGCGAACCAGCTCGGCGTTGCTCTTGCGGATCGAATGGAATGCGCCCTTGGCGTCGCGGATCTGGATCGTGAACAGATCCTCGTTGATGCGCACCCCTCGCACTTCGCTGCCGTCTTTCATCACGACGCGAACCGGCAGGTACTCCTGATACCCGCGGGCCGGCACTGGCAACGTGCCGCGCGGAAGCATCGCACCCGGGTCGAGAATCGCCTGACGCAGGTAATCCGCGCCGCGCAGCCTGCCGATCTCCGACAACGCCGGCCCGAAGCTGCCGCCTTGACCGTTCACGATGTGACAGCCGGCACATCCGAGCTTGGCGTAGTGATCGCGGCCCTTCTGCGCGTTGCCAGTCGCCTTCGCTCCGGCAGTGCGGCCCAGCGATCGCACGTAGGCGACCAGCTGCTTCAACTCGTTCTCGGTCGTGCGTCGCACCCGCGGCATGCCGCGATCGGGAATCCCATCGCTGATGATCGCGCGCAGCGCGGCGTCGGTCGGCGCCGACGTCAGCTTGGGACGATTGAGCGGCGGACCGGCACCCCCCGTGCCCTCGAATCCGTGGCAGGTCACACACAGACCGTTGAACAGCGTCTTGCCCGCCTGAACATCGGCCGATTGCGCAGCCGACGCGCGTGGAACCAGGATCGCGAAAACGATCGCTGCGTGGCACCAGAATCGGACTTGCCTTGAGCGAGCCCCTCGACTTCGCTCGGGGCGAGTCGAAGGGGCTTGCCCTGAGCGAGCGAAGCGAGTCGAAAGGGTCATGAGGCTGAGCACGGCGAGGGGTTCCACGCGGAGCCGTCGGGCACTTTCTTGAAATGCGTGCTCGTGACGAAGCGCGACGTCAAGTTCTGCGGATCCTCGACGACGGTCGTCACGACGAGCCATGAGTCGCCGTTGGGCTCCGTCGTCCGGTTGATGTACTCGGTCACGCGTGCGTTGGCACTATACGGGATCCCGTTCTTCCGCAGGTAGCCGGGACGCAGATTGGTCGTCACCACGCGCAGCGACCCACCGCGGGGCGCGGCCCCGCCCCGCCGTCCACCGCCCCCCGCGACCTGCCAGTTGGCGGCCGACGTCCCCTGCCACGACGCCTTCGACTCGCCCCGAGCGGAGTCGGCGGGCGCGATCGGGGCAAACTGCCACAGCCGCGTCTGCGTGCCCGCTTCGGTTTCGACCTTCAGCGTGTTGTCGTCGTTCCAGCTGATACGAACGCGGCCTGGCAGGCGCATGACCGCCGCGGCGCCGTAGCCGCGGCATTCTTCGCCAGCTGCTGCATCCTTCGCTGGATCCCAGCTCTCGGCGACTTTGATCGCCGCGGGGTTGAGCGGCACGCTCGCGTAGTCGCCCTTCGGCGGCGTTCGCATCCGCCATCGCCAGTCCTCAGTGACCACTGACACCCAGAGTCCAGTGACGTCGATCGGCGCCGCCGTGCGGGCTGCCGCAGCGCCACCCCGACCTGCGCCTCGTTGTGCGGCAACATTCGCGCTCCCGACGATAGCGAGCGCACCGGCGAGCGCCCAGGGGAACATCGTCCAGCGCCGCATCACTTGCTCCGCCCTGACGGACGACGCGAAGGAGTACCAGCGGGGGCGGGCGTCTTCGCGCCACCGCCGAGCGTCGTGTACACCGCCTCGAGAAAGCGGTCGGTCGTCCACATCCCGCTCGTCGCGCCGTAGCGCGGATCGTAGTCCGCGGTCAGCTTCGCGGCTCTCACCTGTTCGAGCGTCATGCCCTTCCCGATGGCGGCCTGAACCCGATCGCGGATGATCGTGACCATATCGCGGTAATAGGCGACGTCCGCCGAATCACTCAGCCGTCCATGCCCGGGCACTACGAGCGTGCCGCCCTCCGTGCGAAATTCCGCGATGGCGAGGTCGAGAATCCGATTGAGACCGCCAACCACGCCGTTGATCGTTCCACCGCGAGCTGTGTCGATGATCGGATACGTCGTCGTGAGGAAGAGATCGCCAGCCGCGATCACGTCAGAGCCGCGAAACCAGACCAGGCTGTCGCCGTCGGTGTGTGCCGCGGGCTGGTGAATCAACTCGATGCCTTCACCGTTGAAGAAATGACTCAGCTTCATCGAGTCGGTGTAATACGTGTCGGTCGGCTGGGCATCGGGGCGTGCCACGCTCTCGCCGCTCGACGGCGTGGTCATCCGTACGAGCACGTTCTCGTGAGCGAGAATCGCCGCGCCTTCGGCCGCGTCGGCGATGTTGCCGGCCACGTTCCCGCCGGTGAACGTGCGGCCGGCGTGTCGAAGTGCTTCGTTGCCGCCGGCGTGATCGGGATGGACGTGAGTGTTGAGGATGTAGCGAATCGGCTTGGCCGGCGCCTCGGTGTTGCGGCTCGCGATGCTCGAGCGCGTCTCGGAGCCAAAGCCGAGCGGCTGATCGCGCAGATCGAGCTGCGCCTGGAGCTCACGGATCGCACGCAGCACCTGATCCGATGCCTGCGGAAGGCCGGAGTCCACCAGCAACACGCCGTCCCTGCCGATCGAGACCGTGATGTTGCCGCCGGCGCCGAGCAGCATGTAGATGTTGCCGCGCACCGGCAGGATGCGCACCTGCGACGCGGGCGCCTGCGCCTGCGCATCGGGCGACGCCAGAATGGCGCTCGCAGCGAGGACGGCGACGGTGAGGACGGTGCGCACGCTCATCTCGCCCTCATCGACGCGCACCCGCAGGCGTGGCGGGCTTCTCCTCCCGCGCCGGCGACATTGTCTTCAGCTTCTGCATGTAATCCGGATACATCGTTTCGGCGCCGCCACGTGCTGCCTCGACCGGCAGGTTGTGATGGAGCGCGAACTCCTTCATGTACGGGTTGGTGCCAGGCAGGAGATGTGGAATCTCGCCTTTGACGCGATCGACTTCCTGCACGACGCCGCAGGGATAGGGCGGCACCTGCTGACGCAAGTCGAGCTCGTAGTCGGTGGTGCGGACGAATGGCTCGGTGAGGTAGATCGGATCGTTGATGATCGTCATCACCGTCAGGAGGTCGCCGTTGCGAATCCAGTGCTCGGTGAGCGTCGCCTGGTCGCTTCGCGGCAGCCCGTTGCGCCGAACGTAGCCTTCCTTGAGGTGCGTCACGGTGACGGTGAGCATGTCGCCGTCCCACTTGCCCGTCGAAAACCCACCCCACGTGTGCAGCGCGTCCTCGGGCGGACGCTGCCGGCCGTCGAGGTAGATCGTGCGATCGACGGAGCGCAGCCACTCGGCGTGGAACGCCGTGATCTCCCGGCTGACCGGATCGACTTCCTTCGAGATGCGCAGGTTCGACGGCCCGCGCCAGATGTAATCGGCCGAGTGCGGACGGCATTGCCACTCGGGAAGTGTCTGGATTGACGCGTCCCAGGTGTCGGCGCGCATGCGCGCGGCGTCGTTCACCGGGATGCCGAGATAGTCGCCGAGCTCAGGACCCGGGACGCGCTCCGGCTGATCCTCCCAGAACCGCGGCGCCCACTCACCGGAGAAGTCGACTTGTGCGGATGCGGGAGAGGCGATGAGAGCCGCCGAGAGGAAGATGAGCGTCGAGACCACGAAGCGACGCGGATTCATGGGACCTCGCGAAACTGATATGACGGTTGCAGCGCGAGTATATCGTAGGACAGGAATCAGCTAGTACTTCCCCGAGAGCAGCGCCCCCGCATCGGGCGCAACGGTTTTCAACCCCAGCTCCTTGAGCATCTGATACGCCGTGCAGACAGACGCCGAAACGACCGGCAGCCCGCATTCGCGTTCGACGACGGGAATTGCCGCGAGCGACGGCATCTGGACGCAGGACGAGAGCACCAGGGCGTCCACGCCAGCGAGATCGAGCCGTTTGTAGATGTCGACGAGCGCGAGCGGATCGCGCCGGCCGACCGCGACGTTGTCCGGGATCTCGAGCGCGATGTGATCCGAAACCTCGATGCCCTCGTGCTCGATGTACTCAACCACCATCGTGCACAACGATTGCATGTAGGGGGCCACCATCGCGACCTTCTTGGCCCCGAGCGTGCGCAGGCCGTCGACCAGCGCACCGGCACTGGTCACCACGGGTGCGGAAGATCCTTCGCGCGCCGTGACCTCTCGCAAGCGCTTCTCCGATTGACAGTGATAGCCCTTGCCCATGCTCATGATCGCCACGAGACAGGCATAGCCCAACACGTCCACCCGCGCGTCAGCGAGCTCGGCGGCGCAGCGATCGGAGTCGGCGTCCATCGCCGCCAGCTCCTCCTTCGTCACCTTCTTCATTCGCATGCGGCTCGAATGAAACGTGAACCGCTCAGGTTCCACGGTCTCCCGCGCACGCAGGATCGCCGGGATCTCGGTCTCCATGGTGGTATTGGAGCTGGGAACGATCTGGCCGATGCGAAAAGCTCGTGGGGTCAAGTTGCCGGCACCTGCTCCCGCCACAACCCCAGCGACTGCTGCGCCGGGCGATCGGAGATGCTGAAGAGAACCGCGTCGCTCTGGGCCTGATGCGCGATCGGCGCCCACGACGGCGCGACGAAGATGTCACGCGGCCCCCACGAGTAGGACACATCGCCAATCTGCGTCTGACCGTGCCCTTCGGCCGCGACAAAGATGGTCGCATCGGTCTGGCGATACGGCGTGCCGCGGAAGCCAGCAGGCAGCAGCTGCATGAACGCACCGATCGTCGGCATCGGGTAGCCACCGGACGCCGGATTGACGAACCGCATCTTCACGCCGTGGCATTCGTGCGGCGGCCCGTTGCGGCGCAGACGCTCGAGCGCCTCGCGGCTCCGTGCGTAGGGGTAGTTGAAGATCGGCGACGACGGCGACGATGGTGAGTAGTCGACCGGCAGCATGTTCGCACCGTAGCGATCCAGCGAATCGCCGTCGGGGATTGTGTTCGGCTGCACGTGACCCGGATAGTGCTCGGCGAAACTGGCGTCGAATAGATTCACGATCGGAATGTCGAGCCCGTCCAGCCAGACCGTGGGCCCTTCACCCGGATTGCCGTGATCGTGGTACGTCCACGACGGCGTCAGAATGAAATCGCCCGGATGCATCGTCGTCCGCTCGCCATTGACCGCCGTGTACGCCCCTGTTCCCTCGATGACGAACCGGATCGCCGAGGTCGCGTGCCGATGGCAGCGGGCGATCTCGCCAGGCAGGATCAGTTGAAGACCGATGTAGAGGCTTCCAGTGACCTTGGACTGCCCGCGCAGCCCTGGATTCTCGAGGACCAGGACGCGGCGCTCGGCCTCCTCTTCGGTCAGCAAACGGCCCGCCTCGATCAGGAGCGGGCGAAGCTCGTCGTAGTGCCACAGCACCGACTGCGCCGCCGGCCGGGGTTGGGGCGGAATGATGGCGGCCAGCACTTCCCAGAGCGGGGCGACGCCCTTGCCATCGAGCCGCCCGTAGAACTCGCGTCGTTCCGGCGTGAGGGCAGGCTTGGAATAGAAGCTCGTGCTGACGGTATCCATGGTCCCCTCGCGCCTAGGCTTCCGCCGGCGCGGTCATCGCCGCGGCCGGCACGTCAGCGGCGCGGGTTACGACCTCCATCGACCCGATTCCCTCGACCGTGGCGACGATGCGATCGCCGGCCTCGATCGGGCTCACGCCTTCGGGCGTACCCGTGAAGAGCAGATCGCCAGGGTGGAGCGTGTAGATGGACGAGGCGAGCTCGATCAACTGCGGCACGCCGAGAATCATGTGGCGCGTGTTGGATTGCTGCCGCACGGTGCCGTTCACCGTCAACTGCACGTCGAGCTCTCCTGGGCGTGGTACTTCGTCGGCCGTCACGAGCCAGGGGCCCAGTACAGTGTACGAATCGGCCGACTTGCGGAAGCTCCGATCCTCCGAGCCGCGTATCGAGATGTCGAGTCCGATCGCATAGCCGGCGACATGGCTCATGGCATCGGCGCTCGACACGTGATTCGCTTTGCGGCCGATGACGATGACGAGCTCCACCTCGTGATCCGTGCGCCGATCGGGGCGGCGAATCGCGACGCCTTCGCCCGGGCCGACGAGCGAGCTGGTCGCCTTCAAGAAGAGACCGGCCTTGTGGATCGTCAACGTGTTGTTCGGATTGTTCGCGCTCAGTTGAACGTCCGTGCGGACCTCGTGCAGATGCTTCTCGTAGTTGACCGGCGCGGCGATGACCTTTCCCGGGTTGGCGACAGGGCTGAGGAGCCTGACACGATCGAGCGCAACGCTCGGGGCACCTGACGCGATGGTGCGCGCTCGCGCGGCGACCCCGTCGAGATTCGCGACGAGCACATCGTGCGTCGGCAGCGGATATCGATACGACGGCAGGACGTCGAGGGCAGCGGTCACATCCTTGACTGCGTTGCCCTCGACCAATCCGAGACGACCCTCACCAAACCGGCAGAAACGCATCGCTCACCCTAAGCCACTAAGAACACCAAGATCACTGAGAGTCAACGGGCGGCGCACGGAGTCGGGTTCCACCCGCTCGTGTCCGTCTGCTTCTTGAATTGGACGGTGCGCACGTAAGGTCCGTTCATGTACTGTGCGTCCTCCAGGATGTTCGTGACGAGCAGATACGTGTTGCCGTCGGGCTCCGTGATCGTCGTAAACCATTCGGTCAGCGTGGCCTTCGCTCCGTAGGGAACGCCGTTGCGACGGTAGTATCCGGGCCGCATCCTCGTCGTCACTACCCGCATCGACGATCCGGCGCGGACTGCGGTTCCTCCGGAAACAGGCGCCGCCGCACCACGGCCGCGTCCGCCGCGTCCGCCCGGCAGTTCCCATGCAGCCGCCGAATACCCTTGGAACGATGGATCACCAGAGGGCGGCTGGGTGGCGCCAAAGTGGAAGAGGCGCGTCTGCTGCCCGGTATCCGTCTCGAGCTTTAGCGTGCTGTCGTCGTCCCACGAGATTCGCAGGCGCCCGGGAAGGTGCATGATGCCGCCGGCGCCGTAGGCTCGGCACGCCTCGCCCGCAGCCTCGTCCTTGGCAGGATCCCACTGCTCGGCCGCCTGGCGTCCCGCGTCGTTGACGGGCAGATACAGCACGTCGCCTTTCGGCGGCGTCACCATGCGCCAGCGCCAGTCGTCGGTGACGAGCGACACCCACTGGCCGGTCAGATCGAGCGGTGCCGACGCACGCCCTCCGGCCGCCTGACCGCGGCCACCCTGTTGCGCCATTGCCGGTGAGACCAGCATCGCGGTCATCACCGCAGCGGCCGCGATACGCCCGCCGTGTCCTCGAAAAATGATCGCGAACCCCATTACGGTTTACGCTTCGCGGGCACGGGTGCCTTGCCGCCGCCGAGTGTCTTGTACACGGCCTCGATGAACTGTTTCGTCGTCCACGAGCCGTTCGTGGATCCGTACTCGGTGTCGTAGTCGCCGGTTGGATTGGCCGCGATCACCTGGTCGAGGGTCATGTTCTTCTTGACCATGTCCGCGACGCGATCGCGAATGATCGTCATCATGTCGCGGTAGTAAGCGACGTCGGCCGAGTCCATCAGACGACCGTGACCCGGCACCATCAGCGTGCCTCCCTCGAGCCGGAACTCGGTCTGCGACATGTCGAGTACGCGGTTCAGACCGTCGACGATGCCGTTGATGGTGCCGCCCTTGGCGACGTCGATCACGGGGTACGAGCCGGTCGACATCAGATCGCCCATCGCGATGACGTCCGTGCCGCGGAAGAACACGATCGAGTCGCCGTCGGTGTGCGACTTCGGCATGTGCAACAGCTGCACGCCTTCGCCGTTGAAATAGTGACTGAGCTTGTAGAACGCCTCGTAGTAGGTGTCAGTCGGCAGCGCGTCGGCGGGCAACGAGCTCTGCCCTTCGCTCCCGACGCCCGCCAATCGCGACAGCACGTTTTCGTGCGCGAGAATGGCGGCACCTTCGGCCGCGTCCGCGATGTTGCCCGCCACGTTGCCGCCTGTGAACGTCCGCCCGGCATTGCGCAGCTTCTCGTTGCCGCCGATGTGGTCGGCATCGGCGCTGGTGTTCATGATGTAGCGGATCGGCTTCGGTGGCGCGGTGACGTTCCGATCGGCAACCGACGATCGTGTCTCGGCCCCAAACCCGAGCGGCTTCGGCGCGTTGCGCCGCGCCCACTCGCGCGAGAGCTGGTTCACGGCCGCCAGGATCTTGTCGGACATTCCAGCCTTGCCCGCATCGACGAGCATCACACCGTCGCCCCCCACCGAGACAACGATGTTGCTGCCCGCACCGAACAGCGCGTAGAGATTGCCGCGTATCGGGAGCACCTCGATCTCACCCGCCGGGGGTGGCTGGATCATCGGGGCACGCGTGAACTTCGTCGGCTGAACCGTCTGCTGCTGCGCGTGCAACGAGATCGAGTACGCGACGGCCACTAACGCACCGATGATGCCGAAGAGAATTCGGGCTGCGTTCATCATGGGACGGCCCTCACTGCTGCGCGGAACGGGCCGGGCGCGCCGGCGGCGGCGCTTTCGACGGCGGCGGTTCGGGACCGAAGCCGCCCATCGACTTCGGGATCTTCGAACGGATTTCCGGGTACATGTTGGCTGCCCCGGCCATCACGACGTCCAGCGGGATGTTGTAGTGCTTGGCAAACCAGTCGACGTCGGGATTCGTCCCCGGCAGGTAGTGTGGGACGACACCCCGTGGCCGATCGACCTCGGTCACAACCGTGCACGGATACGGTGGAATCTGCTGGTTCGGCGCGAGCTGATACTCGGTGCTCCGAACCAGCGGCTCGGTGAGATACACCGGGTCGTAGGCGATGACCACGAACGTCAAGTAGTTGCCGCGTCGAATCAGGTACTGAGTCACCTCGATCTCGTCGCTATGAAAAATGCCGTTGCGCCGCTGGTATTCCTCTTTCAAGTGGCTCACCCGGACGCGAAGCGTGTCGCCGATCCACTCACCTGTCGAGAAACCCGCCCAGGTGTGCGCCGCGTTCGGCGAGGGGTGCGGACGGCCGTCCATGTAGATCGGCCGATCGACGGAGCGCAGCCACTCCATGTGCCACGCCAGCGTCTCGCGCGAGACGGGATCGACTTCCTTCCAGATCTTCAACTGCGAGGGTCCGCGCGAGATATAAGCGCTGCCGTGGGGACGGCACTGCCATTCGGGTAACGTGTAGATCGAGGCGTCCCAGGCCGACGACCGCAGCCGGGCGGCATCGTTCATCGGAATGCCGACCCAGTCGCCCAGTTCGGGATTGCCGACACTGTCTTCGGCGCGGACCGGTGTCCACTCACCTGACAGATCGATCTGAGCCGAGGCGGTCGCGGCGGTGAACAGTACCGCGGCGAGCAGGCCGCCCACGGTGATGACATGGCGCATGGCAGAACCTGCTGAAACTTCTGAATACATGGCCGTTAGGGGATGGCAGGCGAGTATACTTCGCGGGTCCTGACTGCGCAAAGTCTGATATGGCTGATAACAAGATCAACATCGCCGAGTTGCTCGACGGGAGCCGCATCGGGCCGCTCCACATTCAAATCTTCACGCTCTGCATGATCTGCCTCGTCATGGACGGGTTCGACGTGCAGGCCATGGGGTACACCGCGCCGGCCGTGCTAAAGGAGTGGAACGTTCCGCCGGGTGCGCAGATGGGCCGCGTGTTCGCCGCCGCCAATGTCGGCGTGTTGATCGGCTCTCTCACCTTCAGCATGCTCGCCGACAAGATCGGTCGCCGCCCGGTGCTCATCGGCGCCACCGTGTTCTTCTCGCTGATGACGCTCGCCACCGGATACTTCTCCACCAACATGGACGAGCTGTTGATCCTGCGCGCCATCTCGGGCCTTGGTCTCGGCTGCATCATTCCCAATGCCACCGCACTGATCGGCGAGTTCAGCCCGAAACGCAGCCGGGTGGCGCTCGTCATGGGCATCACGGTGGGCTTCACCGCGGGCGCGGCCATCGGCGGATTCGTCGCTGCCTGGATGATCCCGGCGTTCGGGTGGCGCTCGGTGTTCTACTTCGGCGGGATCATCCCGCTACTCGGCGCGATCGCGATGATCTGGGGGCTGCCGGAATCGCTGCAGTTCCTGGCGGTGCGGCAGACGAAGCGCGACCAGCTCGCGCGCTGGCTGAAGAAGCTCGACCCGCGGCTCCGCATCGACAGCGCCACCGAGTTCGTCACGAACGAAGTGGCCCAGCGGGGCCTGCCCATCGTGCATCTGTTTCGCGACGGCCGCACCGCCACGACGCTGCTGCTGTGGGTCGTCAACTTCATGAACCTGCTGAATCTCTATTCGTTGTCCAACTGGCTGCCGACCGTCGTCACCGGCATGGGCTATCCCCAACAGACGGCGGTGCTCGTCGGCGCCGTGCTGCAGACCGGCGGCACGATCGGGACGTATGGGCTGGCGTGGATGATCTCGCGCAAGGGGTTCGTGCCGATGCTGACCGCCACGTTCGCCCTGGCGACGGTGAGCATCGCGTTCATCGGCCAGCCGGGACTCACGCTGACTGTGCTCACGATCATCGTCTTCATTGCGGGGTGGTGCGTGATCGGAGGACAGCCAGGCATCAACACACTGGCGGCGACCTTCTATCCAACCTACCTTCGCTCGACCGGCGTCGGCGCAGGTCTCGGCGTGGGCCGCCTCGGCGCGATCATCGGGCCGTACGTCGGCGGCACGCTGATCGGCTGGCAGTGGGGGCCGCAGCAACTGTTCTGGGCCGCGGCGGTGCCTGCGGCGATCTCCACGATCGCGATGTTCACGTTAGGACTGGCCATGAAGTCGAATGAGCCGGCGCCAACGAAAAGCGTGGCGCCGTTGGCCCATTGATAGGAATCAGGAATCTGGAATCAGGATTCAGCCCAGAACTGATTCCTGATTCCTGATTCCTGATTCCTTTAGAACTGGTACTTGATTCCCAGCTGCATCGTCCGCGGCGAGCCGTTGATGACGCTCGTGATCTGACCGAACGTCGCCGTGTTGTTCAACCCCGTCGCCGGCTGTCCCCACTGGAACCAGTTGAACGCGTTGAAGGCATCGACGCGCACTTCGATCCCCTGGTTGTTGTTGAATCGGATCATCCGCGTCAGCGACAGGTCGAGGTTGCGCGTTCGCATGCCTCGGATGCCGTTGCGCGGCTGCGATGTCCCTAGCGTGCCGTTCGTCGGCTGAGCGAAGGCCTGCGCGTTCAGGAACCGCATGCCGCCGTTCAGCGGGTTGATCGACATGTCGCCGTACGGGTCGTCGAGCACCTGATTCGCCCGCTGCGAACCTGCCTGCCCGTTGAACGCGATGTCGGAGCCGGTCGACACCGTCAACCACGGACCGGTGATCCATCGATACCCGCCCGCCAGCCGCCAGTTGGACAGTGCCGCATGCATCGCTCTGTTGGTGAACTCCGGCGACGCGATACCGGCACTCACCGAGAAGTTATGCAGACGGTCCGCCGTGCAGTTGCCATCGTCATAACTCGGATCCTCCGGCTTGTTATAACCGGCGCCGACGTTGGTCGTGCCACCGCCGTTGCCATCGGGCGATCCGTAGCAGTGCGACAACGTGTAGTTGACGTTGACGTAGCTCAGCCGCGTGTTGCCGCGAACCGACAGCAGCATGCCGTCATAGTGCTGCGAGCCGT
>DASRJR010000421.1:0-10005 GCA_035649395.1 Vicinamibacterales bacterium
GTAGGTGCGGCGGACTGCCAGCCAATTGCCGTCTTCGGGCGCTTTGAGGCGTTCGCTCGTGACGGGTTGATACGTTTTGAGACGAGAGAGCGCTTCCGCCGACGGAGCCGGCGTGGCGCTCTTCTGCTGGGCCAGGCTCGTGAGCCCGGCTGAAACGATGACAAACAGGATCGCGGCGAGAAGAGAAT
This sequence comes from Vicinamibacterales bacterium, assembly GCA_035649395.1. Lineage (GTDB taxonomy): Bacteria > Acidobacteriota > Vicinamibacteria > Vicinamibacterales > UBA2999 > Gp6-AA40. The sequence goes on from DASRJR010000421.1 coordinate 189, forward strand.
GAACTGAAGTCCGCATGGCGCGATTCTAAGTCCAAAGTGCAGAATAGGCGTGTCAGAGAGGGAAGGGGGCGCGATGAAGTACCTGATCCCGGTCATCCCACTGGTCGCCGCCATCGGTGTCGCGGCCGCGCAAGCGCCGACCCCAGCACTGCCGGTTCCAGCGGTGGTGCTCGGCCCGAGTCCCTCGGCCGGAGCAGCGCAAGTTCCAGACAACGAGCTTCCGTCTTTCGAGGTCGCCTCGGTCAAGTCGAATAGCAGTGGCGTCAACGGGCCGATGATGTCGCGAATGCTGCCAAACCGATTCGAGGCGACGGGTATTCCGGTGCGGCTATTGCTTCTCCAGTCGTACCGGTTGCCGAGCTATCAGATACAGGGTGTTCCCTCGTGGGTCGACAGCGAGCGCTACGACATTCGTGCCAAGGCGCCCGAAGGTACGCAGCCGGATCAGCTGATGCTGATGCTTCGATCGCTGCTGATCGAGCGATTCAAGCTCGTGGCTCACCGGGAGACGAAGGACTCTCCGGTCTACGCGTTGGTAATGGCGCGCAGCGACGGCAAGCTCGGTCCCAAGCTCAGTAAGACGACAGACGATTGCGACGCGATCTTGGCCGAACGTCGCGCCACCGCTCGCGCCCGCGGACCCGGACCCGTGCCGTTTACTCCGCCCGGACCGAACGAGCGGCCCGTCTGCACGACCAGCATGATGCCCGTCTCGCGAGAAGCGGGCGCCCCGTTCCTTCTGAGAATGCGCGCCGGCGGTCAGACGATGGAGGCGCTGGCGAGGACAGTGTCCGGGTATGTGAATCGACTCGTGATCGATCGAACCGGATTAATGGGCCTGTACGACTACGAGTTCGAGATCTCGCCGATGCGCACGCTCAACACCGCACCGACCACCGTTCCTCCAGGCGGGCAGGCACCGGCGGCGCCGATCGACGATGGCCCGTCCATCTTCGAGTCGGTGCAGAAGCTCGGGCTGAAGCTGGAATCGACGCGCGGGCCCGTCGAGTACCTCATCATCGACAGCATCCAGAAGCCGGTCGATGACTGAACAGGAATCAGGAGTCAGGAATCAGGAATCAGTTCAGGGCTAGGTCTCAGGTTTCAGGTCGTAGGTCTCAGCATGAGGAGTGCGGCGAAGTATCTCGTGTTGCTGTTCGCGCTGCTCGCATCGATATCAGCGCAGACGTCTGATCAGGACGCCGGTCGGCGGCCGGCGTTCGAAGTGGCTTCCGTCAAACGAAACGTCACGGGCAACCCTCCGACATCGATCCGGTCAACGACAGGACGTTTCACGGCGACAAACGCTCCGTTGATGCTGTTGCTCAGCAGCGCGTATCGCCTCGCGCCCTACCAATACGCTGGGCTGCCGAGTTGGGCCGACTCGGAGCGCTTCGACATCGCCGCCACAGCACCTGGCGCCACTGTCGACCAGGTGGCGTTGATGCTGCGGTCTCTGCTTGCGGACCGCTTCAAGATGGTCGCGCACATGGAAACACGTGACGCGCCGATCTACGCCATCGTCGTCGCGCGCGCCGATCGGAGGCTCGGCCCGCAGATCACACGTTCGAGCACCGATTGCACCGCAGTCCTCGCGGAGCGTCAGGCGGCAGCACGATCGCGCGGCCCCGGGCCGGTTCCCGTTCCGTCAGTGACGCCTGGGCAGCGGCCCGTGTGCAATATCCGCGCGACGACGCGGCAGACATCCAGCGGCGGGGTTGTCCTCGGCTACACGGCCGGCAGCATCACGATGGCGCGGTTCGCCGAGATCCTGAGCATTGCACTCCAGTTCCGGCGCCAGGTCGTCGACCGAACGGCGCTCGAGGGGGCGTACGATTTCGACCTCGAGTACGCGCGCGAGCGGCCGGCGACCGCGGCAGCTCCTGGTGAACCGGCGGCGGCAACGCCGATCGACGACGGGCCGTCGATCTTCACGGCGCTGGAGGAGCAGCTTGGACTGAAGCTCGAGTCGACGCGCGCTCCTGTGGAGTATCTGGTAATCGATAGCGTGGAGAAGCCGACCGACAATTGACGGCGGGTCTAAAGACCCGCCCTACACGGCGCTGTTCCCTGCGTTCCTCAGGCCTGGGACCTGGCCCAGGCCTGATTCCTGATTCCTGATTCCTCAGGGTTGCTTACACACGAAATTGGCCGCGTCGTCCGTACTGCCCGTGCCCTTGTAAGCAGCCACTTGTGGGAACGGACACAGCGGCCTCGTGCGATCGACGCGACCTTCCGTGACGTGCGATGCCGGGATCGACGCGGGCGCCTGCTTCTTCTCCACCCAGTTCTCGAGCGCGGTCAGCATGTCGAATGTCGCGGTGCCGTCGCCGCCGCCGCAGTGGTTCATGCCTGGCACCATGAACAGGCGATAGTTGTCGGCCACCTTCGACGCGCCGCCCATCTTCTCGAGGACGCTCTGGTAGTACTGCGTGCTGCTGGCTGAGGGGATCTGGGGGTCGGACCAGCCGTGGTACTGAATCAGCTTGCCGCCGCGCGCGACGAACTTCGACAGATTTGGTTCGCGCGCGTTGATCAAGCCGGCTTCGGCCTTGTCCACTAGCGCCATGTGCTCGTCGAAGTTGAGCGTCTTGAAATCCCAGTTCGGATCGTTGAACACGAGATACTGGAACATCTGGACGCCGATGCCGAATGGCTGCGGCGCGCCGAACGTGGCCCAGCCCAGCTCGCTGCCGTACGCGAGGCCCGGGAAGATCTCTTTCTTCGTTTTCGTGTTGACGACCGGCTGATACATCTTGCGCGCGGCATCCATTTGCGCTTCCGTGAGGCACGTGGCCGAGTCTGCGCCCGTGCACGCGAGCACCCTTGGATTGAAGCTACACTTCAACGGGTTCTCGATCACCCGATCCTTCACGCCATCGTTCGCGTCGCACGCGGCGAGCACGGCGTCGTGAATCGCCGGGTACTTGGTCGCCGGAATGTACGCCGCCTCGTCCTTGTGCAGGTTCTGCGCAACCCACATCGAGAACACCGCACGGCCGGTCGCGTTGAGCGCCGGTGCGCCGGCGACGATCCCGTCGAAGTCCTCGGGATAGCGCTGAGCGGCGATCAGGCCCTGACGGCCACCCGCGGAGCAGCCGGTGAAATAGGAGAGGCGCGGCGCGTTGTTGTAGAACGCGGCGGCGATCGCTTTGCCCTTCACCGCCATCTCGTGCACGGCACGATAGCCGTAGTCGATCAGCTTCTCCTTGTTCTGCATCCACGGTCCGCCGCCGCCCTGATGTCCGGTGTCGCTGCTGGACGTGGCGTAACCGCGCCTGAGACCGCCGGCCAGTGCGTTCGTGTCGATGTTGCCGTTCCACCCGCCGTTGCCGGTTGCCTGGAACTTGCCGTTCCAGGCGGCAGCCGTTGCCGGCAGCCAGTACTCGACTTTGATGTCCGAGTCGGGCGATGGCTTGAGCGTCGCTTCGACGCGGCAGAACGCGGGAAGATCGGAGAACGGATTTCCGCCGCCGCCGCGTCCGCCGCGCGCCGGGGGCGCGAACGCACCGGCGGCGACCGACGTCGCTGCCGTGATCGTCGCATCGGGCAGCTTCAGCGACGAGAGAGCCTCGCAGGATTGGGCCGTCACCGGCCTCGCGATCGCGAGACCGAGTATTGCGGCAATCGCCAATGAGCAATAGCGCATGATTTACCTCTTGTCTGGGAGCGCGAATACGTAAAGTGCCTGCCCGGTCGTCGGGACCCGAATCTCCGGCGCAAGTGTCGATGGGACGAGCCGCGGGCTGCCGCCGCCCAATCCCGTGGTGACGGCGATGTACTGCTTGCCGTCCACGTTGAACGACATCGGGAACCCCTGCACGGACGTCGCGAGGCGCGTCTGCCACAGGATCTTGCCGGTGCGCACGTCGACCGCTTTGAAGCTCCGATCGAGATCGCCGACGAACGCGACGCCGCCGGCGGTGGAGAGCACCGCCGTGAGGAACGGCGCGCGCTGCTGGAACGCCCACGTCTCCTTCATCGTGTTCACGTCGAAGGCCGCCAGCTTGCCGATGTTGCCGTCAGTGCCCGGCATCTCGTAGAAGCGGCGATCGGCACCACCGCCGCTGCCGCCGCCCGCCTTCTGCTCGATTTTCTGGGCGCGGATCGCGATGCAGCTCTGGCTCAACGGGATGATCAGCTGATTGGTCCCCTTGTGGTGGCTCATCGCCTGCCAGTTGTGCCCGCCTTCCGTGCTCGGGCATCCATCGATCCACTGACCGATCTCGTGGTCGATGATGTCCTGGCGGTACATCGGCGCGCCGGTCTGCGGGTCGAACTTCTCCCACACGTTCTGGAAGACCGTCTCTTTGTGTCCGAGGTACTTGCCGGTCTTGCGATCGAGCTTCCACAGCACGCCGTCCTTGCCGACGGTGAACACGAGACTCTGACCAGCCGAATCGACCAGCACGCGCTCGAAGACGATGTCGAGATCGAGTGCCTCGCCGGGCGCGTGCGAGTAGTACCACACCAGCTTGCCGGTGTCGGCATCGAGCGCGACGGTGGAGCTCGTATACAGCGCCTTGTCGAGCGTGTACATTCCGCGGCTCACCGGCATCCACGGCTTGGCTTGTGCCGTTCCCCAGTAGGTGAGGTTCAGCTCGGGATCGTAGCTGCCCGTGATCCACGATTCACCGCCGGCGCGGAACAGGTTCGTCAGGCTGCCCCACGAATCGCCACCCGGCTCACCCTCTTTGGCGATCGTGTAGAAGCGCCAGAGCTGCTTGCCGGTCTGCGCGTCGTACGCGCTGATGAAGCATTTCGTCTCGACGTACGGCGAGCAGCCGCCCATGCCCTCGATGACCTTGCCTTTCGCGATCAGCGGGCCGCTGGAGCTGCCACGGCCATCGGGCATCGCGACGTCCCACGCCACCTTGCCGGTGCGGGCATCGAGCGCTACGAGATGCGCGTTGCTCATCGCGAGATAGAGCTTGTCGTCGTAGAGCGTCATGCCGCGCATGGCCATGTTGCCGCCAAGACGCTGCTCCCAGATCACATCGCCGGTCCGTCCGTCGAGCGCCTGGATCGTGCCGCCAGTGTTGTTCAAGTAGACGACACCATTGCGCGCCAGCGGCGACGGCTGATTGGTGCCGCCCTCGGTCATCGGGGCGACCCATGCCAGCTGGAGATCCTGTGCGTTGTCGCGCGTGATCTGCGTGAGCGGGCTGTAGTTCGACGCGAAGACGTCACGACGAATGGTGAGCCAATCTCCCGGCGGCGGATTGCGCAGCATCTCGTCAGTGACGCGCACGTAATCCTTCACTTCACCGGCGACGGTGAGGCCAGTGACTGGAGCGGCGTCGCCACGTCCGCGCCCGCCACCTTGCGCGGCGCCGCCCTGCGCGCCCGCACCGCGCCCGGCAGGAGGCGCCGCCGGCGGATTCTGCGCGGCCGCGGCGGGGGCTGGCGCCGCCGTGCCGCCGATTTGCGCGTTCGTCGTCGGCGTCAGGGGCTGATTGCCTGGCGTGCGGCCGTTCGACTGCAGGATGAAGGCGACGATGTTGACGTAGGTGTCCGCGGGGAGCGCGCCGGGACGGTCAGTTGGCATCGTGTTCTGCACCAGACCGAAGAGGTCGCGCGTCGTCCGCGTGCCCCACGATCCGACGAATGACGGGCCCGCGAGCGGCGGGATTCCCATCAGGTCGGCGCCATGGCAGCCGGCGCAATTGGCTTGAAACGCCGTGCGTCCGGCGGCGGCTTGGTCGGCGGTGAACGGTCCAGCGGTTGGCGTCTGCTGACCGCTGACGAGCACGACGGTCGACACGAGGCCGATCGCCAGTACAAAGGAGAGCGTTCTGCCCACGATCATCGTCGCACCTCTCACTTGAGGAACCACCCCCAGAGATTACTCCCGTCGGGGGCCACACCTTTCGCGCTGTGAATCTGCAGGTACAGCTTGCCCTGGCGCAGGCTGTCGACCTGCTCTTGCGTCAGGTCCACCGAGCCCGAGAGCGTTCCGCTTGCGGCCTTCGTGATCGTCAGATCGGCGATGGGGTTGCCGCGCGCGCCCTTCGCGATGCCGCGGTGCAGCCGCGCCACTGTCGCCGGACCGGCGAGGCCTTCGAAGGATCCGGTAATTGCGAGCTTCCTGCCGGAGAGCGTCGCGGTCGCCGTGCCCTTGCCGGTCACGTTGACGCGGTCGTTGGGGCCGGCGGTCGGCACCCACCCCAGTCGCGCCGTGTATTTGTCGCCGCCTTGAGCGGCGACGAACTCGGTTGCCAGGATCGTGGCCGCGATCAGTGCGAAGGCGAGGCCCGCGTTTTTCAGTCTCAAGTGACACCTCGGAATCGCGTCAGAGCTTATCATTCCGGTTCATGGATCGATCCCTCGGCGCCGAGTTCCTCGAGATGGTCCGGGCACGGCTCCTCGACGACTATCCGCGCCAGGTCCGCGCCTGTCTCACCGCCCTCGGCGACGAGGACCTCTGGTGGCGACCGCACGAGCAGGCCAACGCCGTCGCCAATCTGGTGCTGCACGTGTCTGGCTCGAACCGGTTCTACCTCGAGCACGTCATCGATGGGGCCGCCGATGTCCGCGACCGGGATGCCGAGTTCGCCGCTCGCGGCGCGATGATGAAGGCCGACGTCGCTGCCGTGTGGGACGACACCGTCGCTCGCGTGGCACGAGTGCTGGATGCGCTCACGCCGGCGCGTCTCGAAGAGATCACGCAAGGATCCGGTCGCCCCGCGTCGATCGCACGAATCCTGTTGCACGTCACTCACCACAACGCGACGCACATCGGCCAGGTCATCTGGATCACGAAGCTTCGTCGTCCGGGAGTGCTCAAGGAACTCGCTCGAACGCCGACGCCCACAAGTTGAGCGCGGGCGTTTCGTGTTCCCGGTGCAACCGACGCCGACTCTCACGCGTATAGATGTTCCGTGAAAGCCCAGATGCAACGCCTTCGCGCCGGCCGCGCCATCGACACCTTCGCACGCGATGTTCGCCATGCCGTCCGACTTCTCTGGCGGAATCCACTCTTTGCCGTCACCGCTGCGCTCTCCCTTGCGATCGGCATCGGCGCGGTGACCGCGGTATTCACCCTGGCCGGCGCGCTGCTGCGCTTTTCTCCGACTGCGGTCGCCAATCCGGACCGTCTGGTCGATATCGGCCGGAGCTTCGACGGCATTCCGTTCGGATTCAATCCGGCGTCCTATCCCGATTACCTCGATATCCGTCGTCAAACGACGACGCTCGAGCACGTCTTCGCGCATCCGCTATTCCCGAAGACGATGAGCCTCGCGGCAGCGGATGGCGTCGAAGAAGTGGTCGGGGAAGTTGTCACGTCGAACTATTTCGCGGCGCTCGGGACTCGCCCTGCCATCGGCCGTCTGTTCGGGCCGGGCGACAGCGATCAACTGGGAGCGAGCCCACTCGTCGTCCTCAGCCATCGATACTGGACGCGCAGGTTTTCCGCGGATCCCGGTGTCGTTGGCAGCACGGTGAGGCTGGGGCGCTTTCCCGTCACCGTCGTCGGCGTCGCCCCCGAAGGGTTCCAGGGGACGACGGTCGTTGCCGTCGATCTCTGGGTGCCGATGAGCATGGTCACCTCTGTCACCGGCGCCACTCCAGATCAGCTGACGGGCCGCGGCGGTTGGGTGGTGATGGGGGCGCGGATGAAGGAGGGCGTGAGCCTGGCGCAAGCCGAGGCGGAATTGAACGCCATCGATCGCGCGCTACGCGCGGAGAATCCGACGCCCCAGGGCTGGAGAGGACTGCGTCTCCAGCGCGCATCTCCAGTCGCCGGCAATCTTCCCGGCGCGGTGGCGCTGCTCGTCGCGCTCAGCGCGTTCACCGGTATCGTGCTCACGATCGCCTGCGCCAACATCGCCGGCCTTCTCCTGGCGCGAGCGGCGGACCGTCGTCGCGAAATGGCGTTGCGGTTGGCGATCGGCGCCGGACGTTTTCGTCTGGTCCGTCAACTGCTCACGGAAACGCTGCTGCTCTTCGTACTCGGTGCTGGCGCAGGCATTGCCCTGACACGCGTGATGATGATCGCGATCCTGTCGGTCCTTCCGACGCTGCCGATCCCGATTCAGCTCACGGTCGCACTCGATTGGCGCGCGTTGGCGTTTGCGCTCGGACTGTCGTTGATCGCTGCGGTGCTATCGGGCCTCGCTCCGGCGCTTCACGCCTCGCGGACCGACGTCGCCACGGTCCTGAAGGACGAATCGCAGGGGCCGCGGCTTCGCCTCCGGTCGGCGTTCGTCGTCGCACAGGTCGCGCTGAGTCTGGTGCTGGTCGTCATCGGCGGGCTCTTCACGCGCGCGCTGCAGGAAGCGCGTTCCGGCGATGTGGGATTCTCCACTGACGGTGTGGAAGTCGCGTCGCTCGACGTCGCCGAGGCTGCCGACGCACCAGCCTCCGCGCTCGGCATTACACGTGACCTGCTCGATCGGGTACGCCAATTGCCCGGCGTCGAAGCCGCCTCCATCGCACGCTCGCTGCCGCTCGCTGGCGAGAGCCTGGGATTCGGCGTGTCGCTTCCCGGCGCCACCCCGCCCCCTGGGCTGACGTCGGCCGACGTGCCCGTCAGCGGCAACATCGTGGAGCCCGGCTACTTCGCCGCCCTGCGGATTCCCCTGCGGAGGGGGCGCGACTTCACCGATCGCGATGTCGAAGGAGCGCCGCTCGTGGCGATCGTCAACGAGGCGGCGGCACGTCGCTTCTGGGGCGGCGAGGATCCGATCGGACGAAATCTCGTGGTGACCGGCGTCGGACGCGCGCGATCGGAGATGCAGATCGTCGGTATGGCGCGCGACTCGCAGCAGACGACGTTTGGCGGGGCAGACGAGCCGTTCATCTACGTTCCGCTGCGTCAGAACTTCGTCACCGGACTTTCACTGCTGGTGCGTACGTCGAACGGTCAGCGTGTCGGCAACCGCGTGCGTGCAGTGGCCTCGACGCTGAACGCGGCGATGGCGCCGCCGACGGTCCGATCGATGGACGACGTCATATCGGCTGGGCTGCTGGCACAGCGTGCGGGGGCCGTGGTTGCGGGCGGCCTCGGGATCATCGGCCTCCTATTGGCGGCGGTCGGCATCTATGGAGTCACGGCGTATAGCGTTGCGCGACGGACGCGTGAGATGGCGATTCGCTCCGCGCTTGGCGCACCACGCGGTCGGATCGTCTCGCTCGTCGTGAAACACGGGCTGACGCTGGCCGCGGTCGGTTCGCTGATCGGACTCGTGCTGGCCGTGCTGGCCGGTCAGGTACTGTCGCTGCTCCTCGTCGGCGTCTCGCCGATCGATCCAGCCGCGTTGTTGACCGCGATGGCGCTGTCCGCGATCGTCGTCCTCGTCGCGTGCTACGTGCCAGTGCGCCGCGCCATGCGCATCCCGGCGGCGGAGGCATTGCGCGCGGAGTAGGAGATCGCTGAGGTTACGGAGTAGCGGAGTTAGTCAACACGGGGGTAACGGGGGTAACGGTGTAAGCCCCTATCTTGCGCGCCGCTTCGAGTACCAGTATGGCCGCAGTTAACTGCAGGCCGGCTGACACCCGGCCTTCGGCCTTCGACGGCCAACATGCCTACCGATCGCCATTGGGCATCGCCGTGTTGATAAGTCCCCGTTACCCCCGTTATCCCCGTGTTGATCAATTCCGTTCCCTCCGTCACCTCCGTGACCTCAGTGTGTACACCCGAAACTGCACGTTGCGATATGCCACCGGCAGCGGCAAATCCGCTTCGGTCACGAGATAGTTCAGATCGTATTGCTCGGCGAGCTGCAATGCGCGTTCGGCGGTCAACGATCCGAAGTCGCCGATGGCGCGGCTGCGCTCGACGACGCGCGCGGCAACATCCCGCGAGTAGATCGCG
>DASRJR010000422.1:0-2647 GCA_035649395.1 Vicinamibacterales bacterium
CCGAGACGGCCCACGGGGTCGGTCTCATACGCACCGAGCTCGTCGGCGAGCTGCTCGGCGTACAGTCCCCACCCTTCCGAGTACGCGTTGAAAGCCAGGATCTGCCGCATCAGCGGCATGCGGTGCGTGTACTCGCCCTGCCAGATGTGGCCGGGGATCGATTCGTGAAACGTCAGGTCGGCGAGGCTGTACTTGCTGTGAAGGTCCGTGGTCCTGAGATTGATCCAATACCGCCCCGGGATCTTGCCGTCGATCGATCCTGAGCCGCCGTACGCACCGGGCGCGCCGGGCTCTTCTTCGGGCGGAAGGCGCTTGACCTCCATGTTCGGCTTGACGAGGGTGTTGAACGCGCGCGGCATCTGCGACTGGATCCAGTCGAGGCGGCTCCGGATGAACGCCATGATCTCGGCGCGGCCCTTGTCGCCGTCTGAAAACTGGTACTTCGGATCCTTCGCCAGCTCCTGCATCCGCTTGCCAACAGATCCTTGCGAGTAGCCGATCCCTTTCAGGATCGCGTCCATCTGCGCGTGCAGACGCTCCAGCTCGCTCCGGCCCATCGCGTGGACTTCGTCCGGCGTCATCGCGGTCGTCGTCGAGGCCTTGAGCGCCCAGCGGTAATACTCCTCGCCACGCGGCCGCGCCGAGATCCCGGGATCGTTGGTCGCCGCCGCACGCTCCGTCTCCAACTCGGCGATCTGCCGGTCCAGCGCCGGCGCAATCTCCTTCACTGCGATGGTTCGCGCCCGCCCCGCCCAGTCTCCCGGAATGTTCTTCGTCCGCCGTTCGATCGACTCGACGACCGTGCCTCCTTCGCGGGCGCTCTTCGCCGATAGCCGCATCTGTTGCAGTGCCTTGTCGATCAGAAACGCCGGCGGCACCAGGCCCATAGCGCGTGCCGCCTCGATGCGACCCCGCTCCCCATCGAGCTGTCGGGGGTAGGACTGCAGGCGTGCGAGATACGCCTCGGCGTCAGCGGCGTTCTCGATTTGATGCTCGCTGTCGAGAAAGCGTGGCACGTCGAGATAGGCGCCGACGTTCTGGATGACGACGTAAGGCGTGTTGCGCCAGCCACCGACCGGTACGTCGCCGTACGGCAGGGCGAATCCCTCGAGCGCCGTCGTATACGCGCTGCGAACGACGTCGACGCTCGTACGCACGTCATGAGACAGGCCCGAGGTATTCAGGGCGTTCGCTCGCTGGAGGCCGCTCTTGAGATGCATCACGATCTGCTGCTGGCCGGCAGCGGAGCGATCGCTGAGCTGACTGCGAAGCGACGCTCTCGCGCCGGTATCGATGCCGAGTGAGGTCGCGCCTTCAGGCGACAGTCGGAGCAGATCGTCGGCCAACTGGTCGAGGAGTGCGCGCGCATCAGCGTCCGGTGTGGACGCGGGCGTGCTCGCCGCGGGTTCGCCTCTGCACCCGGTCCCGAGCGGAAGGACTGCGGTTGACGCGAGCGCCGCAAGGGCACGTCGTCGGCTCATGGGTGAGTCAATCATGTGGGTTCATTTTCCCATGCCGGCTTAGGGATTCTGCGGCGCCGCTTCCCATTCAGGAGGACCGGCGACAGCCGGAGTTGACGTATAAGCAATCGCTTATTAGAATGACCGCCATGACTGCGTCTGTCGACGTCTTTCGAGCGGTCGCCGATCCAACGCGACGAGCGATCCTCGACCGGCTGCGTGCCGGCGAACGGTCGGTCAACGATATCGCCGGACCGTTCGACATGACGCAGCCCGCCGTGTCGCAACATCTGCGTATTCTGCTGGAGGCGGGTCTCGTCGAAGCGGAGTGGATCGGCCGGCAGCGTCTCTACAAGCTCAATGCCCAGCCGCTGCGTGACGTGTTTCAGTGGTCGAGCCTGTACCGGGACCTCTTCACCGATCCGTCTGGTCACGCCTGGCGCCTCTCGCGCCGCACACCGACGGCGCCGAAACGGACGCGCAAGACAGAGTAAGGTGGCCCCATCAGCCGAAGAGCAATGCAAACGAGGAGGAACGATGGCGATCAAAGGCGCGCGCGCCGAAGACGGCCGCATCACACCGCATCTCATGGTCCGCGGCGGCACGAAGGCGGTCGCGTTCTACACGCGCGCGTTCGGCGCGACCGTGCTCTACGAGTCGCCGATGCCGTACGGCGACGGCATCCATGCGCACCTGCAAGTCGGGAAGACGATGATCATGATCACGGACGAGCAGCCGCCGTCACCCAACGGGATGACGCTCGGCGTGGCGGCGCCCGAATCGCTCGGCGCCACCACGACGATTCTCGAGTACTACGTCGGGGATGTGGACGAGACGATTCAGCGCGCGATCGATGCCGGCGCCAAGCCGATGCTGCCGATCACCGATGCCTTCTATGGCGATCGATTCGGCTGGGTGCTGGATCCCTTCGGTCACATCTGGGCGATCGGAACGGTCAAGGAAGAGCTCACGCCCGAACAGGTGCATCAGCGGATGGTCGCGGCGCACAGTTAGTCGGCGTTCATCGCAGAGCCTTGACCTGCAGCAGGCCTCGGGTCAATGCCACCGGGACGACCGTCATGTGGTTCTCGTCCGGGAACACGTGGAGCTGTACCTCGAGCCCCGACGGGTTCGCCGCCTGCAGCACCGACACGAACTGGCGCGCGTCGCCGATCATGTCTTCGCCC
>DASRJR010000423.1:0-27449 GCA_035649395.1 Vicinamibacterales bacterium
CGAGACCGTCATTTCGTGTTTTTCGAGCAGCAGGAGCATCCGGCACCGGGTCGGATCCGACAGGGCCGTCATGTGCTCGAGAATGGGTGCGACCATATATCCGTATATCCGTATATCCGGATTGAATGATACATCAGCCACACATATTTCGTCAACGGTCCGCTGTGAATCGGGGGAAACGGGGGATTTCGGAGGCAACGGGATATCCCCGCAACCCTCCGTGAACTCTCATACCAACTCGGCCTCGAGCTTCGAGACCAGCGCGTCCAACTCAGTCGCTACGGCCCGGACGGTATCGGGCTGGCTCAGATCGACGCCGGCACGGGCGAGCAGGTTCATCGGATAGTCGCTGCCGCCGGCGCGCAGCAGGCGTAGATATCGATCGACTGCGCCCTCACGGACGGCCGCGTCTCGCGACCGTAAGTCCTGCATCAGCCGAGCCGTCGAAGCGAAGCACGTTGCGTATTGATAGACGTAATACGGCGTGCTGAAGAAGTGCGGGATGCGTGCCCACGTGAGACCCGAGATCGGCTCCTCGTCGATGACGTCGCCGTAGTAGTCGCGCAGCAGACCAACATACATTTGGCTCAGCACATCCGCCGTCACGGGCTGATCCTGCTCGACCAGCCGGTGCGCCTGCAGCTCGAAGTCGGCGAACATCACCTGCGTGTAGAACGTGCTGGCGATGCTGTCCACGGCATGCTGCAACAGCACGGCGCGCTGCTCGCGACTCTCGGCGCGCTCGAGCATGAAATCGAGGAACAGCGCCTCGCTCAACGTCGACGGGACCTCGGCGACAAAGATCGTGTATCCGGCGTACACGAAGGGCTGGGTCTGATGCGACAACAGCGTGTGCATCGAGTGCCCCATCTCGTGCGCGAGCGTGAAGACCGCGTCGAGCGTTTCGTTGTAGTTCAGCAGCATGTACGGATGTGCGCCGTACACCGGAGCCGAGTACGCGCCGCTGCGCTTACCGGCGTTCTCGAAGACGTCGATCCAGCGTCCGTCGAACGCCTCGCGCACACGCCCCTGGTACTCCCGCCCGAGCGGTACAACCGAATCGACGATCCACTCGCCGACGCGGTCGTAGGCGTAGTGTGCGTCGTGCTGGACCAGCGGCACGAACAGATCGAACAACCGGTAGTTGTCGAGGCCGAGCACGCGCCGGCGGAGGCGATGATAGCGCCGCAACGGCGCGACGCCCTCCTTGCTGACACGAATCAGCGTCTCGACGACGGACGTGGGGATGTTGTTGCCGTGTAACGCGGCGTGCAGCGTCGATTGATAGCCGCGTGCCCGCGCCTGGAACCAGTCGCGCTGCAGCACGCCGTTGTAGAGCGCGGCGTATGTGTTCTGTCGATCGGCGTATGACTCGTGAAACGCACGATAGGCCTTGGCGCGGTCGTCCTGGTTGCGGTTTGTTTCGAGAATCGCCCGATACTGGCCGTAGGTCAACGTGACCTCGTCGCCGCTCGACAGCTGAATCGTCGCCGGTTTCATGTCGGCCGTGGTCAGCGCCGCGTAGCTGTCGTGCGGCACGCTGCCAAACCGGCCGGCATACGACAGCAGCCGCTCGCCCTGCTCGTCGAGCACATGCTCTTGCTCGTGGAACAGGCTCTCGATGGCGAACCGGTAAACGGCAAGCTCGGGGCGCTCGTCCATCCACTGACGGATGGTCTCGAGCGCAACCGCCAGCAGCTCCGGATGAAACCACGCGCTCGCCTGCTGCTGACGGGCGAACAGGATCTGTACTTGCTGCCGCCGGGCGTTGTGCTCGTTGTTGCGCTGATCCTCGTCGTAGCGCAACGACGCGTAGTACCAGACGCGGTAGCTGAGCGCGCCCATGTCGTCCATCGCGCGGAACGCATCGAGCAGCGCGTCAGGCCCCGACGCGAGGGTGCCCCGGCGCGCCGCGAACGCCGCGATGGCCGCATCGAGCCGCTGGTAACTGGTTTGCCAGTCGTCCGGGCTCGAGCAGATCGCCGTGAGGTCCCATCGATAGTGTTGGGGAATCGCCTCACGCGCGGGCGGCTGCCCCGGTCCAGGTCGGTATGTGTCGATCATGACCGCAGGAAGGCCTTGAGATCGTTGTAGTCAGCCGCCATCGACACCGAATGGCGCGGCCGCGAGATCGCATCGGCGAGGACCTTCGGCAGCTCGATGCGTTGACCAATCGCCGGCTCGACGACCTCTCTGAACTTCGCCGGATGCGCCGTCGACAAGAACACGCCGTGCGCATCGGCGTCGTTCATCAGCTGTTCCTGCAGCGCGAGCCACGCGATGGCGCTGTGCGGATCCAGCAAATACCCGTGCTTCCGATACACCTCGCCGATCTCCGCCGTCACGCGGGCGTCATCGTAAGCGAACCCGACGATGTCACGCCGCAGCGCCTCGATATTGCCGCCATAGAGCGACTGCATCCGCTCGAAGTTGCTGGGCGCGCCGACGTCCATCGCGTTGGCCACCGTGGCAATCGAGGGCCTCGGCTGGTAGCGGCCGGTGCGGAGATACTCGGGCACGGCGTCGTTGACGTTCGTGGCGGCGACGAATCGGCAGACGTGGAGGCCGAGCCGCTTGGCAATCAGCCCGGCGGTCAGATTGCCGAAGTTGCCGCTCGGAACCGAGATAATCGGGCCGCCTAAAGACGGCCCCGACGAAGTCTCGTCGCCGGGGCCACTTTTAGGTGGCCCGGCAAGAAGGAAGTAGTAGAACGCCTGTGGTAGCAGCCGACCCAAATTGATCGAGTTGGCCGGTGTCAGCCACACGTACCGCCGCAGATCGTCGTCGGCAAATGCCTGCTTGACCAGACGTTGGCAGTCGTCGAACGTCCCGCGGATCGACAGCGCCGTCACGTTGTCGCCGAGCGACGCCATCTGCGCTTCCTGGACGTCGCTCACCTGCCCTTCGGGATAGAGCACGACGACGCGCGCATCGGGTACGCGGTGAAACGCCTGTGCCACCGCGCTTCCCGTATCGCCCGACGTGGCAACCAGGATGGTCAGAGGCGTGCCGTCGGTGAAGTGGTGCAGCAGACGCGCCTGCACGCGCGCACCGACATCCTTGAACGCGAGCGTCGGCCCATGAAACAGCTCGAGGGACCAGACGCGGTCGGTGACCTGCACCAGCGGCACCGGAAAGTCGAGTGCGTCGCGAACGAGCGCCGCCATCGCCGCTGGCGTGATCTCGTCCCGGAGCAGATGCGCGCCGACCACCGACCCGATCGCAACGATGTCGGCGCCGCGAAGGGCGTCGAGCGTCGCGGCCGGAAGCGGATCGAGCCGCTCGGGCATGTAGAGCCCGCCATCCGGGGCCGTTCCTGCGAACAGCGCGTCGACAAAGGAGATAGGTGGCGATCCGCCGCGGGTGCTAATCCACTGCATGGCCGCAATCACACCTTGACTTCCGGCCGGATTGGCGTGGGACGCCAGTCCTTGTCGACGGCCACGAGCACCACTTCCGCCTCGGTCACCTTCACCCGCTCGCCATGGCCGGATCCAACCGCCGCAGCTCCCGCGTGCCACCGCTCGGCCTCGACCGACACCTTCACGGTGACCGAGGTCCGGCC
This sequence comes from Vicinamibacterales bacterium, assembly GCA_035649395.1. Taxonomy (GTDB): domain Bacteria; phylum Acidobacteriota; class Vicinamibacteria; order Vicinamibacterales; family UBA2999; genus Gp6-AA40. Next base: position 3,566 of record DASRJR010000423.1, read on the forward strand.
GACGCGTAACGTCTCTGTGTAGAAGTCGACGAGGTCGCCGACGAACACCGGCTCGTGAAACTCCACCTCGCGCATCGCCTTCGTCACGAACCGATGCACGCCCAGCTTTCGCGCTTCGACCGCCGACGCCAGGTCGATGTTCGACAGGATCACGCCGCCAAAGATCGTCCCATACGCGTTGGTGTCTTTCGGCAGCAGCAGCACGCGGATCGCCGGGACGCGAGACATGAGTGACCCATTCTCTATCGGTCGTCACCGCTCGGTCTACGGTCTGAGCGAGCGCAGCACGTCGACGGCGCCGCAGTGGCGCCGCCCCTCAACGAGCGCAGCGAGTCGAAGGGGTACAAATTTCGCCGTCACTCCGGCCGAAAGACGTTTATCATGGCCTCAATGAGTACGGTGACCAACGGTCGCACTCTTCCGATCACCGCCACCACATCGACGACGCGCGCGTGGAGCGTGCACGAGGCGAGCGAGCTCTACGAGGTGGCGCGGTGGGGCAAGGGCTACTTCTCGGTCAACGACGCGGGGCACATGCAGGTGCACCCCACCAAGGACCCCGCTCGCGCGATCGATTTGAAAGAGCTGGTCGACCGACTCCAGCTCCGCGGCATCAGCCTTCCCGTGCTGGTCCGCTTCACCGACATCCTCAAACACCGCCTCGGCGATATCCACACGGCATTTCACACCGCAATCACCCAGCACCAGTACCAGGGCGGCTACAGCTGCGTCTATCCGATCAAGGTCAACCAGCAGCGGCAGGTCGTCGAAGAGGTGCATCGCTTCGGCAAGCCGTACAACTTCGGCCTCGAGGCCGGTTCGAAGCCCGAGCTGCTCGCCGTGGTGGCCCTCGCCGACAACACCACGCCGATCATCTGCAACGGCTTCAAGGACGCCGAGTTCATCGAGACGGCGATGCTCGGCCAGAAGATCGGGCGCAACATCATCCCGGTCGTCGAGAAGTACACCGAGCTGGGCCTCATTCTCGAGGCCGCCGAGAAGATCGGCGTGCGGCCGCAGATCGGCATGCGCGTGAAGCTGGCGGCCCGCGGCAGCGGCCGCTGGCAGTCGTCCGGCGGGTTCCGGTCCAAGTTCGGGTTGACGGTCACCGAGATCATGCGCGGGCTCGATGAGCTCAAGGCCCGCGGCATGCAGGACTGTCTCAAGCTGCTCCACTTCCATCTCGGCAGCCAGATCACCAACATCCGCATCGTCAAGGGCGCGCTCAACGAGGCGGCGAGGGTCTACACCGAGCTGGCCAAGCTGGGCGCAGGTCTTCAGTACATCGATGTCGGCGGTGGCCTCGGTGTGGACTACGACGGCTCGCAGACGAACTTCGAGTCGAGCATGAACTACACGCTCGAGGAGTACGCGAACGACGTCGTTTTCCACGTTCAGACGGTCTGCGACGAGGCAGGCGTGGCGCACCCCACGATCGTCTCGGAGAGCGGCCGCGCCGTTGTCGCCTATCACAGCGTGCTCGTGTTCAACGTGCTGGGCGTGTCGGGCTTCGGTGACGAGAAAGTGCCGTCAACGCCGAACACCGAGTGGGAACAGCCGCTGATCGACCTGATCGAGACCTACAACAACGTCACGGCGCGCAATGCCCTCGAAGCGTTTCACGACGCCCAGCAGGCGCTGGACATGGCGCTCAGCCTGTTCAACACCGGCTACCTGCCGCTGGTGCAGCGCAGCATGGCCGAGAACCTGTTCTGGGCGATCTGCACGAAGCTTCAACGCATCGTCGTGACGATGGCCGAAGTGCCCGAGGATCTGCAGAACCTCGACGAGCAGCTGTCGGACACGTACTTCTGCAACTTCTCGCTGTTCCAGTCGATCCCCGACAGCTGGGCGATCAAGCAGCTGTTCCCGGTGATGCCGATCCATCGGCTCAACGAGAAGCCGACGAGTCACGGGGTGCTCGGCGACATCACCTGCGATTCCGACGGCAAGCTGGATCGCTTCGTCGATCGGCGCGACGTCAAGAAGACGCTGCCGCTCCACACCGTGAACAACGACGACTACTACCTCGGTGTGTTCCTGGTCGGCGCGTATCAGGAGATCCTGGGCGACCTGCACAACCTGTTCGGCGATACCCACGCCGTGCACGTCAGCCTCGATGAAAACGGCGGCGCCCGCCTCGACGCGCTGATCAAGGGCGATACGGTGCGCGAGGTGCTCGACTACGTCGAGTTCGATCCGGAGATGCTGCTGGGCAAGCTGCGTACTGACGTGGAAACCGCCGTGCGCGAAGGCCGCGTCGACTATGAAGGCGCCGGCCGGCTACTTCGTTTCTACGAAGACGGCCTCCACGGGTACACGTATCTGGAAGGCTAGGAACGCGTCGATTTACTTCAACGATCCCGTCAAATCGTACGCCGCAACGCTATTACTAAATAGGAACGGCACAATCGCAGTCCGAGTCTTCGCGATGTAGCCGAAGTCGGCGCCACCGGCCGAGAACTTCGCGAGCACCGTCACCTTCCCCGCCGGCGACACACGCAGCAATCGCGCGCCGATGACGTCGGTGACGAGCAGCCCACCCTGCCCATCGAGCTCGATGCCATCGATGCCGCCGACGGGTTCCACCGTCACACGCGTGCGTTGCTTCGTCTTGCGATCGAACGCGAACAAGTGACCATTGGGCGCCGGCCCTCGTCCGCGCGCCGGAGGCGCCGGATCTCCCCGTCCAGCCTCGCCGCGTCCTCGCGCCGGCGGCGCCTGCTCACGCCCGGGACCGCCGCCGCGCGGCGCCGCGGGACCGATGGTGCCGAGAATGAGCCGGTCGCGATCGACCAGCAGACCGTTGGGCTGCTCGACCACGTCGGCACCTTCGACGAAGACCGATGACTTGCCGTCTTTCACGGCGTAGATGCGCGATTGCGCCGAGTCCGACACGTAGACGGTGCCATCGGACGCGGCGGCGAGATCGTTGAGGAACTGCGCGCCATCGACCTTGACGCGCTGCTTGATTTGCGCCCTGCCGATATCGATCGCCACAACTTCGTCGATATCGGCGACCCACAGTGTGTTGCCCACGCTGCGGAGCCCTTTCGGCGCATTCAGCCCGGTCACCCATTTCGCCGCGACGACTTTGCCGTCTGGCGCGAGCCTGGAGATGTAGCCGTTGCCGTCCTTCTCGAGGATCTGGCCGTTGATCGACGAGACGAAGATCGCGTTTGAGCCGGAATGGTAGTAGGCGCTCTCCGGCGCCGCGAAGTCAGTGGTGATGTTCCAGAGCGGATTGAGCGTAGGACCCTGTTGCGACGCGGGAGCCTGCGCCAGGACGGACGCGCCGTCGAGAACGCAGACGAAGATCGTGAGGGAACAACGAGGCCGCACGTGTGTCCTTACGACGCCCGCTTGCGCTGATCGTAGAACTTGCGGCAGGCGCGTTGGAAGCGTTCGTTCAGCGGACCGGCGATCTCCGGCGGGACCGGACCGAGTCGCATCCACTGTGCTTGCGCGGTGCGGACTTCCTGCTCGAGCGCGCGCCAGCGTGCGCCTTCGTTCTCGGCGCTGCGAGCGGCGCCGCCCGATATCGTGTTGGACGCGAGACGCTCGCGCCACTGTTGCGCCAGCATCTCCGCGGGCGACAGCGGCGCGGCCGGCTTGGCCGGCTGCGTCGAGACGAGCTCCTCCACCTTCGCGAGCAGCTTCTCCATTCGCTTGCGAGTGGTCTCGGGATCGAGATCGGTGCCCGCGAACGCCACCGGCCACGTCGCGACGAGACGCCCCACCGCCTGGAAATAGCGCGCGGCGAGATCCTGCTGCACGGTTCGCGGCAGCTCCGGCGCCTGCTGCCACTTCGTCCTCGCCTGCTGGACGATGGCGTGGAGATTGTCCGGAGCCGCGCCGGGTTCGGTGCCCTCTGACGGCAGCAGCCCCTCGAGGTCGCGGATGACCGTCTCGCGCACCGCGGCCTTTTCCTGCAGCTCCACCTGGTCGCGGTGCTTGTAGCGCTCGAAGAACCGATCGCACGCGGTGCGAAAGCGCTGCCACACGGCTTCCGAGCGGGACTTGCGGACCGGCCCGATCGTTTTCCAGGTCGCTTGCAGGTGCTTCAGTCGCGCCGCCGACTGATCCCAGTCGTTCGACTCGGCCAGCTCCTCGGCTTCCGCGCACAGCGCCTCTTTTCGCGACAGGTTCCCCGCCCACTCTTCCTTGCGACGCTTGAGATCCTCCTGACGACGCGTGAAGAAGCGATCGCAGGCCTGACGGAAACGCTCCCAGATCGCCTTCTCGTGTCCACGCGGCACGGCGCCGATCGATTTCCATTCTGCCTGCAGCGACTGAATTGCGGTGGCGGTCTTGATCCAGTCGGTCGACTCGGCGAGCGCCTCGGCGCGCTCGCACAGCTCCTGCTTGCGTGCGAGGTTGGCGCCCCGTTCTTCGTTCTGTGCGGCGAAATGCGCCGCCGTGCGTCCGTAGACGTCGTCCTGGGCCGCCTTGAAGCGGCGCCACATCGCCTCACCCTGCACGCGTGGGGCGAGCGCCACCTGTTTCCATCGCGTCTGGAGCTCGCGCATGCGACGGCCGGCGACGTCGAGGTTCTGCTCGGTCTTCAGCGCCTCCATCTCGCGACAGAGCTCCTCCTCTACCTGCAGGTTGGCCCATCGCTGCCACTCGTCGGCGTCGCGCAGTTCCTGCAGCCGCGGCGCGAGCTTCGCCCGTGCTTCGTCGAGGCGTGTGTGAATCTCCTGACGATCGCGCTTCGACGGCAGCGGCACACGACTCTCGAGCGCGGTGCGAATCTCACGCAACGCGCGATCACCGGCCTTCAGCGTCAGCTGCTCGCTCGCAGCCAGCGTCTCGACCTGACGACACAACTGCTGCAACCGTCGGAGATGCTCCTGCTCCTGCCGGGCACGCGTCTGCTGATGCTCGCCCTCTTTCTGCTCGAGCGCAGCGACGGCCTGCTCGAGACGCTCGGCGGCGCCGGGGTTCGCCGTCGCATGCTCGCGCAGGACGTCGGCGTCGCGCCGCAGGCCGCGCCATCGCGCCACTACTTCATCGACCGACTGATCGGAGGCGAGCAACTGCTCGAGCTCAGTGGCCAGCGTCTCGAGCCTCGCCGCAGCGGCCTCGGCCAGCACGCGCCGCCGCTCGCGATCCTCGAAGGCACGCGATGCGTCCTGGAACCGCCGCGTCAACGAGGCGGCGTACTCCGACGGCATCGGCGGCAGAGTGTCCCATTTGACGCGGAGCTCGGCGATCCGGTCCGCCGCCTCGGGGCCGGTCAACTGCTCGATCTCGCTGACGATCGCGACACGGTCGGCTTGCTCCCGCGCCAGCGCGCGCTCGCGCTCCTGCTCGGCCAGCCGCTCCTGACGACGGACGTCGATCGCTTCACGGACGGCATCGGAGGCCGATTCGAACTGCTGCCCCAGCACGGCGTCGATGTCGACGTCGGCCTGCAGCTCGGCCCACGCGAGGCGCACCTCCGACAACGCTCCGGAGGCCTCGTCCGGATCGGCGGTGGCGACCAGCGCTTCGGCGCGATGAACCAGCACCAGGGCCTTCGCGCGGTCCTCGGCGCTCAGTCGCGGCGCGACCGGCGCCGGCTGTGATGTCTCTTCCATCTGGCGCAGCCTGGTGCGCGCGCGTCTCGCGGCGACCTTGTTGCGCGCGCGCTGCGCGATCGCGGAGAGCGAGTCGGACGCGGCAATGCGCTCGAGCGCGGCGACGGCCACGTCGGTGTGCTCCGACTTCAGCGCGACGTTGAGAATCTCCTCGGCGTCCTGCAGGCGTCCCAACGCGTGCAGACGCGTCGAGCCGTCCGAGGCGTGGCGGCTCACCGCGCCCAGAGACTTCGGGTCCTCGATCAGATCCACGACCGCAGCGCGTACGTTCGGCACGGTGCTCTCGCGCGCGACCACCACGACTTCCTTGGTCCGCCCGAGTGCGACCAGCTGCCGCACCGCGTCGGTGGCACGGGCCACGTCCGTGGTTTCGGCCGCGAGGCCCGCCAGCCCGCGCACGGCTTCGGCGCGCACGTCGTCGTCGGGATCGGTGCGCGCGATTTCGCCGAGCTCGGCGACGTCGTTGAGGCGCGTCACCGCGGCGCGCCTCACCCGCGCTTCCGCGTCTTCGCGTGCGAGCTGCCGCAGCGCATCGCCCTCGTCCGGCCCCAGCTCGTAGACGGCAGCCGCGCGAACGCCAGGGTCAGCGTGTTTCCAGCGGGGTTGAGGACGAAGCTTTTCGAGAATGCCCATAAGACGTGCTCGGCGAGTCCTTAAGTCTACAACGACGCCTCAACGGAGATGCATCGTCTGTACCTCATTTCATCGAGCGAAAGTGATGAGCGGAACTCGTAAATCCAAAAAGGCTTAACCGGCGGATCCAAGAAAGGCGAAGTGGACGAGGGGGAAGGGGACAGAACCAATCGGAGGGGACAGAGGTCACGGCCGTTGGGGAGGACTGAAATCCCGATCAGCCCTGCCCTCTGGCCCCGATCCCCTTGCCCCCTTCACATTACTTGACGAACAACATCTCTCGATAGGTCGGCAACGGCCAGATCTCGTGCGGCGTCAGCAGTTCGATCTCGTCGCCGACCTCGCGAAGCTTGGCCATGGCGGGCACAATCTTGTCGCGCATGTACTTCGCGTGCTTCTCGGCCGAACCCCCGTTGTGATCCAGCAAGTGGGCCAAGACGTCAGTCTGCGCCTTGAACGTGTCGACGAGCTTCGTGTAAGTGCCCAACAACTTCTTGCCCTGAGCACTGTGCCCGCCGCCGGCCTTGACGGCCGCGACGCTCTGACCGATCTGCTTCTGGTACTCGAGCGCCGCCGGCAGGATGTAGCGGTTGGCCATGAGTACCATCAACTGCCCCTCGATGTTGACGGTCTTGTTGTAGTTCTCCAGGAAAATCTCGTAGCGCGCGTGCGTCTCGCGCTCGTTGAGGATCTTGAAGCGATCGAGCAGCTTGGTCGCCTCCTTGGTGATGAGCTGCGGTAACGCGTCGACCGTGTTCTTCAGGTTCAGCAGCTTGCGCTTGGCCGCTTCCTTCTCCCATTCCGGCGCATAGTTATTGCCATTGAAGATGATCCGCTTGTGCTCCTTGATGATCTTCGTCACGAGCTTGCCGACCGACTTGTTCAACTCCTCGCCCTTGGCGGTCGCGGCTTCCAGCTCGGTCGCGATCGAGTCGAGCGAGTCGGCCATGGCCGCGTTCAGCACCATGTTCGGGAACGCGATGCTCTGCCCCGACGACACGGCGCGGAACTCGAACTTGTTGCCGGTAAAGGCAAACGGGCTGGTGCGGTTCCGGTCGCCCGCATCGCGCGGCAGCTTCGGCAGGACGCTGACGCCCAGATCCTGAATGCCGCCCTGCTTGGTCGACTTGGCGCCGCCGCTCTGCTCGATCTGCTCGAAGATGTCGGTCAACATCTCACCCAGGAAGATCGACAGGATCGCCGGCGGCGCTTCGTTCGCGCCGAGACGATGATCGTTGCCCGCGCTCGCGATGCTGGCGCGCAGCAGACCCTGCCACCGATCGACGGCGCGCAACACCGCCGCGCAGAAGACCAGGAACTGCATGTTGTCGTGCGGCGTGTCACCTGGGGAAAGCAGGTTGTTCCCGAATTCGTCGGACAGCGACCAGTTATTGTGCTTGCCGGAGCCGTTGACGCCGGCAAACGGCTTTTCGTGAAGCAGACACGCCAGGCCGTACTTCGGCGCGATCTTCTTCATCATCTCCATCGTCATCATCTGATGGTCGACGGCGAGGTTCGCGTTCTCGAAGACCGGCGCAATCTCGTACTGACTCGGGGCCACTTCGTTGTGCCGCGTCTTCACCGGCACGCCGACCTTGTACAGCTCCAACTCCGTTTCGGCCATGCAGGCGAGGACGCGCTCGGGAATGGCGCCGAAGTACTGGTCTTCCATCTCCTGTCCCTTCGGCGGCTTGGCGCCGAAGAGTGTCCGGCCCGCGTTGATCAGATCGGGACGTGCGAAATAGAAGTTGCGATCAATCAGGAAATACTCCTGCTCGGGGCCACACGTCGCGTAGACGCGCTCCGCCGTCGAGCCGAACAGCTTGAGCACGCGCACGGCCTGCGCCGACACGGCCTCCATCGAGCGCAGCAACGGCGTCTTCTTGTCGAGCGCTTCGCCAGTCCAGCTCACAAACGCCGTCGGAATCACCAGCGTGACGCTGTTGCCGCCGTTGTAGAGCAGCCACGGCGGGCTCGTTGGATCCCACGCCGTGTAGCCGCGCGCCTCGAAGGTGGAGCGCATGCCGCCCGACGGAAAGCTCGATGCGTCGGGCTCGCCCTTGATCAGTTCCTTGCCGCGGAACTCCGCAATCGCCGAACCGTCCGCCGTCGGCGACAGAAACGAGTCGTGCTTCTCCGCCGTGATGCCCGTCATCGGCTGGAACCAGTGCGTGTAGTGCGTCGCCCCGTGTTCGAGCGCCCAGTCCTTCAGCGCAGCGGCCACGGCATCAGCGGTCGCGATATCGAGTGGCTCACCGCGAGTGATCGTGGCGCGCAGTCCCCGATAGGCGGTCTTCGACAGTCGCTCCTGTTGCAGCTTGTCGTTGAAACACAGGCTGCCGAACACGTCGGAGGCCTTGACGGCGGGCGGGGTGGGAGCGGCGCGTTCGGTCAGCGACCAATCGCGAATGCTTTTTGCGGCTTCGGCAAGTGCAGCAGATCCCATGTGACGACGCGTCCTTTCTTGCGGAGCGGATGTTCGCGGCTAAATTGTTGTGGGTGCCCGATACGGCTCGGGCGACGGGGGCCGAGCGGAGATCAGATTATGGCGCCAAATTTGTCGAGTCTGCAAGCCTGCCGCCTCCCCGTTGCACTCGACGGCGCCAAAACTGCGAAGTGACGCTGCGATGGTGCAGCCACCGCACGATTTCAGGTACACTCCATCACTTCCTGCCCTGCGACCTGGGCAAAACCACGGGTCGCCGGTCGAAATCAGCAAGATCCGCTATGCTTCGACCCTCTTTCCACCGGGCCCCGGGCCCAGGCCTCAGGCCTCAGGACTTCAGAACGACGCGACGGCGACGTGAGGCCTGGCCCCTGAGGCCGGAAGCCTGCGCGATTAGGAGGTGTGTGCATGACGCCTGACGACTTCTTCGCCCTTGCCAAGAAGCACGAGGCCGAAATGGTCGACTTGAAGTTCGTCGACATGCTCGGCAGTTGGCAGCATTGCTCGTTTCCGATCGAACACTTGAGCAAGGACACGTTCACGGAGGGACTCGGCTTCGATGGATCGTCGATCCGCGGCTGGATGGGCATTCACGAATCCGACATGCTCGCGGTGCCCGACGCCGCAACCGCGCGCCTCGATCCCTTCTTCGCCAAGCCGACCGTCAGCGTCATCGCCAACATCGTCGATCCGGTCAACGGCAAACCGTTCACGCGCGACCCGCGCCACATCGCGGCGAAGGCCGAGCAGTATCTCAAGGACTCCGGCATCGCGGAAACCTGCTTCATCGGACCGGAGCCGGAGTTCTTCATCTTCGACGAAGTGCGCTACGAGCAGAACCAGCATCGTGGCTACTACCAGATCGACTCGGTCGAGGGCGCGTGGAACACCGCGCGCATCGAGGAGCCCAACCTCGGATACAAACCGAGCTTCAAGGGCGGCTACTTTCCGGTGAGCCCCACCGACACCTATCACGACCTGCGCGGTGAGATGGTCTACGAGATGCGCAAGGTCGGCATCGTCGTCGAGGCGCACCATCACGAGGTCGCAACGGCCGGACAGAGCGAGATCGACATGCAGTTTCAGCCGCTGCTGAAGATGGCCGATCAGTTCATGTGGTACAAGTACATCTGCAAGAACGTCGCGAAGCGCCACGGCAAGACGGTGACGTTCATGCCGAAGCCGATCTTCGAGGACAACGGCAGCGGCATGCACACGCACACGTCACTGTGGAAGGGCAAGACGCCGCTCTTCGCCGGCGACGGCTACGCCGGTCTGAGCGATCTGGGGCTCTGGGCCGCAGGCGGTCTGCTCAAGCACGCGCCGGCGATTCTCGCCTTCGCGGCGCCGACGACGAACTCCTACCGCCGTCTCGTGCCTGGATTCGAAGCCCCGGTCAACCTCGCGCTGTCTGCCCGCAACCGCTCGGCCTCGATTCGCATCCCGATGTACTCGAAGAGCCCGAAGTCCAAACGGCTCGAGTTCCGCTGCCCCGACCCGAGCTGCAACGGCTACCTGGCGTGGTCGGCGATGCTGATGGCGATGATCGACGGCATCCAGAACAAGATCGACCCCGGCAAGCCGCTCGACCGCGACATCTATGAGATGACGCGCGCCGAAATGAAGGAGATGGGCATCCGGACGACGCCGGGATCACTCGAGGAGGCGATCAACGCGCTCGACCAGGACCACGCGTTCCTGACCAAGGGCGATGTGATCACCAAGGATTTGATCGACACGTGGATCGAATACAAGCGCACGAAGGAGCTCGATCCAATTCGGTTGAGGCCGCATCCACACGAGTTCTATCTCTATTACGACAACTAAGACGTTCGAACACGTGTACGGCGGGTCTAACGACCCGCCTCTACGTCGCCCACGTGCGAACGTCGTGGAGGCGGGTCTTCAGACCCGCCGTACTAAGTCCATCGCTTAAGCTGTACCTCGTGACCGCTGATCTTCTCCGCAAGCTCCTGACTCAGCGCATCCTCATCCTCGACGGTGCCATGGGCACGATGGTGCAGCGTGAGCGGCTCGATGAGGAGGCGTTCCGCGGCACACGCTTCCGTGCACACCCGCAGCCGCTCAAGAACGACATCGACCTGCTCGTCCTGACGCAGCCCGACATCATCAGCGGAATCCATCACGGTTATCTCGAGGCCGGCGCCGACATCATCGAGACCAATACCTTCGGGAGCACGTCGATTGCGCAGGCGGACTACGGGCTCGAGTCGGCGGCGTACGAGCTGAACGTCGAGGGGGGGCGGCTGGCGCGTGAGGCGGCCGACGCGTGGACCCGACGCACCCCCAACCGGCCGCGGTTCGTCGCCGGCGCCATCGGACCGACGAACCGCACGTTGTCGATCTCACCCGACGTCAGCAACCCTGCGTTCCGCGCCTCGACGTTCGCCGACATCCGGGCCGCCTATCGAGAGCAGGTACGCGGCCTGATCGACGGCGGCGTGGATCTGCTGCTGCTCGAGACGATCTTCGACACGCTCAACGCCAAGGCGGCGATCGCGGCGATACTCGACGAGTTCGACGTGCGCGCCCGCGAATGGCCGATCATGATCTCGGCGACGATTACCGATCGCAGCGGCCGCACGCTTTCGGGCCAGACGCTCGACGCGTTCTACGTCTCGATCCGGCATGCGCGCCCACTGAGCGTCGGATTGAACTGCGCGTTCGGCGCCCGAGAGCTGCGTCCGTACATCGCCGAGCTCGCCCGCGTCGCCGGCGAATACGTCACCTGCCACCCCAACGCCGGGCTGCCCAATGCGTTCGGCGAGTACGACGAGCGCCCCGAGCAGACCGCAGCACTGCTCCGCGACTTCGCCGACGCCGGCCTGCTCAACATCGTCGGCGGCTGCTGCGGCACTACGCCCGAGCACATCCGGGCGATCCGTGAGGCGGTGGACGGAATGGCACCCCGCATCTGTGCCCTCGATGGGCCGCGTGAACGATTCACCGAGTACGCCGGCCTCGAGACGCTGACGGTGCGTCCCGACTCGACGCTGATCGTCGTCGGTGAGCGGACGAACGTCACCGGCTCGAAACGATTTGCGCAGTTCGTCGCCGACGGCCGCTACGTCGACGCGGTCACGATCGCGCTGGAACAGGTGCGCGGCGGCGCCAACATCCTCGACGTCAACATGGACGAAGGGATGCTCGACTCCGAGGCGGCGATGACGACGTTCCTCAACGTCATCGCGACCGAGCCGGAGATCGCGCGGCTTCCGATCATGGTCGACAGCTCCAAATGGTCGGTGCTCGAGGCCGGCCTCGCCTGCGTTCAGGGCAAGGCGATCGTGAACTCGATCAGCCTGAAGGAAGGCGAGGAGGACTTCCTGCACAAGGCACGGACGATCCGCCGCTATGGCGCTGCCGTTGTCGTGATGGCCTTCGACGAGCGCGGACAGGCCGATACCGCCGGGCGCAAGGTCGAGATCTGCGAGCGCGCCTACGGCCTGCTCGTCGACAAGGCGGGGTTCGATCCGCTCGACATCATCTTCGATCCGAACATTCTGGCGATTGGCACCGGGATCGAGGAACACAACTTCTACGGGCTCGATTTCATCGAGGCCACTCGCATTCTGAAGTTGACGTGCCCGGGCGCGAAGATCAGCGGCGGGGTGAGCAACCTCTCCTTCGCGTTTCGTGGGAGCGCGAAGGTCCGCGAGGCGGTGCACTCCGCTTTCCTCTACCACGCGATTCACGCCGGGCTGGACATGGCGATCGTCAACGCCGGACAGCTGACGGTGTACGAGGAGATTCCGAAGGATCTGCTCGCGCTGGTCGAGGACGTCATCTTCAATCGCCGGCCGGAGGCGACCGAACGGCTGGTCGCGTTCGCAAGCTCGGTGAAGGGAGACGCCGGACCGCGTGCGGCTGATCTCGCCTGGCGAGAAGGTACCGTGCAGGAGCGCATCGCTCACGCGCTGGTGCACGGGATCGTCGACTACCTCGAGGCCGATGTGGAGGAGGCGCGGCGCGCCATGCGCCGCCCGCTCGACGTCATCGAGGGGCCACTGATGGACGGCATGCGAATCGTCGGCGACCTGTTCGGCGCGGGCAAGATGTTCCTGCCGCAGGTGGTCAAGAGCGCGCGGGCGATGAAAAAGGCGGTCGCATGCCTCCTCCCGTACATGGAGGAAGAGGCAACCTCACAGGGCAAAGGTCAAACCGCGAAGGTCGTGCTCGCGACCGTCAAAGGCGACGTGCACGACATCGGCAAGAACATCGTCGGCGTCGTGCTCGGCTGCAACAACTACGAAGTGATCGACCTCGGCGTGATGGTCCCTGCCGATCGCATTCTGGATGCGGCGGTCGAGGCCGGAGCGGATCTGGTCGGCCTCAGCGGACTGATTACGCCTTCGCTCGACGAGATGGTCTTCGTCGCGCGCGAGATGCAGCGCCGCCACCTGTCGGTGCCGCTGCTGATCGGCGGCGCCACGACCAGCCGCATCCACACCGCGGTCAAGATCGCTCCGGAGTATCGCCACCCGGTGGTGCACGTCGTCGATGCGTCGCGCGCGGTCGAGGTCGTGTCACGAATACTGAGTCCGACCGAACGCGAGGGCTTCGATCGATCACTGCATGAGGAACAGGAGCGGCTGCGAACCCAACACGCGGCATTGAAACGCCGCCCGCTGCTGCCCTGGCCCGAGTCGCGACACCGCCGCCTTGCCGTCCGCTTCGACGTCGAGCCGCGTGCAGTGCCGGCCTTCGTGGGGACGCGCGTCGTCGAGCCGGCCCTGCCCGAGATTGTTCCATACATCGACTGGACGTTCTTCTTCACGGCATGGGAGCTGAAAGGCCGGTTTCCCGCGATCCTCGAACACCCGCAATACGGTGCCGCCGCTCGAGAGCTGTATGACGAGGGACGTCGCCTGCTCGACCGCATCGTGACAGAAGCACGCTTGAGCGTGCGCGGCGTATACGGCTTCTGGCCCGCGGCCGCCGACGATGATGACATCGTCGTCTTCGACGCGACGCGCGCGCCGGCGCCGCTCGCCCGCTTTCCAATGCTGCGTCAGCAAGAGCAGCAGTCGGAGAACCAACCCTATCTCTCGCTTGCCGACTTCGTCGCTCCGCTCGGAAGCCACACACTCGACAGCATCGGGGCATTCGCGATTACGGCAGGACTCGGGGCCGACGTGCTCGCCGCGAGCTTCGAACAGGACCACGACGACTACCACTCGATCATGGTGAAGGCACTGGCCGATCGGCTGGCCGAGGCCAGTGCGGAATGGCTGCACCACCGCGCGCGTGACGACTGGGGATACGGCGCCGGCGAGCAGTTGTCAGCCGAGGATCTGATTGCCGAGCGGTACCGCGGCATCCGGCCGGCGTTCGGCTACCCGGCGTGCCCCGATCACAGTGAAAAGGACCGGCTCTTCGCGCTGCTGGAAGCCGGCCGCGCCGGACTTTCTCTCACCGAACACTACGCGATGCTGCCGGCGGCATCGGTGAGCGGCCTCTATTTCAGCCATCCCGCGGCCCGGTACTTCAGCGTCGGACGTCTCGGCCGCGACCAGCTCGAAGACTACGCACGGCGTAAAGGCGTGACGATCGGCGACGTCGAACGGTGGCTCAGACCGAACCTGGCGTACGAAGCGCTTTGAGCTTCCGAGCGGACGGTCTAGCATGGGGAGGCCCCAGGGCCCAGGCCCCGGGGCTGAGGCCTAGTCTCGAGCATTCCTGATGGAGTACCTGATCAAGCAGTACACACTCGACAGCGGCGCCCTCGAAATCCAGTACATGGAGGAGTACTTCGGCGAGTTCCCGCGGAAGAAGACCGCCGCCGAGATCTTCCGGCGCTTGCAGAGTCGCGAGTTCCTGATTCTGATGGCCGAAGCGCCGCTGCCCGACGACCCCGGCACGATCGTGCCGGTGGCCTTCAAGATCGTCCACGAGATCCGCAACACGGAGAGCGAGCCCAAGCTCGCCGATCTGGTCGCTCGCCTCCGCGACTGCGTCCGCTTCGACGATCGGAAGGTGCTCTACAGCTGGATCGGCGGCACACGGCGCGACTGGCGCGGACAGGGGCATTTCCGTGCGCTGACCGAGGAATCGGAAGCGTGGGCGCATGCCGTCGGCTTCCACGAGGTCGTGGTGAAGACGAAGAACCGCTTCTACGATATGCGCGGCACGCTCGACCAGCTCGAATTCAACGTGATCAAATACGAAGTGCACCCACACGACAATCGCGAGTCGAAGGTGTACTTGAGCAAGCCGCTCACCTCAGACGTCGTCCGCGCGCATACCAGCAGCCGCACCGTCGTCTTCGCCGATTAGACCCCTTTCCTGATCCGCTCCATCAGCCGGCCCAGCGCTCGCGTCACTGCCATACGGGCCGCGTCTGATGTCGGCATGCCAAAGCGGCGGCCGATCTCCTCGTAGGTCCACTGCGCCTCGATCCGCGCCACGATCAGCTCGCGGTCGCGTGACGGCATCTTGCCGAGCGCCACGTGATACCGATAGACGTCCTCCGCCCGCACCGCTTCTTCGTACGGCGATCGGATGTCGGAGGGCATGTCGTCCGGCAGCTCGCTCGGCGCCGGGTGGCGGCCAATGCGGCGAACCTCGTCGCGAATCAGGTTCATGACCGACTGCCGCAGGTAGCCCTGCATCGCGCCGACGTGTCTGGGCTCGAAGGTGTCGAGGCGCCGGAGCACGTGCAGCACCGTCTCTTGCACGAGATCGCCGGTATCGAGCTTGCCGCGCGCGGCGGCAGGAAGCTTGCCATGCGCCCACCGGCGCAAGTGCGGCAGACTGCGCTGCAACAACGCTTCGACCGCACTTCGGTCGCCGTCCTGTGCCCGAATGACCAGTTCGATCGTCGGCTCGTCGCTGAGCAGCACTGGACGGTCGTCGCGGCGCTCCGACGGGTCGTCGGGCCGCCGGGTTGCCGAACTGATCTTGCGAGACGGGCGTTTCATGCGGGTGGAGTCTTGCCTAGCAATGATAGCGGGGAACCCCGAGACCGCGTCGGCTCGATCGCCGCGATCACGGGTCATTTCGTGCAATCGCGCTGAACCGGCTATCCTGCCATCGCAGCATGGTCGGAACGACGGTCAGCCATTACCGGATTACCGGAAAGCTCGGCACTGGCGGGATGGGCGTCGTCTACGAGGCCGAGGATGCCCGGCTACGCCGGAAGGTGGCGCTCAAATTCCTGCCAGACGACCTGGCCGGCGATGCCGACGCCGTCCGGCGCTTCCGGCGTGAAGCCGAGACGATCGCCACTCTCAACCACCCACGCATCTGCGCCGTCTTCGACATCGACGAGCACGACGGGCATGCCTTCATCGTGATGGAGCGTGTCGACGGCGTAAACCTGAAGACGTTCATGTCGCGGCAGACCCTGACGACCGCCGACATCGTCGCGATCGCCCTCCAGATCGCCGACGCGCTCGAGGCCGCCCACGAAAAGGGCATCGTCCACCGCGACATCAAGCCGGGTAACGTCCTCATCAACGAGCGCGGCGAGGTCAAGGTGCTCGACTTCGGGCTGGCGCGGCGCTTCAAGACCAACGACACCGATGAACTCGGGCTCGAAGGGTCGACGATCCCGGGGCGGCCACTCGGCACGGCCAACTACATGGCGCCCGAACGGATCCTGCAGCTCCCGCTCGACCCGAGGAGCGACCTGTTTTCGCTGGGGGTGGTGATTTACGAGATGGCGACGGGGAGGCTGCCGTTTGCGGGAGCCTCCCCGTCCGAGACCGTATCGAACGTACTCGATAAGGATCCCGTTCCCCTCATGACGTTGGCCCCACAGCATCCCAAGGGGCTAGAAACCATCGTGAACCGGCTGCTCGCCAAAACGGCGAGTGATCGCTACGCCTCAACGGCGGCCCTCTCCGCCCAATTGGTTGTGATGTCCGGAAAGAGCGGCCGGCTGGGTGCGTGGTGGAACCGGTTGTTCACTGGAAGTTGAGTGCGGCCGGCGACTACCAGTCGACGCGTACTTCGGGTGGCGGAGCATCGTCAGGTTCAGACCTGGCGATCACGGGAACGTCGAGCACGAGCGTCCACATATTGGACACGCTATCGAAGAACGGGGTCGCTCCGTTTGCCGCGTTTTGAGCGTCGTTCATGCTTTCGAACCGCAGTCTGACGCGAAACTTGCGGGTGTGCCCTTTCTTCCGGCCAACATCCTCGACGGCGATCGGATCCCGGCCGAGCGCCTTGGTCTTGGTGTGAACGTTCGTGGTACCGTTCTTCGGTGGACGGCTGGGATCCTTGTCCTTGACCTTCAGGTCTTGACCGTCTTCGTGATCGATAGCCCAATAAACGCTACCGTTCCCGCTTACTTCGCCGTTTCCCATTCTCCACCTCCGATAAAGTGTCCGTGGTGTTCCGTCGCACACCCCGCACTCGCGAGTACATAACGCCGTGAACCACAAAGCCGAACAGATCAATGAGTGAGGGAACGGATGCCGACGCGGGACTCGAATCCTGGACGATCCGTTTCGGGGATCAACGCCCGGACTCCTCCGATCAGACTGGCGGCTGCCTGGCGCTCCGCGTCCGCGCCGGTCCGGTTACCCTGGCCTTCCATCGCCCGACTGCTCAAGTAATGCCGTTGCGCCAGTACTTCTGCACCCGGCGTACGATCGGCGTCGGACACCACTTGTTCGAGTAAACGAAGAGCGCTATCGAATTTCCGGGTGTCGATCGCGAGCCGAGCGAGAACGAGGCGGCATTTCGCTTCGAGCGTGAACCGGCCCATCGCCGTCGCTTGCTTCAGGCTCCGTGTCGCGAGGCGTTCCGCGGAGCTCCGATTTCCACTGATTGCGTCCAACAGCGCCAGATTGACCTGAGACTCTACCGAAGCGACATCAGGCCACTCGTGAATCAACAAGGATGTGGCTCGCGTGAAATGATTCCTTGCCTCGGCGAATCGTCCTCGCTCGTATGCGAGCTCTCCCCGCACCTGGTAGACAAGGGGCAGGAGACCCGTATCCGACCGGAGTTGAACATCACTTGCGGCCCGCTCCAGCTCCTGTTCCGCAGTCGCGAAGTCACCAAGGCGCAGCGCGGCTTGCGCGAGGCGTATACGGGCGTGCGCCGCGTCCTGGCCTGCGCTCCCCGCAAGTATCGGAACGATCAAATCCCTGGCATTGCTGTATTCACCACGCTCGATTTTCAATGTCGCCAGATCGGTGGCGATGGCGGCGAACTCGTCATCGAGGTCGTTCTCTTCGGCGACGCTGCGGGCGCGAAGGAGTTCCTGCTCCGCGGCGGCGTGCCGCCCGGCATACCGGTGGTACTCGCCCAGGAATTGCAGGCCGAGCACGATGAAATTGGCGTCGTGCAGCTTGCGGGAGACGGCGAGCGCCGTCCGCAGGTCTGCGACCGCATTTTCCGGATTCCGGTAAGCGATCATGATGCCCGCCAAGTTCGTGAGGTTTCGCGCAGCCTCTTGCTCATCCCCCAACTTGGTGTTCAGTTTGTAGCTTTGACTCAGGTAGTCGACGGCACGGCCAAAATCGCCCAGCGCCTTGTAGGTCACGCCGAGATTACCGAGGACACGCGGCTCCAGCGCAACATTGCCGGCCGTTCGTGCCATCGTCAGCGAACGCTCCCACGCCGCCGCGGCCTCCGCCAGTCGACCCTGTGATTCCGCGGCGAGCGCCACGTAGTTATAGGCCCGCGACAGGCCGTAGGGGTAGCCCAGCTCGATGAACAGGCCGACCGCGGCCTGCGCATGCGCTTGCGCTTGCGCACGTTCATCACCAGTACCCAAGCGCGCTGTCTCGGTCATACACAGCAGTGTCTGCGCTTCTCCGCCTCGCGCGCCGAGCTCGCGATATCGTCCCAGGGCTGACATCGACTGCACCCGAGCCCGCGCGCGATCGGTCAGACGGTTGTAGATCTGGCACAGGCGAAGGTGCGGGTCCGCGAGGCGGCTATCCATCCGGAGCACGTCGAAGTAAGTTTGAATCGCAGCATCGCTCATGCCTTCACGCTCTTGAAACGCGCCGAGTTCCATCAGCGGCGCCACCTGGTCGGGATGACGCTGGGTGAGAGCGCGATAGCTCGCTTCTGCCGCTGCAAGATCACCTCGCGACTCCGCCACGATCGCGTCGACAAGAAGCCGTTCTGGTTCTCTCGTTTCGTTGGACAGCAGTTGCGTAGCCTGTTGGGCGAGACGCTCGGCTTCGACGGTGCGCCGCATGAGGCGGCCAACACGGCTGGCCCATGCGAACAGGACGGGGTTCAGCGGATCGTTCTCGCGGGCGACCATCAACGAGCGCCAGGCCGCGTCGTACTCCAACTCCTCGTACGCGTCGAGCCCCTTCTCGAAGGCAACGGCCGCGGCCAGTGTCGACGCGGGAAGCCTGATCGCATCATGAGCGCCCACGAGGGTCCGCAAGACATGCG
Organism: Vicinamibacterales bacterium; assembly: GCA_035649395.1. Taxonomy (GTDB): domain Bacteria; phylum Acidobacteriota; class Vicinamibacteria; order Vicinamibacterales; family UBA2999; genus Gp6-AA40. The sequence goes on from DASRJR010000423.1 coordinate 22,619, forward strand.
CGATTCGGCGTCGCACCGAACCGTTGCGAAAGTGCTCCTCAATCCTCGTGGCCAAGCCGGGCACGAGGGTTCGATACACGCGCTCATCAACGATGGCGGACACGAATGAATCCGTGTCCGCGACCGCCAACACGCTCGCAGTTCGAGCATCACGGAACTCCGCGCGTGCCCTCCAGCCGACTCCTTCTCTCACGAGACTTGGCAGCACGAGGATCTGCGTTTGGGTGTTCGCGCTGATCGCCTGCTGCAGCTCATTCGACGGGATTTCACGGCCGAACCGCCGGAACCGCCTCGTGATCGCCGACTGTTGCGCGTGGTCGAGGATGCGGACGGTGCGCGACTCCGAAAGCGCGTAACGCAGCGCCTCGGTCAGGCCCGGCCCGTACTGATCCAGATTCTCGTTGCCGGTCCCATTCGCGATCGGCGCAATCGCAACCGGTATTCGGTCCATCGGCCATAGGAGCGACGACACAATCGCGATTGGCACCAAAACGCCACTCGCCAGCAACGCCCAGGGCCGGCGTGAGCCGGTCCGCGCTGGCCGTACAGCGACCGACGGCACGACCGGTTCAGTCCGAAGCTCCATCGGCACTGACAATCCACGGACTTGACGCAGCGCTCGTCCGAGCTCGCGGCCGCTGGCGTGTCGCACCGCCGGCTCCTTGTGCAACGCGCGGAAGGCCAGCTGCTCGATTTCCTCGGGTATTTCAGGCCGGACCGACCGGATGGGCGTCGGTGTCTCGTTGCGGATCGCGAAGCCGATGGCTTCCGCATGCGAGCCGCGGAACGGCGGATGCCCGGTCAGCATCTCGTAAAGGACGGCGCCGACGGCCCAGACGTCGGTCCGCGCGTCCACCGCCAACCCTCGCACCTGCTCGGGCGACATGTAGGCGATCGTGCCGACGGCGGTGTTCTCGGCCGTCAACTTCAGCGCATCGGCAAAAGTCGCCAGACCGAAGTCGAGTATGCGGACCCCTTCATCGGTAACGATCAGATTGCCCGGCTTGATGTCGCGATGGACGACGCCCTGGGCATGCGCTTTCGCGAGCCCGTCGGCCACTTGCGTGGCAAGGTCCAGGGCCTGTTCGACCGGCAACGGCCCCGATTCGAGCCGCTGCTTGAGCGTCTGGCCCTCGTAGTACGCCATGACGATGAACAGCTGCCCATCGCCTGCCGTCTCGATATCGTGAATCGTGCAGATGTTCGGATGGTTGGTCGCCGACGCGGCCTGTGCTTCCCGAAGGAAGCGCTGTTTGGCGTTGTCGTCGTGACTCCACTGCGGCGGCAGGAACTTCAGCGCGACGACGCGCCCAAGCTTCGCGGCGCGCGCGGTGTAGACGACACCCATACCCCCGCCACCAACCCGCGCCAGGATCTGGTACTGGCCGACGGTTGCGCCGACGAGTGGATCTTCAGATGCGCTCACAGCTGGACTGGGGTGCCGTCATGATACGGCGAAAGCGTGACGGGATCGTGTCGAGCGCGGTCAGGTGACGAGCACGAGCTTGCCGATGTGCTCGCTCGACTCCATCATCTGATGTGCAGCGGCGGCCTCCCGAAGCGGAAACGTGCGATAGACGATCGGCTTCACGTCGCCGCCATCCAGTAAGGGCCAGACTTCGCGGCGCAGCGCGGCAGCGATGGCGCCTTTCTCCTCGACCGGCCTCGGGCGAAGCGTCGAGCCGGTGAGCGTCAGCCGCCGGCCGAGGATGCGACGCAAGTCGATGGTCGTCGACTCGCTCTCGAGCAGGCCGATCTGCACCAGCCGGCCATCGGTGGCCAACGCCGCGAGGTTCCTCGGCACGTAACTGCCACCCATGATGTCGAGGATCAGGTCCACGCCTCGTCCGCCGGTGACCTCGCGGACGACGTCGACGAAGTCGTGTGTGTGGTAGTTGATCGCATGCGCCGCGCCCAATGCCTGGCACGCGCGGCATTTCTCGTCCGAGCCGGCGGTCACGAACACGATCGCGCCGCGCGCGACCGCGAGTTGAATCGCGGTGGTGCCGATGCCGCTCGAGCCGCCGTGGAAGAGCGCCGTCTCGCCCGTCTCGAGCCGGCCGCGCTCGAACACGTTGGTCCAGACCGTGAAAAACGTTTCGGGAATCGCGGCGCTGGAAACGACGTCGAGCTTTGCCGGCACCGGCAGGCATTGCGGCGCAGGTACGACGCACATCGTCGCATAACCGCCGCCGGAGACGAGGGCGCAGACCTGGTCACCAACGCGCCAGTCGCGAACCTCGGATCCGACCGCCTCGATCGTGCCGGCCACCTCGAGGCCAGGGATGTCGCTCGCGCCCGGCGGCGGCGGATACGCGCCGCGGCGCTGCAGCACGTCGGGACGATTGACGCCGGCCGCAGCGACTCGAATCAGCACCTCGCCGGCTGCTGGAACGGGGTCCGGACGCTCGACCGGGCGGAGAACATCGGGCCCGCCTGGCTTGGAAATCTCAATACAGATCATGGGCTAACTCCCCACCTTGATCAGGCCTGAGGGCAGTCGCGGCGATGAAATCAATTCCTCGAACACCTTCCAGCGCCGCACCTCGTTCGCCGTGCCGGTTTGCGATTCGACGTATGAGCGCACGAGATCTTTCCCCAGGTTGTAGTTGATCACGTAGCTGCGGTACTGCTGGATGAACCGGACACGTTGCCGTGCCCGCGGTGGCGAGTACAACGCGTAACGCTCCAGCCATTCGGCGGCGGCCTGGGCATCAATCTCACCGTCGACGTACCGGCGCGCCACCTCGTTGCCGGCATACGAGAGGCGATCGACGAGCGCAAGGATGTCGTAGTACTCCTCGGCCAGTGACGCGTCGAGTCCTGCGGCGGGAAAGATCACCGTGCGCTCCAACTCGAGCCGCTCCTCGCGTGGCAGCGCGACCTCGATGCCGAAGTTCGCCGTACCCTCCGCGATGAGCGATTGCGGCGAGAACAGCGCGTACACCGAGAACTCGGTCCAGCCGCGTGCCCGCACCAGGTGGTGCTCCAGCAGCACGTTGTAGACGTGATGTCCGGGGTACCCTTCATGACACGCGAGATCGATCGCGCGGTCGATGTAGATCGGCAGATCGGTGTTTACCTGGATCAGGCTGTGGTACCCGCCCTGATACCAGTTGTAGCCGCTCCAGCTCTTGTCGGTGACATATTCGACGTCGAAGCGCTCGTCGTCTGGCAGGGCGATGTGCTCATGTGTCCTCGCGCGACCCGCCTCGATCGCGGCGGTGAAGGTGGCATCCAGGCGATCACGGGGGATCACGAGCCGCTGACGATACGCGTCGTACCGCTCGAGCACCGACCCGCGGCCGGGCAGGCGACGGCCGAGCTCCTCGATCGCCGCGTCGAACACGGCCGCGTCGATGCGAGGCGCGACCGCGTCGTAGAGCGCCAGCGACTCTTCGTCGAAGGTGAGCCGCCGCCCCTGCAACAGCGCGACGCGCGAGCGCAGCGATTCGAGCTGCCGCGTCAGATAGTGGTATCGCAAGCGCACGAGATCGTCGCCGGTTGCAGGAGGCCCCGCTGTCGTCAACGACGTCAGCACGTCCGCCGCATCGCGGTCGATCTCGTCGAGTGGCTGCCGCGCGGCCTCCGCCCGCGCACGTTGTTCGGGTGGCCCGTAGTAGGCATCGACGTAGTCGACATCGTGCACGCCAACCGCGAGCACGAGCGTCACGTATCGATCGGCCGCTTCCGCCAGGTCGTTTAGCACTCGACTCGCACCGCCACGCTTCCAATCGCACCGACGCGCGTCAGGTCGATCGTACCGGTCCGCGTCAGAGCGCTCGCACCGACCGCGCGCAAATCCGTCATCGATATCGCTCTCGAATTCCTGGAATCAGATAGTCGTCGAAGGCCGACTTGAAGTCGTACTTCGGCGCAAATCCCCAATCACGCCTGGCTGCGCTGTCGTCCACGTCCTCGGGCCACGAGTCGATGATCGCCTGGCGCTTGGCGTCGGTGGCCCACGTGATGCGCGCCCGGGGAAAGGCGGCGACGACGACGTCGTGGATCTCCTGAGCGCGCGGACTGAAGGCCGTGACGTTGTAGGCCGTACGCGTCAGCTGTTCGCGCGGAGCCTCGGCGAGCCGCAACAGCGCGCTGACGGCGTCCGGCATCGCCATCAACGGGATGCGCGTGTCGGAACGAACGAAGCACGCATACGCATCGCCACGAGCAGCCGCGTGGATCATCTCCGGGGCGTAGTCGGACGTGCCGCCCGACGGCAGCGTCTGCGCCGAGATCAGTCCGGGAAACCTCACACAGCGGAAATCGACGCGACCGGTCGCATGCGCGGCCAGCTGTTTGTAGAACCTCGCGTAGTAGCGCCCGAGCTGCTCGCAGTACAGCTTGTTGCAGCCGTACATCGTGCGCGGGGTGTTCCACTCGTCTTCGCGCACCCGGCCCGCCCTGGCCTTCGTCTCGATGTCCGGCAGTCCGTAGGCGGCGACTGACGAGGGGTAGAGGAACAGCACGCTCCGGCCGTGCGACTCCCCTTCGCGCTGCGCGAACTCGAGCAGGGTCAGCGTACCCTCGACGTTCACCTGGTGCGCGGTGGTCGGCGTGAACTCCGCACGGGTGGAGAGCAACGCCGCCAGATGGAACACCAGATCGACCTCGAATTCGGCGAGGACGCGCTCGAGCAGGTTCGCATCGGTGATTGAGCCGGTGAACTCGCGCAGCACCAGCGGACGGAGCGAAGGGTCGAGCGGCGCGAGATCGATCGTCACGATCGGCCGGCTCGAGCCGGCGAGACGCCCGATCAGACCGTGGCCAATTTCGCCGCCGGCGCCGGTGATGAGGGTGACGGGCGTCCTCACGACAGCGGGCCGAA
>DASRJR010000424.1:0-9096 GCA_035649395.1 Vicinamibacterales bacterium
CAGCGTCGAGCGGACGCGCAGGAGGAAGTCTTCCGCCTGATCGACGCGCGCCGGATCCGCCGGCCCGCGCCGCAGCAGCAACGGATCGGTCAGCATCCCGATGGTGCGCGTCGCGGTCAGGTCGCGCAGCGCGCCGGGCGCCTCCTTGACGTCCGGCTCGAGCTGATACAGCGTGGCGTTGAAGGCCGCATGCCGCCGATCGATGAGCCCGAGGAGAGACTTCAGGATGTAGGCGTGGGTCGAGGCGGTGTGAAACCGAGTCCTGAATCGGTCGAAGAGCGAGCGGACGCCAGCCACCGGCCGCGCGTCGAGCAGCGCCAGCAGGAACTCCGCATTGTTCGTTTCGAGCCGCTTGAAGTCGTCGAGCTCGCGCACCTGGTGACCGATGACGACGCCGATGTCCCACAGCGGATGGAGAAAGGCGCGCAGGAAGCGCTCGTCGTCGGCATCGATCGCGCGCTCGAAGAGCACGAGCAGGTCGATGTCGGACTGCAGGCAGAGGTGGCGGCGGCCGTAGCCTCCGAGTGCAATCACGTCGACCGAGCGTTCGTTGCCGCCGGCATCGGCGAACAGCTGCCGGAGCATGGCGTCGATTCGATCGGAAAAACGCTCGAGCGAGGCACGGCCGGCCGCGCCTCGCAGCGCATCGGCTTCGAGCTCGGTCCGGGCTGCGTCGAAGGCAGCGACGAGTGTGGAACCCCCTGGGCTCGGTTGCGTGAGTGACATCGAGTGATCGTCTCGCCTTACCGCCTCCAGCAGGACTGCACGCGTCCGCACCACCGCGCGACCGGATCCAAGCGCCTCGCGCGTCCGGCCGCCTGCATGCGGGAGGCTAGTAGCTGAGACCTATTCCGACGGAGCCGATCACTTTCGACCTGTCACCCAGAATGGCTTCGTTGCGATCGCCGAGTCGAACGAATTCGACTCCTCCGTGCACGTTCCAGCTGCCGAACCGCGTCGGGCCGCTGGACAGCGGTACCGTGACGACGCCGGCGACACTCACGAAGCCGAAGCTCTCGTCGCCGTCTGCGCCTTCGTAATAGTCCGACACGCTCAGGCCAAGTCGCACCGGCACCGACACGCGCAGACCAGAGCCGATCCCCGGCGCCGCACCGAGCTCGAGGTACGTGCCCTCAGCGGACCCTGCGTCGGCCTGACCATCGAGCTCGCGCGCCAGCAGCACGTAGGGCCTGACCGAGGCCCGCCCGAGCATCGCACTGTCGTCGAACGAGAACTTGAACGAGACCTCCCTCACCGTGAGGAACCCGTTGTTCGGACTGTTGTACGACGTGTAGGTCACGCCGATGCCTGCGCTCTTCCCCACGCTGAGCGCCAGGCCGGCGTAGAAGTCCGCCTCGTACCACAGCTTTCCGAGACCGTCGAGCCCGGCGATCCCCGTGTGCAGACTGTTCCACACACCGACGTTGACGCCGACAGACTTCAGCCAGCCTTCACCTTGGCGCAGCGCGATGCCCAGCTCGCCGGAGGGTTGCAGAATCACGCCGGTGTCGTCCTGCGGAATGCCACGAAACAGATACGCGTTCGTGACGTCGAGACCCGCGGTCAACGTGATGTTCCCGGGATTCGGATCGGCGGACGAGCCCTGTGCACGCGCGGGCGCCGTGCCAAGGCACGACGCCACAGCCACGAGCGCCCACGCGCACAATGAATTGGTGAGTCGCCCTGTCAGTAGGACGCCTCCGTCATCCGACTCCTCCTGTCGGCGACGACGTTCAGTACGAGAACCCGAACCCGATCGAGCCGATGATCTGATCCTTCCTCGGTCCGTCTTCGTCCGAGTTGAAGAACGCCGTGGTGTCGCCGAGCCGCTGGTATTCTACGCCGCCGTGAATGTTCCAGGAACCGAAGTTCGTGGTGCCGCCGAGCGGGATGGTCGCGATGCCGGCAATGCTGAAATACCCGAACTTGTTGTCCTGATAGTCCCCGAACGCGTCGGCCAGCTCGTAGTAGTCCTTGAGGCTCAGACCGACCTTGATCGGAAACGCGATGCTCGCCTTCGATGCGGAGTAGCCCGGCGCGGCACCGAGTTCGAGGTAGGTCCCCTTGTTCAAGCCGCCGTCGGCCTGGCCAAGGTTGGCTCCGGTGTCGAATTCCTGCGCGATGAGCGCGTACGGTTTGAACGCGGCTTTGCCCAGCTTGGCGCTGTCATCGACGCCAAGCTTGAACGCGATCTCTTTCACCGTGGAGAACCCGTTGTTCGGGCTCGTATACGCGGTGTAGGTCGTCGAGAACGACACGCCGCCGCCGAACCCGAAGCCGAGCGTCGCGTAGAAGTCGGATTCGTACCACAGTTTGCCGCAGGCGCAACCGAGCAGCGTTTCATCCGTGTCGGCACCGGTGTCACCGGTGTGCAGGCTGTTCCATGTCCCGAAGTTGATGCCGACGCTCTTCAGGCCGCCCTCTCCCGAGAACGCCGCAAAGCCCAGGTCGACCGCGGGCCACACCGCGATGCCCGTGGAGTTCTGCCGGATGCCGCGGAACTGGTACTGGTTGAGAAAGTCGACCGTACCAGTGATAGTTAACGCGCCTGGATTCGGGTCCTTCGCCTCCTGCGCAAACGCCGGGGCGCTCACGGCCAGAGCGGCCAGCGCCGCCATCGCACATGCAGTGCGTCGTACTCCATGCATCACGAACATTCGATTGCCTCCGTTGATCCGTTGGGTTGAACACGGCAGTGGCGCGGCGGCGCCACTGCCAGCGACTGGTCTTGATGCCGCGGTTAGACGTCCGCGGATACAGGCTTGAGCACGGACGCGGGCTGCTTCGCCTCCTGCGCCACTGCAGCGTCCGACAGCGAGCCGCCGAACGCGTATGCCTCTTCGCCGTGGGCGGTGATATCGAGACCTTCGCTTTCCTCGGAGGCCGTCGCGCGCAACGGAACCACCAGGCCCACGAGCTTCAAGATGACGAAGGAGGCGACACCGCTGTAAACGATCGCCGCCAGGACGGCGGTGCCTTGAATCAGCAACTGACGCGGGTTGCCGAACATCGCGCCGTCGATCGTGCCGTTGAACGCCTTCTCCGCGAACACGCCGGTCAGCATCGCCCCGACCGTGCCGCCGAGGCCGTGCGCGGCGACGACGTCGAGCGAATCGTCGAGTTGCGTCTTCGCACGAAGGATCAGACCGAAGTAGCTCGGGAAGGCGGCGATGGCGCCCAGGAAGATCGCGCTCATCGGGCTGATGAATCCCGCCGCCGGCGTCACCGCCACGAGACCGACCACGATCGCGGTCGCGCACCCGACGCTCGTCGGCTTGCCCGTACGCATCGCGTCGAGCGCGGCCCACACCACCAGCGTCGCCGCCGGCGCCAGCATCGTCGTCACGAAGGCGAGACCGGCTTGCGGGCTTGCCGCCACCGCGCTGCCGGCGTTGAAACCGAACCAGCCGAACCACAGCAGCCCGGCGCCGAGCAACACGAACGGGACGTTGTGCGGCAGGATCGTCGTCGTGCCGTAGTCGGAGCGCTTGCCGACGACGAGCGCCGCGACCAGCGCCGCCACGGCGGCGTTGATGTGGACGACAGTGCCGCCGGCGAAGTCGAGCGCGCCCCACTGCGCCAGCCAGCCGCCACCCCAGACCCAGTGCGCGATCGGCGCGTAGACAGCGACCGCCCAGATGGTGATGAACGCGACGTATGCGGAGAACCGCATCCGCTCGATGATCGCGCCGGAAATCAGCGCCGCGGTGATGATGCAGAACGTGCCCTGGAACGCCATGAACAGGGCGTGAGGGATCGTGCCCTTGGCTTCGAGCCCGACGCCCTTCAGCAGCGCATTGGAGAGGTCACCCAGCCACGCGTTTCCAGCCGTGAAGGCCAGCGAATACCCCAGCAGCGCCCACGCAAGGCCGACCACGCCCAACGAGATGAAACTCATCATCATCGTGTTCAGCGAGTTCTTCGATCGCGCCAGGCCTCCATAGAAGAACGCCAGCGCGGGCGTCATCAGCAAGACGAGGGCAGTTGCGATCAACATCCATGCGGTATCGGCCTGGTTCATGGTCACCTCACTGGGAAATGGGGCGAACGCGCGACTGGCGTCGCTCTCCAACACCGCTCAGCAAGATGGGCGCCAGACCAGGCGACGCCGTGTCGCGGGAAAACCCCACGACTTTGTTGGAAAAACGGCGATCGCCCGAGAGCGGGCGCGTGCGCGTTGTGCTACGTTTTTGTAGATGTTCGAGTGAACGTCAACAAAGATGTCTGAATAGAAACCGCCAGCACGGACCGGATCGACCGACGGCTGCGGCCCCCGCGAACCTCGGAGCATTCGCGACAGGACATATTTGTATACATTCGACATCTGCTGGACATAATTGTCTTCATGCGGCGCCGGCGAGGCCGCTGCCGCTGAGGCGCGGCCCTCACGCCTTGCGAGCGTACGGTGCGCCTGACTATGATCCGGGTCCCGCCTCTGGCGACGGCGCCGGCGACACGGGCCGCGACGCCCGGCCGACGCGCGCCGTCTCGCGGCATCCGGAGACGCAGCCCGCCTTCGCTGAAGCTCCGGCGGGTCGCAGGCGGATAGGAGGATTACCCATATGAAGGTCTACGACGCCACCGGCATCCGCAACGTGGCCATCGTCGGACACGGCGGATGTGGCAAGACCCAGCTGGTGTCCACGATGCTCTTCGTGGCGGGCGCCGTGAATCGATTGGGAAAGGTCGATGACGGCACCACCGTCACCGACTTCGACGAAGAAGAGATCGCCCGCAAACACACCCTCTCCTCGAGCCTCGCCTATGCGGAGTGGCAGAAGACGAAAATCAACATCATCGACACCCCGGGGTTTGCCAACTTCCTGACCGACGCCCGCGCCGCGCTGCGCGTCGTCGAGGCGGCCATCCTCGTGGTCGACGCCGTCGCCGGCGTCGAGGTCCAGACCGAGAAGCTCTGGGCGGAAGCCGCTGCGCTCGGACTGCCCCGCCTCGTCGTCGTCAACAAGTTGGAACGCGAGCGTGCCAGCCTGGATCGCACGCTCGAGACGGTGCACCGCGACCTCGCCCGCGAGATCGTGCCGATTCAGCTGCCGCTCGGCGAGGAACGGTCGTTCACCGGCGTCGTCGATCTGATCCGAATGACGGCGTTGACGTTCGCCGCCGACGGCAAGATGACGGAAGCCGAGATCCCTGGAGCCATGGCCGAACGGGCGCAGAAGGCGCGCGAGCAGCTGATCGAGATGGTGGCCGAAGCCGATGAACAGCTGATGGAGACGTTCTTCGCCGAAGGGACGCTGACGCAGGAACAGCTCGTCTCGGGACTGCGTGCCGCGACGATGGCCGGCAAGATCTTCCCGTTGCTGTGCACGTCGGGCCTGCACGCCGTCGGCATTCAGCCGCTGCTCGACGCGATCGTGAACTATGCGCCTTCGCCCGCCGAGCGCGACTTCCGCGCCATCGCCGGCGACGCTGAGGCCATGGTGAAGGCCGCCGACACCGGGCCCTATTCGGTGTTCGTCTGGAAGACCATCGCCGATCCATTTGCCGGACGGATTACGATGCTTCGCGTCGTGTCGGGCGCCATCAAGTCGGACGCGACGGTGAACAACGCGTCGCGCGATGCCGCCGAACGCCTCGGCCACCTGCTGGCATTGCAAGGCAAGACGCAGACGCACGTTCCCGAGCTCAAGGCGGGAGACCTCGGGGCCGTGGCGAAACTCAAGGACACGCATACCAACGACACTCTCGCGGACAAGGCCGCGAAGTTCAAGTTCCCGCCGATCGCCTTCCCCGAGCCGGTGCTGTCCTACGCCATCGAGCCGAAGAGCCGAGGCGACGAAGACAAGATCAGCACGTCGATGCATCGCCTCGAGGAAGAGGATCCGAGCATCAGATACGCCCGCGATCCGCAGACACACGAACTGCTGCTCGCCGGGCAGGGCCAGCTCCACATCGAGGTGACCGTCGCGAAGCTGAAGCGGCGATTCGGCGTCGAGGTCAACCTGAAACCGCCGCGCATTCCCTATCGCGAGACGATCACCGCGTCGACGGAAGCGCACGGGCGGCACAAGAAACAGACGGGCGGCCACGGCCAGTTCGGCGACTGCAAGATCCGCGTCGAACCGCTGCCGCGCGGCAGTGATTTCCAATTCGAAGACGACATCTTCGGCGGGTCGATCCCGCGGCAGTTCGTCCCGGCGGTCGAGAAGGGCATTCAGGAAGCGCGCATGCGCGGCTTCCTCGCCGGCTACCCGATGGTCGACTTCAAGGCCACCGTGTTCGACGGCTCCTACCACGCGGTCGATTCGAACGAGCTCTCCTTCAAGATGGCCGGATCACTTGCGTTCAAGGACGCGATGACTCGGGCGCGGCCGACGATCCTCGAACCGGTGATGCAGGTCGAGGTCTACGCGCCAAACGACTTCGCCGGCGACCTGATGGGAGATTTGAACGGACGGCGTGGCCGCATCGCCGGCATGGATACGCGCGGGGCGATGACCGTCATCCGCGCCCAAGTGCCGATGTCGGAGATGCTGACCTACGAACAGCATCTGACGTCGGCCACCGGGGGGCGCGGCACGTATCACATGGAGTACTCGCACTACGAGGAAGTGCCGCACATGCTCCAGGCCAAGATCATCGCGGCATACAAGGCCGAACGCGGTCAGGCGGTGACTGAGGAGGTCTAACTCCCAACGGCTCCAGCTCTCAAAGAAAAGACCCGGTCGGCTTGCGCCGCCGGGTCTTCTTGTTTCCAGACTCGCGTTTGGGAGTTGGGAGTCGGGCCTTGGGAGTTGTCTTAGGATCCGCCAGCTTTCCTCGGCGTCGTCGATTTCCGCGCGGCGCCCTTCGTCTGGCCACCAGCCTGCGCCTTCGACCCACCCTCACCCTTGCCGCGCATCCGCTGCGCGGCTCGCTTGAGACGCTCGCCGACGCCCTTGGCCTTCTTGGGCGCTTCGTCGTCGTCCTCGCCCTTCTCCGCCTTGGCGAGCTGCGGGTTGTATTCGCTGCCCACGAGCTCGACCTGAGCGACCTCAGCGGAGTCACCGCGCCGATAGCCGACCCGCAGAATCCGCGTGTAGCCACCTGGGCGATCGGCGAATCGGGGAGCGAGATCCGTGAACAGCTTGCTCACGACCTCGATGTCCGGGAGCTCCGCCAGCACCATGCGACGCGCATGAAGCGTCTTGCCGCCGGCCTCGCCCGCCGCCACGCCGCGTCGCGCGATCGTAATCAGACGCTCGACGAACGGCCGCAGCTCCTTCGCCTTCGGCATCGTCGTTTCGATCCGCTCGTGACGCAGCAGCGCAATCGCCTGATTGCGCAGCAGCGCGAGCCGGTGCTCGGTGACGCGTCCGAGCTTGCGATGAGCAACGTTGTGTCTCATGGTGCTAGTCCTGATGCGCCTGTGCCGGTTGATCGAGCCGCATGCCGAGGCTCAGGCCCATGCTGTGCAGGATCTCCTTGATCTCGTTCAGCGACTTCCGGCCGAAGTTCTTGGTCTTCAGCATCTCGGCTTCCGTCTTCTGCACGAGCTCACGGATGGTCCGGATGTTCGCGTTCTTCAGGCAGTTGTACGAACGGACCGACAGCTCGAGCTCCTCGACGCTCTTGTCGAGGTTCTCGTTGAGCACACCGGCGCGCGGCTGCTCGGCCTGGGTGTCGATCGACTCGCCCGCATCTTCGAGGTTGATGAAGATGTTGAGATGATCGCGAATCAGCTTCGCCGCCAGCGACACCGACTCCTGCGCGGTCACCGAACCGTTGGTCCAGACGTCGATGGTCAGCTTGTCGTAGTCCGTGGTCTGACCGAGACGCGCCGCCTCGACGAGGTAGTTCACCTTCTTCACCGGCGAGTGCACCGAATCGACCGGAATCCAGCCGATGCCGAGGTCCTCGTCGAAGTTCTTGTCCGCCGACACATACCCGCGCCCGCGCTTCATGCGGAGCTCCATGTGGAGCTTGCCGCCCTCGGCCACCGTTGCAATATGCGCTTCCGGCTCGAGGATCTCGACGTCCTGATCGACTTCGATGTCCTTGGCGCGCACGATGCCGGGCTTGTCGACGCGGAGGTACAGCGTCTTGGTGTAGTCGACGTGCAGCTTCAACGGAATCTGCTTCAGGTTGAGGATGATGTCGGTGGCATCCTCGACCACGCCGGGGATCGGCGAGAACTCGTGGAGCACGCCGTCGATCTTCACCGCCGTGATCGCCGCGCCCTCAATCGAGGAGAGCAGCACGCGGCGAAGCGCGTTGCCAATCGTCGTGCCAAAGCCGCGCTCGAACGGCTGCGCGTAGAACCGGCCGAACCGATCCGTGAGTGTTTCCCGCTCGAACTCGAGACGCTTGGGACGCTGAAAACCTTTCCAGAGCATGGCAGTGTGTCCTTTCGCAACGGGCCGGCAGCCCCGGCCTCCAGACCTGCGGGTTATTTCCGCCAGCCTCCCGCTGCAGGTCTGAAGAGCTGCGGGCTGACGGATGCGATGACCGGCTGACGCCGGCCCCCTACTTGCTGTACAGCTCGACGATGAGCTGTTCCTGCACCGGCAGGTTGATCTGCTCGCGTGTCGGAACCGAACCGATCTTGGCCGAGAACGACGCGGCGTCGAACTGCAGCCATTCGGGCACGCCGCGGCCCTTCACCTCTTCGAGCGCGTGCAGGATTGCCGGCGCCTTCTGGCTGCTCTGGCGAACCGCCACGACATCGCCCGGCTTCACCGAGAACGACGGGATGTTCACCTTACGGCCGTTCACCGTGAAGTGTCCGTGCCGCACCAGCTGCCGTGCCTGCGGCCGCGACGTCGCGAAGCCGAGCCGGTACGCCACGTTGTCGAGGCGCCGCTCGAGCAGCTGGAGCAACGTCTCGCCGGTGATGCCGCGCGTGCGCTCTGCCTGCTCGAAGTACAGCCGGAACTGGTCCTCGAGCACACCGTAGATGCGCTTCACCTTCTGCTTCTCGCGCAGCTGCACACCGTATCCAGCCAGCTTCGACTTCCGCGTCTTGCCATGCTGGCCTGGCGCGAAGTTGCGCTTCTCGATGGCGCACTTCTCCGTGTAGCAGCGCTCGCCCTTGAGGAACAACTTCATGCCCTCACGGCGGCAGAGGCGGCAAACCGGTCCGATATAACGTGCCAT
>DASRJR010000425.1:0-6155 GCA_035649395.1 Vicinamibacterales bacterium
TCGAGCCGCTGCTGTGCGCGCAGGCTTTGCGCCAGCCCGAACAGCGACCATCCGTTTTCGCGGAAGCGCACGAGATCGTCGCGATAGACCTGCTCGGCGTCAGCGGCCTGGCCGGCCTCGAGCAGCATGGCGCCGAGTACCTGCCGCGGCGGATGATGCCAGATCGGCGGCTCGGCGTAGGGCAGTCCGTCCTCGATCGCCACCGCTTCACGAAGCACGGCGACCGCCGCTGCGGCATTGCCACGACGGAGCGAGAGCTCGCCTTCGAGCATCCGCGACGCGATCTGCAGATTGGTCAACAGCGGCAGATCCTTCAGCGTGGTCGCAAACGCCTCGTGCGTCATCGTCGACTTCAGGACCAGCAGCTCCGCGGCAGCGCGATCGAGCTGGCCGCGAGCGGTGAATGCCAGCCCGCGGGCGTAGTGCCAGATGCCGGTGGCGTACGGCGCGTTGGCCGGCGGCTGCGGTTCGGTGAGCACGTCCTGCCACAGACCGAATCGTGCGTAGGCCAGCATCGGTGTCACCGGAAAGTCCGCCGTCCACGACAACGCGCCGGCGTGATGATGCGGGACCTTGGCCGCCGTCTTTCGCGCCGCTTCGACCGCAACCGCACGCCGCCCTTCGAACGTGGCCGCGGCCCAGAGAAAGTGCAGGTTGTGCGGGTAGTAGCTGACCGGATACAGACCTTGCGCCTGGCACTGCGCCAGATAGTCCTCGTCGGCACGAATCGCGCGTTCGTTCGCCTCGGCCGCATCGGCGTAGCGCCCGACGCGAATGTAGATGTGCGCGGGCATGTGGACCAGATGCCCGGCCGCGGGCATCAACGAGCCGAGGCGGTCGGCGCTGCGCTCGGCCCGATCCGGATCGCGCGACGCCTCGAGCAGATGGATGTGATAGTGCAGCGCTCCCGCATGATCCGGATGGCGCGCCATCACACCTTCGAGCACGTCGAGCACGCGCGTCGTGTCGGGCTTTGGCGATCCATCTTTCAGCCAGTAGTCCCACGGCATCGTGTTCATCTCGGCGTCGGCGTAGATCGTTTGCACGTCCGGATCCGCGTTGAATCGTTCGGCGACTGTCCGCATCGCCGCCGCATACGCGCGATCGAGCGCGGGCCGGTCGCCGCCGCCATCAGCGGCATATCGCCTGGCCAGCGCGTTGATCAGCGCACGCTCGCGTCCGGTTGCGCCTGACGCGAGATCCTGCGCGCGTCGAATCGCGGCCGCAGCCTCGCGCCCGTTCTCGGGCGTCATCGGCGCGTTCAGATTCGGACCGAGCACGAGCGCCTGTCCCCAATGCGCCATGGCCAGCGCCGGGTCGAGCCGGGCCGCCTCGCGGAACGCGCGAAGCGACTCGGCGTGGTTGTAGGCGTACAGCAGGCGCATGCCCTGATTGAAGAAGCGCTGCGCCTGCGGGAGTGCCGTCGATACGGACACGTGCAGCGTCCCCAGGCCGTTCAGCTCAGGTGCAAGTGCCTCGGTGGTGCGAGCCGCTGATGCCGGTGCGCCCGCGACGGAGACGCCGCACCACAGAATGACGGCCATCGCGATGTACGCTCGCATCACCGTTATCCTTTCTTGCTGGCGACGACGATTTCGTTCTCGACCGAGAAGACGCCCGACACCTCACGCGCCTTCATTTCCGCAATCGTCCGGTCCCCGTCGTTGTCGACGATGCCGTAGAGCGTGGTGTGGCCGTTGCGGACGACGATGTGGATGTCGTAGAGCCCGAGCGGCTGATACATGCCACCGAACCGCCTCGCTTGATAGAGCTCGCGCCGCACGCTGTCGGGACCGCCCGACGCATAGCGCGAGAGGAAGGCGTCGGTGTAGATCCGGTAGAACGTCGCCCAGCGAATGCGATCGTCGTTCGGCGATGCCGGGAGCACCTCGAGTCGGTTCGCCACCTCGTCGACACCCGACGTCCGCTTGGCCGCCATTTCAGCCGCGTTCCGCAGGCTGCCGCTGTAGGCGTAGCCGGTCAGCGTCACCGTTCCGCGGTCGATGCCGAACGCCATGAAGTCGAAGACCCCGTAGTACGGCAACCGCTCGAGCGTCCGCTGCAGCGAGCGTGTCGTCTCGGGCATGCTCCCGCGCTCGGCCGCCAGTGCTGTCGAGAGAGTACTGACCGCCGCCAGTCCTATCGAGAAAGAAATGATTCCGAGCAGCGCGGCTCCCGCAATCAAGCGCCGAGCGGCCCGTCCTGCTGCCATGATTCGCATTACCGTCCTCCTTCGAAACCGTGCTCCGCGCGTACGAGCGCGTGGTCCATGCCACTCGAGTCCTCATCGGCCAGGCCGCCCACACAGGGATCGCCCAGCAGCACGTGGCCGTCGCCGTCGAGCGTGACGAGATCGCATCCATAGAGGCGCGTGCCGTCCAGATCAGTGGCGTAGACGATCGTCAGTTCGCGGCTTTCCGGATCCCATGCCACTCGCTCCAGATCTCCGCGCATCGAATGAATCCCGAACGGCAGCGCGCCCCAATGACGCTTGAAGGCCGCAACCGTTTCCGCGTGCGCATCGGAGTCGCCGTTCCCCGGAGTGCGCTCAAAGCGCCGCGTGTCCTTGTAGAGGGCGAGCAGCGTGTCGATGTCGCCTTCGTTCCAGCACGACAACCACAACTCCGCCCAACGAATGGCTTGCCTGCGCGTGAACATGGGAGGTATCTCGCTTTCATGCCGCTCGATGACGGCACGGTCACTCGAAGAGCGATGGATGTGCCAGCGCGGGCGACGTCGGCGGTGCCCCTGCTGAACCGGCTGCGATTCAACGGGTTGCAGGCAAGGCGGCGATGCGGGGTGGCGTGAGGCGTGCCGAAAACGTGGTGCGTGGATATCGCCACCGTACCGAAATGTCGGCACGCGGTGAGCGCAGCCAGGAATCAGGAATCAGGAACTCCTGATTCCTGATTCCTGATTCCTAACGGCGCACTAATCGTGGCTCGTGCGAATACCAAGCTTCTTCATGCGCGACCAGACGGTCGATCGGCGCATGCCGAGCAGCCGCGCCGCGCCTTCGGGGCCGGCGAGCACGCCGCCGGTTTGCGCCAGGGCGCGCAGGATGTGCTGCCGTTCCATTTCTTCGAGCGTCGGAAACACGCCGCTCTCGCGCCGGCCGCGAGTCAACTCGCCGAGGTGCTCGACGAGGACGGACGATCCGTCGCACAGAATGACGGCACGCTCGAGCACGTTGGCCAGCTCGCGGACGTTGCCCGGCCAGTCGTAACCCGTCAAGCGCGCGAGCGCCTGTTCGTCGATGCCGACCACACGCTTCCCCATCTTGCGGGCGAAGCCGACCGCGAAGTGTTTCGCCAGGAGCGTAATGTCGGGTTTCCGCTCGCGCAGCGGTGGCAGGTGGATGGGAAAGATGTTCAGGCGATAGAACAGGTCCGATCGGAAGCGGCCGCGCGCGATCTCGTCTTCCAGGTCGCGGTTCGTCGCCGCGATCACACGGACGTTGACCTTGGTCGGCCGCGTGCTACCCAGGCGCTCGAACTCCTGCTCCTGCAACACCCGCAGCAGCTTCACCTGAACGTCGAGTGACAGCTCGCCGACCTCGTCGAGGAAGATCGTGCCGTTGTGCGCGAGCTCGAAGCGTCCCTTCTTCTGCTGGACCGCGCCGGTGAACGCGCCTCGCTCGTGGCCGAACAGCTCGCTCTCGGCCAGGCCCGACGGCAGGGCGGCGCAATTGACCTTGACCATGACGCCGTTACGCCGCCGGCTCAGATTGTGAATCGCGCGCGCGGTCAGCTCCTTGCCGGTGCCCGTCTCGCCGAGCACCAGCACGGTCGATTCGGTGTCGGCCACCATGCTGATCGCCTTGAACACCCGGCGTATGGCGGCCGACTCGCCGACCACGTCGCCATAGCTGCGCTCGACCTTGATCTCTTCCTGCAGGTAGATGTTCTGTGACTCGAGGTCCTCGGCCCGCTTGCGATCGGTGACATCTCGCGCGATGAACACCACCGCCGGCCGGCCGTCGATCTGCACCCCGAGCAGTCCGGTGCGCGCCTCGAACCAGCGCTCCCCGGCCGGCACGCTCAGCGAGTATTCGAGCGTCTGACTCGTGTGCGTATCCAGCGTGCGCTGCACCAGGCGAAGATGAGAACCGGCAATCGCCGGCGGCAGGATGTCGTGAAACGTCCGGCCCTTCATCTCCGCCCGCGCGCGGTACAGCAGGTCCTCTTTCGCGGTCAGGATTTCGACGTACCGGCCTTCGTCATTCACGACCAGAACCAGATCGGGCAGCGCGTTGACGATGGCGGACAGCCGGTTCTCGCTGCGTTCAAGGTCCGCTGTGCGGGCCCGCACCCGATCCTCGAGCTCCACGTTATGGCGCTCGATGTGCTCGCGCAGTTGCGCCTGCCGAATCGCGACGGCCAATGAGCTGGCGACTTCCTGTCCGATCGCGATCGCGCCGAAATCGAGATACGACCCCTCGGGTGCGATCACGCTCAGGACGCCGATCAGCGCGCTGTCGGCCAACAGCGGAACATGAATCGTCGACGGGAGCTTGAACGACATCGAGTCGGACGGCAGACCCTTACGGATACTCCGCAGGCTTCCGACGAGACCGGCCTGCAGCTCTTCCCTCACGCCGAACTCTTCGATCGGCACGGGCGTGCTGTCGACGATCTGTGTCCGCCCCTCGTCGTACGACGCGATGACGGTCCCCATGCCGCGCAACAGATCGAACACCGCCACGCTCGCGCGGCGGCAGGGAATCAGGTCCTGAAGATGCCGCAGCGTTGCTTCGGCAATCGTCTGAGGCGAACGCGATCCGAGGATGTCGCGATGGATGTCGTGGAGCACCTCGAGACGGCGGTTGGACTGTCGCAAGGCCTGACTGGCCCGTTCGCGCTCGCTGACATCGCGCTGAATCCCGAAGTGTCCGGTGATGCGTCCCTGCTCGTCGTAGAAGCAGATGTAGTCGCCCTCGACGCGAATCGGCGTGCCGTCGACGCGGCGCTCATCAGTTTCCACGTGGAGCCGTCCGCGATCGAAGAAATCCCGCCAGACGCGCCGCCCGTGCGCGAGATCGTGACGGAACAAGTCGGTCGGCGTGGTTCCGAGAAATGCCTCGCGGGTCGCGCCATACTGCGCCAGCAACGCGTCGTTGACTTTCGTGACGCGTTGATGGGTGAAGACGTAGTCGAGGACCTGCTCCTTGTCGACGGAGTCGTCCCACCGGACGGGCTCGTCGAGCATCATGAAGAAGAAACCGTCCAGCGACTGCGAAAAGAAGAGCTCGAGACGATCTTCAGCGTTCATCGCGATGGGTGCGCGCCGTCATAGTATCGCGGGGCGCGCCTCCATCGCGCCGACGTGATCGATCTCGCGGGGCTATTGCACGTTGATGATCGACGACTCCTGTTTCGGGCGGCCATCCCGGTACAGCAACAGCAATCCGGTCTGCGATGGCGAGGCTGCGCTGCCGCCAGGCACTTCCTGCACGGTCAATGTGCTGGTCCCACCGATGGGCACGCCAGACGCCGGCACTCCAGTTCCCACAAAGCGCGGGAGGCTGGGGTTGAACGTCATGTTCTCGATGGCATCGGTGGCCCGGCCGGTGAAGTAGTTGTCGAACGCGACCACGGAGAAATCGAATTGCGTGGTCGGCGTCAGACCGAGATCCGACAGCAGCGCCGTGGCGATGAAGTTGCCGGAATCGAGATCGGCGTCGGCGAAGAATCGTGCGATGGCCGTATTCGTCTTCAAGTCGGCGACGCCGACAATGTTCTGACCGGTGACGGCAAAGCCGCCGTTCTCGAGGTTGAAGATCGCGAAATCGAACACGCCATCGCGGTTGTTGTCGATGAACACGTCGAATTCAGCCGGGTAATTCGGGTGTGAACGGATCCCATTCGTCGTGATTCCAAACTGAATGGCAGGGATGCCGCTTGCGGTCACCCCTCGAACGCCTACGGCCTTGAGATCGATCACCGCGAAGTTGTCACCTGGTTCGGGCAACTCCTTCTTGTGAACCTTGTGGCTCGTGCCCGTCAGCGCAAATACGTCCACGCGGCCCGCCACTGCGCCAGGATTGGCCAGTGCGATCGTGCCTGTCCCGTTGACAAGCGAGACGTCTTCGCGCTGTGGCGTCACCGCCGCGGCTTTGTGCGGCAGGACGTGCCAGGGCACGCGCAGGCGGTCGT
>DASRJR010000426.1:0-8392 GCA_035649395.1 Vicinamibacterales bacterium
GCATGCCGACTCCTTTCGAAAGTGCCACTCTCAACCTTCAGCTATTCGAGCTGCGCCGCGAGCCGGTACTGCGGGAAGCGCGGGCGTGGTTCCTGGCGGACTTCAATCCCGAAAGCCTTACCGACTTCATGCCGATCGTGAGCGGCGACCGCAACCCGTCGTTCCGCATGGTCCTCGGGTACTGGGACATGGCGGCCTCGCTGGTCACTACAGGCGCAATCGACGGCGACGCGTTTCGGGCGGCACATACCGAAGTTTTTGCGACGTTCGGCAAGATTCAGCCGTTCCTGAGCGAGCTGCGCAGCGGCAGCGCGGAGCCCGACTTCTGCAAGCACCTCGAGGCCGTGGTGATGGCCGAACCGGATGCGATCGGGATCATGACCAGACGCTGCGCCGCCATTCGCGCCGCGGCGAAGGCGCGCGCGGAACGCTGACCGCGGACGCACGCGTCACGGCGTACGTGGCCGCCCCGCTCGAGCGCGGACCAGCCAGCACGCCGCCGGAAACCGCACGTCCTTCCCGTGCACATACCGATCGAAGGCCGGGCGAATAGTGTCGATGACCCGCGCGCGGGTCTCCTCGTCAGCCTCTTGCAGCGCGAGGCCGACCGGACCGAGGCGTGTGAGATACCGGACCAACTCCTGCTCCGGCATCGTGCACTCGACCTCGATCGGCTGGAGGGCGATCTCGGCCCAGCCGCTGTCTTCGAGAATCGCGACGACGCGCGGTCCGTTCGCGAAGGAGAACTGTCCCGGCACGTTCGGTCGGCGCGCGGGAAGGTTCGGCAGGATCGCAGCTGCCGCTCGCTCCGCCGTCGTCATGAACGGATTCTCTTCGACACTTCGCCACGCGATGCACTCGAGTTCCGCCGCGTCAGTCGCCGCACGACGCAGGTTGGCAAACGCCTGGACAGGGTCGGCAAAGAACATCACGCCGAACCGCGAGATGATCATATCGACGCGCTCCGGATCGAACGGATAGATCTGCGCGTTGGCGCAGATGAAGCTCGCGGCCGCGCCTTCACGCTCAGCGCGCGCCCGGGCAGCGGCAATCATCGGCTGCGAGATGTCGACGCCGGTGCTCCGCCCGGTGGCGCCGAGCCACCGCGCCACGGCGAGCGTCGTACTCCCCGTCCCGCACCCAACGTCGAGCACATGAGTGCGGGGCTTCGCCGACACCGCCGCGACGAGCAGGTCCTGAATCGGTTTGTACAACTCGTCAAGCAGGTCTTGCATCTCGACCCACGCGTGTCCCGACGCACCGTTCCACAGCCTCCGCTGTTCGTCAGCAATGTCGTGAGTGCCATCCATAATGGGTGATCGTCGTGATCGCTCGCTGTTACCAGTAACCGAGAATCTCCACGATTCGCTTGGGCGGCGCGCACCGGAACCGGCCATGGTCCTGGCACCGTTCGCACGGAGTAATCACGCTGGAGTACTCCTCGGTGGCGACCAATTCCGGATGGAGTTCCAGCATTCGCCGCGCATGGTTCGACGCCTCATTGAATGAGCACGACATCTGTTCGCGGTGGTCCTGCCACGCGTCCGCGAGCGCTGACTCGCCGCCGACGCTCAACAACTCGAGAAAGGCGTGCGCATGCTTCGCCTCGATGGCACGGCCGGCGCGCAGTCGGCCGTACACGTACGCGGTCGTCCTTGCCACCACATCCTCGAGCGCGACCACGTCGAGCGGCTCCGTGTCGACACCCAGTGGTCCGCTGCGCGACAACGTCGCGCCAAACGCGCGGAACACATCGACGCGCAGCGCGTGCTCCGGGTCGATCAACTGGACGAGGGTCTTACCCTCGAGCGCCTGCGGATGGACGTGGTTCAACAGGAACCGATCGGCAAGCGACTCGGGAATCGCCGCGAACCCGTCGACGACGAAGTCGATGTCGCTGAGCGATCGTCGTCCGGCGCGCCGGCCGCGCACGCGCAGGTGCGCATCGATGGCGAGGCTCCCGGTCAACGAGCCCGGGAAGCCGTGGGCCAGCAGATCGTTCACGACGTGCGTCGCGCGCGACGCGTCACCATCCTCGAGGATCGCTTCGAACACGAGCGGGCTGCATGATAACGTCCTTCTCTTCACATGCGTCACCCGAGCGGCATTCCAGACAGAATCGTCGAGAAAGTCGTCGCGCGCCGAGGGCGGCTGCATGCCTTCGACACGATCGATCCGAAGACGACAGCCCTTGTCGTCATCGACCTCGATGAGGCGACAGTCGTCGACGACGACACGTGGCAGCGGATCATCGCGACCGTGAACGCTCTCGCTGTCGCAGTTCGCGATAGCGGCGGAACGGTCGCGTGGGTGCTGTCGCGCATGGACAGGATGCCGAGGCATCTCAGCGTCATTCTCGGAACGGAGCTTGCGTCCCGGTACTTCAACGACGGTCAGAGGGACGGCCGAGGCACGAGGCTGTGGCACGGGCTGGAGCGCGAGCCTGCCGATCTGATTGCCGTCAAGTCCGGCGCCAGTGCGTTTTTTCCGGGCAAATGCAACTTGAAGGACCAGCTCGATGCCCGCGGCATCGACACCGTCCTGATCGCGGGGGCGGTGACGAACATCTGTTGTGAGTCGTCGGCGCGCGACGCCGCGGAGCTCGAATACAAAGTGGTGCTGATCTCGGACGCATTGTCCGGTCACGCCCACGGCCTGCACGACGCGACGCTCGCGACGTTCTATCGGATCTTCGGCGACGTGCGCCCGAGCGACGAGATCATTCGGCTCCTGCACTGACCGCCATCGTTTCTGAATCGTTGCGTCAGCCGCCGGCGTGCGGCATGCTCTGCGCGCGGAGGACACTCGAATGAGCGAGTGGGTGTATCACCTGTCAGTCCCGTGGATGGCCACCGTCGTTTTCCTCGTGACGGCCATCATCACCTGGCTGATTCATGCGACGGTCACGCGATTGGCCGTCGATCAACGGGCCCGTGCGTTCAAGGCAGTGACGCCGGCGCTGCTGCCGCCGCTCGGCATCGTGTACGCGTTGCTCGTCGCGTTTCTCTCGGCGCAGGTGTGGAACGACTCGCAGCGCGCGACTGTCGAAGTGAGTCGCGAAGCCAGCGCGCTCCGGAGCGTCGATCTGCTCGCCGCCACCTTTCCACCCGACTTCGCGACACGGCTGCACGAGCTGCTCAGCCGCTACGTCAAGCATACGGCGGACGAGGAATGGCCGGCGATGGCGAGCCAGGGTGTAACGCTGGCCGTCGCCCCGGCGCCTCTCAGCGAGGCGCTGCGCTTGTCGCTGGCGGCCGTGCCCACCACCGACGGCCAACGCGTCGCGCAGCGCGAAATGGTCGTCGCGCTCGAGCAGGCGCTCGACGCACGGCGGCAGCGCATCATCATCAGCCGTTCGTCGATCAACGGGGTGAAATGGGCCGGCCTCATCGGCGTGGCCATCGTCGTCTTGATCGCGATTGCGATGGTGCAGTGCGACAACAAGCCCGCGGCGGCCACAGCCATGGGACTGTTCGCCACGGCGGTGGCCATCTCCGTCGTGTTGATTGCCTCACACGCGCGCCCGTTTACGGGGCAAATCTCGATAGGGCCCGGTCTGCTGCGAGAGATCGTCCGTTGAAGACGCAGGCTATCCGGTAATATGCTGCCGGCGATGACACCGCTCAGTGGGGTACGAGTGAGATCGATCAGCGCGGTTGCCGCGATGGTCGTCACCGCGCTGGGGACGATCGCCTGCGGCACGAGCGCACCGGCAGGTCCTGTCGTCCACGAGCGGCACACCATCGACCGCGGCGCTGCGTCGCACGCGCGTGTCGAGATCGACATGAGCGCGGGTGAGCTGGCGGTGAAGTCAGGTGCGGCGAAACTCCTCGAGGGCGATTACGACTTCAACATCCCGGTGTTGAAACCGACGATCGCGTACGCGGTGGACGGCACCGTCGGCACGCTGAAGCTGTCCCAGGGTTCGGCGTCTGGCAACTACGAGAACACGTGGCGCCTCAGCCTCGACGAGACGACGCCGCTCGACCTCGTCGTCACGCTCACGGCTGGCGATGCGCAGCTGGTGCTCGGCCGGCTGAACCTGCAGAGCCTTTCGATTCGCCTCGGTGCCGGCGATCTTGTCGTCGATCTTCGCGGCATGCCGGTCAAGAGCTACAACGTGAAAGTGCAGGCGGGGGCGGGCGACACGACGATTCACCTGCCCGCCGGCGTTGGCATTTCCGCGCGGACCTCCGGCCTCATTGGTGACTCGAACGTCAACGGACTCGAGCAGCGCGATGGCCGCTGGGTCAACCCGCGCGCCGAATCGTCGGCCGTCGTCGTCGATCTCGACGTCCAGCACGCCATCGGCGACCTCAGACTGCTGGCCGAGTAGCCAAAGGAGTTCCATCGTGCACACACGATCGATTGGACGTATGCGGTCGGCGATTCTCGTCTGCGTCGTGCTGCTCGGCGCGAGCGGCGCCTCGGCGCAATCGGGCGGGACCTACAAGGTCGACCCAGGCTGGGCGCAGCTTCCGCAGGGAACGACGTGGAACGGGAATACCACCTGGATCACGGCGGACGGGAAAGGGAACGTCGTCGTGCTGGTGCGCACGGCGCCGTACTTCCGCGTGTTCACGCGTGACGGCACGTTCGTGAAGGCCTTCGGTGACGAGGGACTGTTCGAGAGCGCGCACAGCGTGACGATCGACGCGCAGGGTTTCCTGTGGGTCACCGACTCCGCGGCCCACGTGGTGCACAAGTTCAGCCCGGAGGGCCGCGTGCTGATGACCCTCGGCAAGAAAGGCGTCGCCGGCGATAACACGTCGCGAGACTTGTTCAACCAGCCCAACCACGTTGCGATCGCGCCCAACGGGGACATCTATGTGTCGGACGGGTATGTGAACGCACGCGTCGTGCAATTCTCCAAGGATGGAAAGTACGTTCGCATGATCGGCGGCGTGAAGGGCTCGCAGCCCGGGCAGCTCCAGCTCCCGCACGGCGTGGCGTTGGATTCACGCGGCCGAATCCTGGTCAACGACAGCGACAACAAGCGCGTGTCGGTCTTCGACAAGGAAGGCCGGTTCGTCGAGACGTGGCCCTATCCCTCGCGCGGCGGGATCGCGGTAGCCGCCGACGACACGGTCTACGTGAGCGACGTCAACGACGGCATCGTCAACATCATGAAGAATGGGAAGCAGATTGGCAGCGTGTCTGCTGACCGGGCTCATGGCATGGGCATCGATACCGACGGCGCGATCTACGTCTCGGGCGCCTCGCGGATGACGGTGATGAAGATCACCAAGAGCCGATAGCGCACATCCCTGAACTTTTTCGTCGCCCGCTCCGTCTTCTCCCTTTGGCAATCTACAAGAGAGGCGCCCTGTCCGCCGTCGCCTCGGCGGAGCGGCCTGTCCGCCGTAGCCTCGGCGCAGGCGGAAAATGAGCGACCAGACCGACGTCTTGCAGGGCACACTCGACCTATTGATCATGAGGACGATTGCCCTCGAGCCCATGCACGGCTGGGCGATCGCCCAGCGAATTCAACAGATCTCCGATGATCTGCTGCGCGTCCAGCAAGGCTCGCTCTATCCGGCGCTCCACCGCCTCGAGCACCAGGGCTGGATTACGGCGGAGTGGGGCGCCTCCGAGAACAACCGGCGCGCCCGCTTCTACGCGCTGACGAAAGCGGGGCGCAAGCAGCTCACGATCGAGCTCTCCAAGTGGGAGCGCCTCTCGGCTGGCGTCAACCTCGTGCTGCAACGGACCTGATCATGCGGCTCTGGCACATCCTGAACAGCCGGCTACGATCCGTGTTCTTCCGCGATCGCCGCGAATCCGATTTGCGCGAGGAACTGCAATTCCATGTCGAGCACGAAGCGGAGCGGCTGCGGGCTGCGGGGATGTCTCCCGAGGCGGCACGGTTGCAGGCACTCCGAACCTTTGGCGCCGTGGAGCCGATCAAGGAGGCCTGCCGCGATGCGCGTGGCACGACGGTACTCGACACCGTCGTGCGAGACGTCCACTACGCCTGGCGCTCGTTCCTCCGGGCGCCGCTGGCGGCCACGACGATTGTGACGACAGTCGGGCTCGGCCTGGGGCTCGTGACTGTCGTGTTCACGATCCTCAACGCGGTCTTCTTTCGCGTGGACGCGGTACGACACCCTCACGAGCTGTTCGCTGTCGCTCGTCAGCAATCGCCCGGCGCCGAGGCCGGAACCTTCACGCGCGCGCAGTATGACGCCCTCGTTCGCGAGACCGACGTCTTCTCCGAAACGGTCGCGATCAAGGGCAGCGCGGCCTTCGTCGAAGGCCGCAAGATGGAAGGCCCGCTCGTGACGGGGAACTACTTCCACGCCCTCGGCGTCACCGCCGCCCGCGGGCGCACGCTCACACCGTCTGACGACGAGCCCGGCCGCCCTCCGGTGATCGTCCTCAGCCATCGCACCTGGTCGCTGCGCTTTGCGAGCGATCCCGACCTGGTCAATCGCACGATCCGCGTGAACGGAGCATCGTTCCTGGTTGTCGGCGTGATGCCGGCGGACTTTCGGGGACTGACCTGGGTTGCGCCGGAGTACTGGGCGCCGCTTTCCCTGAAGAACGAGTTTCCCCGCACCGGCGAGGGCCCGCGCGACCCGGACAGCGTCGAGATCGTCGGGCGGCTGAAGCCCGGCCTGCCGCGCGAGCAGGCGCTGGCGCAGCTGCTCGTGTGGGATTCGCGTGTTACGGCCGAACGTTCCGGCGAGCCGCCCGCGGCGAAGCTTGTTCTGGAACCGAGGACCGGCACGGTGCCGCTCTCGACCGAGACCATGCTGATGTTCGTGCCGCTCTTTTTCGCGTTCGGCCTGATCCTCATGATCGGCTGTGCGAACGTCGCGAACCTGCTGCTCGCCCGCGGCGTGGGACGTCAGCGCGAGATCGGCATCCGGCTGGCCATCGGCGCGTCGCGGCGGCGCGTGATCTGGCAGTTGCTCACCGAGAGCCTGGTGCTCGCACTGATCTCCGCCGCGCTCGCGTTCGGCCTCTCACGGATCGTGCTCACCGGCATCGACTACACGCTGATGACGACGTTCCCGCCGGATATCGGCCACATCAACATCGCCGTGCCGCCGGCGGACTGGCGCGTCGCGCTGTTCCTCGTGGTCGGCGCGTTGGTCTCAACCGTGTTCTTTGCGCTCGCACCCGCACTTCAGGCCACCCGCCTCGAGCTGGTGCGGGCGATTCGTGGCGAGGTGGTGCGCGACAGCCGTCCCGGACGCGCCCGGGACGTGCTGGTCACGCTGCAGGTGACGGCATCGGCACTGCTTCTCATCTGCGCCGCGGTCTTTCTGCGCAGCTCGCTGGAGGCGGCCGCCATCGATCCTGGTATTCGCACGGCGGGTATCGTCAACGTCACGATCCGTGAGGAGCAGCGGCGCGGCGCCATCCTCGAAGTGGTCAAGAGCGAGCCGCTCGTGGCGTCGGTCGCGGCCTCGTTTCCGGGCTTCCTCGGCGGGCTTGGCTGGTTGCCCGGGCTTGCGGAAGGCGCGAGTGGCAAGTCTCCCGTCACCTATCAGTTCGTCTCGCCAGAGTACTTTGGCATCTACGGCATCGATCTCGTGCGTGGGCGCGGCTTCACAGCCACCGAGCGCACTGCAAGCACCGCGGTGGCGATCGTGTCCGAGAGCGTGGCCCGCCAGCTGTGGCCGAGCGCCGACGCCATCGGGCAGGTCCTGCGGGTCGAGCCAAATCCGTCTGCCTTGTTCGGAGGCGAAAGACGGAATGACCCGAGGGGCAATAACCCGCTGCTCGTCTCGCGCTCGGCGGTCGTCGTTGGCATCGCCCGCGACGTCGCGGGCTTTCGGCTCGGCGCCTTCCGGTTTGGTGGAGCAGGTATCTACATGCCGATCAGCGTCGAGGCGGCAGAGACGGCGCTGACGCTGCAGGTGCGTGTTGACGCCGAGCGCGCGCGCCATGCGCTCGTCGATCGCCTGGCCGCAATCAATCCCAACATGGGCGAAGTCTCCACGATGCAAGTCGTCGCCAGCGCAGAAGCCTATCTCCTGGCGATTCCACTCTGGCTGTCGCTGGTGCTTGGAGCGCTGGCGCTGCTGCTCACGCTGTCGGGGCTGTTCAGCGTGCTTTCGTATCTCGTCGAGCAACGCGCCAGGGAGATCGGTGTGCGGATGGCGCTTGGCGCGACGCCGCGTACCATCGCCGCGCTCGTGCTGTCACAGTCGGCTCGTCCCGTCGGCATCGGGCTTCTCCTCGGCGGCACCTTCACGGCCGCGCTCGGCGGCATGCTCCTGGCCACACCAGCGGCCGAATACATCGGGTCGAGTGTCCGGCTGTTCGACCCGATCGCCTACGTCGGAGGCCTGCTCTGGATCGTCGCAGCGTGTCTCTGTGCGGCGCTCGTTCCGGCGCTGCGCGCCGCGTGGATCGATCCGGTCGGCGCGCTCAGGCAGGA
>DASRJR010000427.1:0-3880 GCA_035649395.1 Vicinamibacterales bacterium
ACGATGCGTGTGCCAGCTGCTGCGGTCACGGGCGCGCCCGTCGGATTGCTCGGGTTGCACAGCACCACCACACGCGTGCGATCGGTCAGCACCGGTGCGATATCGTCCCAGGTCACGCTGTATGATTCGCGGTCGGCCACGGGCGCTTCGATGGCTATCGCGCCCGCCGCCTGAACGGCCATCTGATGATTCGTGAAGTACGGCGCCGGCAGCACGATCTCATCGCCTGCGCTGACGAGCGTCGTCAATGCCGTCGTAAAGGCATGGTTGGCGCCCGCCGTGATCAGTAGATCGTCCGGTCCGCAGTCGATTCGCTCGTGCTCCCGCAGGCGTTCAGCGAGCGTGCGGCGCAGTGACGGTCGTCCCGGATCGGTGGTGTACCCGTGCACATCGGCCCGGCCAAGCGCGGCCTGCGCGGCTCGAATCACCGACGAGGGCGGCGCATAGAACGGCAACGCCTGTCCCAGCGAAATCACGTGATGACCGGACGCACGGAGTTGAGCCGCTCTCGTATTGAGTGGATCGAACGGCGGCAGGTCGATGGCGAGAATGCGCGGCGGGATCTGCACAAGTGTTCGCGAACATCAGATTGTCTACCAGCTCCGACCTGGGAAGGAACGGTC
Organism: Vicinamibacterales bacterium; assembly: GCA_035649395.1. Classification (GTDB taxonomy): domain Bacteria; phylum Acidobacteriota; class Vicinamibacteria; order Vicinamibacterales; family UBA2999; genus Gp6-AA40. Next base: position 624 of record DASRJR010000427.1, read on the forward strand.
CAGCTCGTTGGATATCCCCGCCAGCACCAGAGTTGATCGACAATGGCCGCCGAGGAGTCGCCCATGATTCGACCAAATCGCCCTCGGCACGCAGGCACGATCGCTGTCGCCGTCTGGATGCTGGTTGTGCTCGGACAAGGGCGAGCGGCGGTGGCCCAGGATCACGCTCACGAAAGCGGGGGCAGCTTTGGTACCGTCCACTTCGAAACCTCGTGCAGCACGGCGGTGCAGGCGGACTTCGATCGCGCCGTCGCCATGCTGCACTCGTTCTTCTATCCAGAAACCGAAAAGGCGTTTCGCGCCATCGCCGAGCGTGAGCCGTCGTGCGCGATGGCCTTTTGGGGCATCGCGATCAGTCAGCGACCCAATCCGCTGACCGCGCCGTTCCCGCCGCAGTTGTTGCAGCAGGGTTGGGAGGCGATCCAGCGGGCTCGCGCCGCGAACGCGCGCACGCCGCGGGAGCGCGACTGGATCGAGGCGATGGCGCCGTTCTACGAGGGGCACGCGACGGTCGACCAACACACCCGGACCGAGCGCTATGTCGCCGCCATGGCGCGTCTCCACGAGCGTTATCCGGCCGATAGCGAGGCGGCTGTTTTCTACGCGCTCGCGTTGCTCGAAGGAGTCGATCTGAACGACAAGAAGTACGCCAGCCAGTTGCGGGCGGCCGCCATCCTCGAAGGGTTGCAGAAATCGCAGCCCAATCATCCGGGGATCGTGCATTACATCATCCACGCGTACGACTACGCGCCGATCGCGACGAAAGGATTGCCGGCAGCGCGAAGCTACGCCCTGCTGGCGCCATCAGCGCCGCATGCGCTCCATATGCCGTCGCACATCTTCTCCACCCTCGGCATGTGGCAGGATGCGATTGCTGCCAACCTGGCAGCCGATCAAGCCACCAGAAACTACGCGGCCAGCACCAGCGCCGCCGCCAAGGCAACCCCGGCGAGCATTCCGGGGCGCTACCATCCGCTCGACTTCCTGGTGAATGCGTATCTGCAGATCGCGCAAGATCGCCGCGCGAAGGTAATTCTCGACGAGCGCAACTCGCCGGGCGCGACGCCGTCAGGCGGCTCGATCACGGCCCACACCGGCTTTGCCGCCATTCCCGTCCGGTATGCCTTCGATCGTCACGCCTGGTCCGAGGCCGCTGCCATTCCGCCAATGCAGACAACGTTCAAGCAGGCGGAGGCCATCGTCGCGTTCGGCCGATCGCTGGGCGCCGCACGCATCGGCAATCTGGGTCAGGCGAAAGACGAGCTCGCACACATCTCGAGGCTGCGTCAGGAACTGGCGGCGGGCGATCCGTATTGGGCCGAGCAGGTCGGCATTCAGGAGGCGGCGGCGAGCGCGTGGATTGCCCTTGCCGAGAACGATACGGCTCGCGCCCTCGCCTCGATGGGTGACGCGGCGGCGCGAGAAGATCGATCCGAGAAGCACGTGGCCATGGAGAATCGGTTGTCGCCGATGCGTGAGCTGCTCGGTGAGATGCTGCTCGAGGTGGGACGGACGGCGGACGCGCTGCTCGAGTTCGAGCGATCGCTGCAGATGATTCCCGGACGGTTTCGATCGATCGCCGGTGCGGCAACGGCAGCCGCCCGGTTGGGTAACCGCGCGGCCGCGACGACCTACTATCGCCAGTTGCTGGCGCTGACGTCCGCGGCCGACAGCGAGCGCCCGGCGATCGCCGCGGCACGCGCGTATCTCAAGCAGTAACGCGTCATTGTTGATCTGCCGATCTTTGATTGATCAATCGTTGTTGATTGTTGATTTCCGTTTGTTGATTGAAACCACGGTCGTCGCCAGAACCGCGAACGAATCACCAATCAACAATCTCCAATCATCAACGAATCGACAATCAAAGATCCCAATTCAACAATGGTTTAACGTTCGATCGCCTGATACACCAGCGTCGGGAACACCGTCCTGATGTCTGTCGTGTTCGGGAGCAGTTGAACCATCAACAGCATCACGAGCTTCGCCTCGGGATCGACGCGATAGACCGTGCCGTAGGCGCCGCCCCATCCAAAGGCGCCCTCCGAGTCCAGGCCGTTGGCGCCGTATCGATCCGTCGTTTCGAAGCCGAGCCCGAATCCGAGCCCGGTGGTCGAATGCAGTGTACCGACCTGGTTCGTGGTCATGAGCTTGACTGTGCGCGGTGCCAGGATGCGGACGCCATCGAGCTCGCCGCCACGGCGGATCATCTCGAGGAATCGGGCGTAGTCGCGAGCCGTCGAAAGCAGGCCCGCCCCGCCGGAGAAGCTGCGGCGTGGACCGTCGATGTAGTTGCCCTGTCCACGCGGTCCGTCGGGTGCTCGCTTGATCAGCGCGTCATCGCCGCTCGCGTAAACCGCCGCCAGCCGGTTGCGCTGCGCCGCAGGCAGAAAGAATTGCGTGTCGGTCATCCGGAGCGGCTCGGTGATCCGAGCCTTGACGAACGCGTCGAGCGACATTCCTGACGCTCGTTCGACGACACAACCGAGGATGTCGGTGTTGTAGCCGTACACCCACTGTTCGCCTGGTTGTGCGACGAAGGGCAGCGTCGCAAGGCGCTCGATCGTCGTGCACACGGGCTCGTCCTTGTCGGCGGTGTACCACCCGAGACCCGCGGCGGGGCCGAGCCCCTTGGCCTCGTACTGGGTGGCTATCGCCGGCTCGTTGCCATAGGAGATCCCGGCCGTATGCGTCAGGAGATCGCGAACCGTGATCGCGCGCTTCGCCGGCACGATCGAGCCGCCGGCGGCAACCGTCGTCTTTGCGAACTGTGGAATCACGCGGCTGACCGGGTCAGTGAGCGTGAGCTTGCCTTCCTCGACGAGCGACAGGATCGCCGTGCTGGTGATCGCCTTCGTCTGCGACGCGATGCGAAAGATGGTGTCGGTCGTCATCCGTCTTCCGGCTTCTTTGTCGCTCCACCCGACGGCACGCTCGTATACCGGCTGGCCGTCACGCAGCACGAGGGCCACGGCGCCGGCGATGCGGTTCTCGTCGACATACCGCTGCAGCGCGCGGTCGATTCGCTCGACACGTTCGGCAGGGAGGAGTGCTTTCGAGGTGACCGCCGTGCGCGGCTGCGTACTTTGCGCCGTGAGCGCGGCCATTGCCGCGATGAACACTGCGAAGGCAAGCCATGTGGACCAGGTCTTCAGCCGCATCGTGTACTCCTCCGGAACGAAATCATGCGGATCTTACCTCGTGCAGGTCTCGCGACCCGCCCACGTGGACGGAAAATTGGTGTGGCGTACCGGTGGAAC
>DASRJR010000428.1:0-12836 GCA_035649395.1 Vicinamibacterales bacterium
CGAGCGTCGCGGCAGCGCAGTCGGAACTATCGACGATTCAGCGCCGGCTGGAGCTGGCGTATCCCGGCATCGACCGCGCGCCGATCGAGGTCGTCCCGTACAGCGCGACCGCGGGTGGGGTCATCCCGGCGGCCGCACCGCGGTTTCTCGCCGTGTTCTCGATCGTGACGCTGCTGACGGTCGTGATCGTATCGGCGAACGTGGCCAACCTGATGCTCGCGCGCGGCGCGGCGCGGCAACGCGAAACAGCGGTCAGGCTGTCGATCGGCGCTTCGCGAGGACGGATCGTTCGCCTGCTGCTCGCCGAAGGCGCTGCGATCTCGGTCGTCGCGTGGATCGCGGCCTGCGTCATCGCCGTCTGGGTGTCCCGGCTGCTGCCGCAGGTACTGCCACAGACGCCGTTCGCCGAGTCGGGAATCGACTTCACTCCGAGTTGGCGCGTGCTCGCTTACGCGATGGTCCTCGCCGGAATCGGCACGATCGCCTTCACGCTGGCGCCTGCCATTCGCGCCTGGCGGCAGGATCCGCTGCCGTGGTTGAAAGCGGGCGAGCATAGCGTTGCGCATGGGCGATCGCGTCTCGCCAGCGTGCTCGTTGTCGTGCAGCTCGCCTTTTCCGTCGTGCTACTGACCACCGCCGGACTTGCCACGCGATCCGCGTCGATGATGACCGTCGACCTCGGATTCGACACGAACGACCTGCTGCTGGTGACCGTGCGCACGACGGGAGCGACGGCGAGCCGCGACGCGAATGTCGCGTTGCTGGACCGGATTCACGAACGATTCGCTCAGACAGCAGGGGTGCGGTCCGCGTCGTACGTGCGCAACGCGTTCTGGGGGTCGCAACGTGTACGCGCGGGCGCGCAACAACAGTCGGTGTCCATGCAAATCATCGGCGACGCGTATCTGGCGACGCTCGGCCTGTCACTGACGGCCGGACGGATGCTCACCCTCGAGGACCGCGATCGTGCGGCTCCGGTCGCGATGATCAACGAGAACCTCGCGAACGCCCTCTGGCCCGGCCAGCCGGCCGTTGGCCGAACCATGACCCTGGGCGAGTCGCGGCAGACGGTCGAAATCGTTGGCGTCGTGCGTAATGCGTTTGTGACCGGCTTCAACCCGGAGCGTCCAAACCCTCGGCCGAACTTTGTGTTCATCACCGAGCAGCCATTATTGGCCTCGAACAACCGTGGTGATCCCGCTGCGCCGGGAGACGTCACGTTCTACCTGCGCCACGATCCGTCGGCGCTCGACACGGTGGGCGCGGCGATCGCGCCGGCACTGCGTGAGATCGACCGGCGCGTCGCCATCGTCACGATTCGGACGATGAACGCGCAGCTCGATGGCCTGACGCTCACGGCGCGAATCATCGCGCGCCTGCTGGCGATCTTCTCGATGGTCTCGCTTGTGATCGCCGCGATCGGCCAGTACGCCGTGATCGCGTTCAACATGCGGCGGCGGGTCAGGGAGTTTGGCGTGCGGATCGCCCTCGGCGCCTCGGCCGGGCAGGTGGTGTCGTCGGTACTCAGCGAGGGGATCTGGCTCACATCCGTCGGTCTGGCCTGCGGCTTGGGCCTCAGCCTTGGCGTGGCCCTGGCAGTCGGCGGAGTGCTGTACGGTGTGACGCCGACCGATCCGCAGACATACATCGCGGTATTCACGCTGCTCGCGTTCGTTGCCCTGGTCGCATGCTGCCTGCCGGCGCGCGCCGCCACTCGCGTCGATCCGGTGCGTGCGCTGCGGCAGGATTAACACCTGCGAACTGAGTAGAGCGGAGGAGGAACTCGATTACACGGGGACAACGGGGCTAACGGAGTTAACGGGAAACGGCCGGCTGGCACCGCTCCAGTGCGACGAGTGAACACTGGAGCGGTGCCAACCGGCCGATCCAGTTGGCCCCGTTTCCCCCGTTAACCCCGTGTGATCGAATTCTCCGTTTCCTCCGCTTTACTCCGCTCGCACCGTGTTCTTGAGGGCGCGCGCCATGTACGTGACGCGCTGCCCGAAGACGCGCGCGGCCTGCAGGTCGTCTCCGTCCGATCCCGCGCGTGCCGGCGCGACGACGAGACCCGCGCACGCCGCGGCGGCGTAGACGGGTGTGAGCGCCGACTGGTTGCCGGAAGGGGCGAGCGGTGCGGCGATCTTCCCGGCGACGGCCTGTTCGCTCGCGAGCGTCGAACAGTACTGCTCAATCTCGCGGGACGGCTGCTGCGGTGTGGCCAGCACGATGACGTCGGCCCAGATCGGATCCGCCGGGCGAGGCGCGACATAGTCGCGCGCCATTCGGTCGACGTTCTCCTTCCACTCGGCGTTGGCGTCGATCGTGCCGCGATCGACCAGGTCGGCGACGCGGCGAAGACGAATGTTGGCGCGCGCCTGTATCGCGCCAAGCGCCGCGGCCAGCGCCAGCTTTTCGGTGGTGCCGTGCCGCGAATAGAAAACGACGAGCACGTTGACGTCGGACATACGATTCGTGGGGGCCGCCTTCAGGCGGCCCATTCAGGCAAGATCGAACAACAACAGCTCGGCGTCGCCGCCGCCCGAATTGCTCAGCGCGAGCGCCCGCTCTTCACTGACGGCGACGCCATCGCCTTCACCGAGCGTGAGCCCGTTTACGTCCATCGTCCCAGACGCGCAGTGCAGCCACACGTGCCGCCCGGGAGGAATCGAGTACTCGATGGCATGCTCAGGACCGAGCACCGCCGCATACATGCGCGCATCCTGGTGAATCACCGCCGCGGGCGGCCGCGCTGGATCAGGGCCCGCCATCAGCCGCAGTACGCCGCGCTTCTCCGACGGGGCATACGCGAACTGCTGATAGGACGGCGGCAGATCCTCTCGCGACGGGACGATCCAGATCTGCAGAAAGTGCGTCGGCTCGGTGGCCGAGGCGTTGAACTCGCTGTGGATCACCCCGCTGCCCGCGCTCATCGCCTGCACCTCGTTGGGGCCGATGACGCGCGGCTCGCCGAGGCTGTCCTGATGCGCCAGCCGACCCTCCATCACGTAAGAGAGGATCTCCATGTCGCGGTGCCCGTGCGCGCCGAATCCCTTGCCCGGCGCGACGCGATCGTCGTTGAGCACACGCAGCGCGCGAAAGCCCATGTGTCTCGGGTCGTGATAGCTGCCGAATGAGAACGTGTGGTAGCTGCTCAGCCACCCGAGATTGGTGTGGCCGCGCTCGTCTGCCTTGCGAAGGGTAAGCATGATGTCGCTCGAAAAAGAAAACCCGCCCTACATCGTAGTGCAGGGCGGGTGCTTGCGTTCCGATGGGCCGCCTGAAGGCGGCCGCTACGTCCGTGTCGGCTAAATTTCCATACGTCCGGTGCTCGGACCGAGCTTCTCGATCTCGACGCCGGCCATATGAGCCATGGCGAGGAGCAGGTTAGCGGTCGGCTGCTCCTTGGCTTCGATGTGCCGGTTGCCCTTCATCCGCCCGTGGGCGCCGCCCACCAGCACTGCCGGTGGGTTGCTGCGATCGTGCGCGTTGCCGTTGCTCATGCCGCTGCCCCAATACATCAGCGAGTGGTCGAGCAGGTTGCCGTCGCCGTCCTTCGTGTTCTTCAACTTCTCGAGGAACTCGGCGAACTTCACGATCTGATAGGTGCCGATCTTGGCGTACTTGGCGAGCTTCTCGGCGTCGTTGCCGTGGTGCGAGATGCTGTGGTGCGTCTCCGGCACGCCGATGTGGGCGTAGCTGCGGTCGGTCGGCTCGTGGCCGATCATGAAGGTGAAGACTCGGCTGATGTCGCCCTGCAGCGCCAGGTGCATCAGGTCGTAGGTCACCGTCATGTGGTCGTCGAACGCCTCAGGCAGCCCGATCGGTGATTCCGGATTTCCGGTCAGCGTGCCGAGACGGCTCTCCATGCGATCGAGCTGTTCCTCGACCTGACGGATGTTGCTCAGATACTCGTCGAGGATCGCGCGGTCCGGCGCCCCGAGCGAGTGGCGCAGCTTCGCGGTTTCGTCGGTGACCGAGTCGAGCAGGCTCTGCTTCTCCTTGAGGCGGGCCTTCCGGTGCTCCGGCGTGCCAGTCTCGCCGAACATCCGCTCGAACGTCACTCGCGGGTTGATCGAGACGGGCAGCGGACGCGTGTCTTCGCGCCACGCCAGCGTGTCGAAGAAGGTGCAGGGGAAGCCGTCGCATGCGCCGGCGGCCGTGCCCATGTCCTCGGTGCCGACCTCGATGGACTTGAGCGGCGTGTCGCCCGCGACGCGATCGGCGATGTACTGGTCGACCGTCTTCTTCGAGGCGATGGTGTTGAAGGCGTCGCCAGTGGCCTCACGCGCGACGACCGGTCCAGTTCCGTTCAGGAACGCGGAGCTGGCGCCGACGTGAACCGATTCGCCCCACGGTGCCTTCATCTTGCTGACCGTAACCAGCTGATTCCGGAACGGCTCGAGCGGCTGCATCACCGGCTTGAACTCGAAATCGCTGCCGATCTGCGTCGGATGCCAGGTGTCGGGATACACGCCGCAGGGCAGGTAAACCACGCCGAAGCGGAACGGTGCACCCGCGGCGGTTCGCGCCTGAGCAGTCAGCGCCGGCACCATGGCGTCGAGGAAGGGCAGGGCAACTGCGGCGCCGAAAGTACCTTGAAGGAAGGATCGACGGGACAGGTGCTTTTTCGTGATGATCATGGCTGCTCCATAGGTCCGGCCAAAGCCGGACGCTACATACGCTGTGCGCTATCTCGCCTGTGCAACTCTATTCGATCTTTCGGCTGATTCCAGCCTCGTCCGCATCTGAAACGGGGCGCTCTCGATGATGCCCATGATAATCGCCCCAAACGCATAATCGTTCCGGGCGGCTTTCCTGACGATGCCGCGGATGACCGGCATATCCGACGGCTCCATGCCGCGTCCCAGCGCATACGTCATCACCCGCTCGGTGAGTGTCGTCGCAAACGCCTCTGGACGGCTCAGGATCACGTTGCGCAGCGCTACCGGCCCAGTGACCTTGGAGCCGTCTGCGAGCACACCGGCGGTATCGAGCGGCTTGCCGTCGACATCCGACTCACGCCATTGGCCAACGGAGTTGAAGTTCTCGAGCGCGAAGCCGACCGGGTCGATCACACGATGGCACGATGCACAGACCGCGTTGGCGCGATGGAGATCGAGCTGCTCGCGCACGGTCTTCGGCGCATTGGCCGTCCCCTTTCCAGCCTCTTCGAGCGCCGGTACGTTCGGTAGCGGCGGCGGCGGTGGCGTGTTGAGGAAGGTGCTCAGGACGTACTTGCCTCGGAACACGGGCGATGTCCGCGTGGCGACGGATGTCAGGGAAAGGATGCTTCCATGGCCGAGCAGCCCGCGCCGGTTCGGGTCGGTCACTTTGACCTGGCGGAATCGCGCACCGTAGACGCCGGGGATGCCGTAATGCCTGGCGAGCCGTTCGTTCACGAACGTGTAGTCGGCGTTCAGGAGCTCGAGGACGCTCCGGTTGGTGCGCAGGACGTGGGCGAACAGCAGCTCGGTCTCGCGCCGGAACGACTCGCGAATGTTGTCATCGAAATCAGGGAACTGCAGGATGTCCGGGCGTACCTTCGATTCGAGGTTGCGCAGCTGCAGCCACTGTCCGACGAAGTTGCTGACGAGCGAGTCGGAACGGTCATCCGCGAGCATGCGCCGCACTTGCGCGGCAAGCACGGTGGGTTCGCGCAGCCGACCGGTCTTGGCGAGCGTCAAGAGCTGCTCGTCTGGGATGCTGCTCCAGAGAAAGAACGAGAGTCGCGAGGCCAACTCGACGTCGCTGACCTGATGTGCCGTTCCGGGTGCCGTAGCCGGCGCGTCACGCTCCATCCGATACAGGAACGCCGGGCTTACCAGAATGCGCGCCACACCTGCACGAACGCCCTCGTCGAACGAGCTGCCCTCTTTGCGGGAGCGGGTGTAGAACGTCAGCGCCGGCTCGATGTCCTGCGTCGAGACCGGGCGGCGGAACGCGCGCTGCGACAGCGTCGTCAAGATTCTGGTCGCGCAGACGCTTTCCTCGCTGGCCACTTTGGGACGGCAGACGAACACGCGCTCGCGGCTCGGCGTCGTGCTGACGCCCGTCGCCCCGTACGGGCCCTCAACGCCGACCGTCTTCAGCTTCGGGAGACCACCGATCATGTGGATCTCCTGGCTGTCGCGCTGCGACGGCTGCCACACGTCCTGCACCCTGGAGGGCCGGTCGCGGAAGGTGAAGCCGACTTCGTGCGGGCCCGCCGTGACGCGGACCTTCGCGGTCATCCGGGCATCGACGAGGGCGCGAGCCTCGTTCATGTCCTTGACCTGCACCTCGTGATCCTTGAGGCCGCCGATCTCGGCTGAATACACCTCGTCGCCGTCGAGCGTGATCACGAACGTGTACGGGAACTCGTTGCCCTCGACGCCGGCGTAGCCTTCCTCGATGCCGCGGACGAGGCGGCCGAAGAGCTTGTACTCGCCGTCAGCCGGGAACACGTGACGCACCAGCTTGCCGCCGCGGGTGCCAAGCGGCAGCCCCTCGATATAGCCGTTCTGGCTGAAATCGCGATTGATCGTGTACTCGGTCGTGTTGACGTGCGCTTTCGCATCGCCGACGGCGAGCGTGCTGATTCGCTGCGCGGCGGTGACATACCCGTCGAGCAGGAGCGGCGAGGTCGTGAGCGCAGTGGCGATGTTGTCGAAGCCGAAGTCACCGCCATCGTTCGGCAGCAGCGACGAGACGTCGACGTCCACCGCGAGCAGATCGCGAATTGCGTTGCGATACTCGGCGCGGTTCAAGCGATGGACGACATAGCGACCGGGCGTCGCTTTGCCTTGCCAGGCGCGGTCCAACGTTCCAGCAAGCCAACTCGTGAAGGCGGCATACTCGGGCTCGGCTGGATGCTTCGCGCCCTGCGGCGGCATGGCTCGTACGGCGAGCTTGCGCAGCACCCGCTCCCACGTCGCGGCTTGCGGCAGCGGGTCGGTAAGGCTTGCGGTCTCGAGGTTGACGGGATCGTTGGCCGGCGATGCGGAGCGACTGTTGTGGCACGCCACGCAGTACTGCTTCACCCACGCCTGGTACTTGGGCGCGTCAGCCGGCGACGCGAGATTGGTCGTGGTGGCACTCGCCGGGGCCGTCTGCGCGCGGCGCGCTGGCGCCGGCGCGGTCGACGGTGGCGTGCGCGATGGTGCTTGCGCGCGTGGCGCGGTACTCTGCGCGCTCTGCGCCACAAGAACGGCGGTGCTGATCCAGATCAGCCCCGCCATCGCGACCAACCCGTACTTCATTTGGTCTCTGCCTTCTTCTCGTCGGTCTTCTCGTCCGTCTTTGGCGGGTCGGGCTTTTCAACCGACGCATCGTCGCCCTCGGCCTTGACTTCGTCGGCCTTCTTCTTCTCGCTCTCTGGCAGCGGCGGTGGTATCGGCGCCGGATCGTTCGGGCCCAGACCCATCAGGCCACGCAGGGCCGCAACCACGTCCTCACGCGAATCGCGACGCGGCCGATAGGTGCGCGAGTCGGTGTTGTTCCCCGGTGGCGGCGGCGGATCCGGCTTCTCGGCGAGCAGCAGTGGTGTGAGGTTGTCCTTGTTCACCACGTCGAGTTTGGCGCCCGCGTCGACGAGTACCTTGATGATCGGGATCTGACGGGCCTGCACCGCCTGATGGATCAGATACGCGCCGTCCGGTGCCTTCGCGTTCGGGTTGGCGCCCGCGGCCAGCAACACTTTGATCGCTTCGATCGGTTCGCGATTGGAGGCTTCACGGAAGGGCGGCGGACCCAGACGGTCGAATCCAGGACCCGCGTTGAACGCCGCACCGCGCCCGCCGTTGATGGCGACCATCATCGGCGTCTTGCCGACGTTGCCGTTGCCGCGTCCGCCACCACCGCCGGCGCGCGCGCCTTTGCCTTCCTTCTTGACCTCGGTCGGGCTCCACTCGAGCTGCGCGCCATGCGCGATCATCAGCTTCAGCGCTTCGACGTCGGCCGCGACGGCGGCGCGATAGAACGGCGAGGCATTGACGTCTTCCGGGCAGCACAGCGTCGTGCTGTGCAGCGTGCCTGTGAACGCCTTGTTCGGATCGGCGCCGCGGTCCAGCAGCAGCTTCACCAGATCGATGGCTGACAGCGTGTTGGTGTTGTCGGCGCGAAGCCGCGAGCCGTCCTTGGCGCGCATGTCGGTCGTCGCATCGTGCATGTCGACCGCGAAGTAGAGCGATCCATCGTTGGCATCGGCGCCGAGCTCGACCAGCGTCTTGGCGATGTCGAACCGATCGTTGACGATCGCGATCGCCGTCGCGGTGACGCCGTCGCCGTTGGTGAGCTTCGGATCGGCGCCGCCCTTGATCAGTGCCTTGACGGCATCACTGTGGCCGTTGCGCGCGGCGAACATCAGCGCGGTGAACCCACCGGTCGCGTGGTCGGCGTGCTTGCGCTCTTCGAGGCCGGTGACGTGCGCCTTGCGATTGGGATCGGCCTTGGCGGCGAGCAGCGCATCGATGACCGCGGTGTGCCCCTGTTCGGCGGCCCACATCAGCGCCGTCTGCTTCTGATAGGTGTCGGCGGCGTTCACGTCAGCCCCCGCTTCGGCGAGCAGCCGCACGGTCGCCAGACTGCCGGCGTGCGACGCTGCCATCAACGGTGTTTCACCGTCAGGATGCGCGAGCGACGGATCGGCGCCGGCGCGCAACAGCGCCTGCACGACCGCGTCGGCACCGGTGCGGCTGGCTTGCAGCAGCGGCGTGATGCCGTACTTATTCGGCGTGTTCACCTTGGCGCCGGCGGCGAGCAGCGTGCGCGTCATCGCGACGTCCGAGTGATACGCCGCCCAGAGCAGCGGCGTCGAACCGTCTTTCGACGGCTCGTTCACGCTTTCGCGTTTGGCAATCAGCGCGCGAACCGCCGCGAGGTCATCGCGTCGGGCCGCCTGCACGAGGGCGCTGTCGCCCGCGGCGCGTCCGATTCCGCCGGGGAAAAGTGCGACGAGCGCGAAGAGTGCGAGCAGTAGTCCGGAATTCCGTGCGGTGTGCATCGTGGCTCCCCGCCTTTGTGTGCGCCTCAGGTGGCAACCGAACCCAGCTTCCGTGGTGGTCAATTTTACACCCGCAAGACCCCTGTCCGCAGCCGGATTCCTATGCACCGAGCCTATAACCAAGACGTGCAGAAACAGACGTTTAGGGCCGGTCCGGGGTCAAATTTGCGTCAGATTTGCGCGATCCCTTTCGACTCGCTACGCTCGCTCAGGGCGAGCCGTTTACGGACACGCATCGCCCACCTTGTTCACCGTCGAGACGTTGAGGCCGTTGGCCCCTCCGGCGCCGATGAGGAGCCCCGTCACCGAGACGCGTTGCCCGACGAACGAGTCCAGCCGTGTCAGCACGAATTTCAGCGTCATGCTGCGATTCCCGAGCGGCCGCGTCGCATCCTCGGCGCCGGCCCCCGTCTTCTCGGTGCGCTCCGGATTCGTCACGTTCGTCATCGTCCAGTCGCTGCCGGCCTTCGGACCAAGACAGCCGACGATCCGAACGAGCGTGTTCGCCGGCAACTCGCCGGGACCGTCCTTCGGAATGATCTGGACATTCGCGACCGTCTCGGGAGTCACCTCGGTTTTCCCGGCGGGAAATCCATTCGATTTCAGGATCAGCGCGACGAGGTCGTTGTAGGTCGATGCCGACAGCGATCCCGCTTGCGCACCATTCGGCATGTTGGTGCTCACGTACTTCAGAAGGTCGCCGACGGTCTTCTGCGTGTAGCCCTCCCAGAACTTGGTCCCGGTGAGCGGACGGTTGCCGCTCCCGTCCTCGGTGAGGGTATGACAACGCGAGCAGGTCGAACCGAACGTCGCCGTCGCGCGCTCGGCTTGTGCGTCGGTGTATACGCCGTCCCACACCGTTGGCGTCTTCGGCGCCTGCGCTGTCACGAGCGCAGTTCCCATCGCGATGACGAACGCGGCCGACGTCAGAGAAAGCAGGGAGCGTGGCGCGATGATCATGGGTCGCTTCTCCGTAGATGACGACAGCGATGCTTTGCCGGCGGCGCAACCGACGCCGGCCCATTGGTGCGCGTATTGTAGTCAAGAACGGGAAAGTGTGAGGTGGGGCGTGCGCAGATGCGGACGCCCACCATCAGCCCGTGCGAGGCGGGATCGGACGTCAGCGGAGGTTGAATCTTGATGCGCGGCGGGTCCGGAGACCCGCCGCGATCGCCGACACTAGCCGCGCACGTACTTATTGAACCACTCGATCGTGCGCTTCCACGCCGCATCCGCTGCGGCTTTGTTGTAACGCTGCGGTGTCGCGTCGTTGTTGAAGCCGTGCACGGCGCCAGGATAGATGTGCCCCTCGTAGGTGACGTGTGCCGCCTTGAGAGCCGCTTCGTACTCGGGCCACGCCATCACCAGCCGCGTGTCCTGTTCGCCGTGATGCACGAGCACCGCCGCTTTGATCTTCGGTACGTCTGCGGCCGGTGGCGCGCCGCCATAGAACGGAGCCGCCGCGGCGAGGTCGGCCCCCATGCGCACCGCGAGCTGGTTGGCGATGCCGCCCCCGAAGCAGAAGCCGGTGACGCCGAGCTTGCCGGTGCTGTCGGGTCGCGACTTCAGCCAGACCGCCGCTGCATAGAGGTCCTCGCCCATCTTCGCGCGATCGACCTTTCCGAACAGCGCGCCGCCTTTGTCATCGTCCCCGGGGTAGCCGCCCACTGACGTGAGCCCATCGGGCGCGAACGCCATGAAGTTCTCGACCGCCAGACGGCGCGCGACGTCTTCGATGTGTGGATTGAGTCCGCGGTTCTCGTGCACGACAAGAATGCTCGGGAGCTTGGTGTTGCCTGCCTTCGCCGGGCGCGCGAGATAGCCTTTGATGCTGCCGTTGCCCTGTGGGGAGGGCACGGTCGCATACTCCGTCTTGAGCCGCGCATCGGTCGGTGAGACCTGCTGGGCAGCGGCGTAGTTGGGCATCAATGCGTCGACCATTGCTGTCGCTGCGATGGTCGAGGCGGCGATCTTGTTGATGCGGTCCATGAACGAGCGCCGATCGATTTCGCCATGGATGTACAGGTTGTACGCGTCGATGGCCTCGGCCGGCAGCTGCTGTCGAGTCGTCTCCATCGTGATGCTCCCCCTGAACGAAGTGGACAAGTGGAAAAGTGAAGAAGTGGAAAAGTTGGCGAGGCGGACGATACCACACCGATCAGGCGCTTCACATTCGCGTCGAGGTTTTCGCGATTTGATCGTGTCGCCCAGCTCGGCCGGACCCGGCTCGACCGGGTCGGGTTACAACCTTGTTCGTTGACATCCGCGCGACGAGGTGTATTCTGCGCGTACTCATCCCGCGACCCGCTTCGCTCGCTCAGGCACGAAAGGACATCCCGATGCCATGGCGTGTCAATCGATCCTTCGATGAGGACTTCGGAAAAGGCGCTGTCGAAGCCGAATTCGATGCCTGGGGCAGCCGAGGCGTCGACAGCGACGGTCAGATTCTCGAGGCTGTCTCCATCACCGAAGACGTCGTGCACGCCGACCCCGACTCCGTCGTGAAGACCGAGTACATCCTCGGCGCCGACGAAGACGGCACACCCGGCTAGCACGGTCCCCGCTCATCCCCAGACATTCTCGGTATAGGCCTGCCAACTTCGACGCCATTCGTGTCGTCTAAGCGAGCATTACCAAGACTCTCTTGGTAATACCCGCTGAGGACACATGGCCGCAAAGACGCCGAACGCACTCCTGCACGGCACCCTCGACGCGCTGATTCTCAAGACACTGGCTTCGGGTCCCCGCCACGGCTACGCCATCGCCAAGTTCATCGAAGACGCTTCGTCGGACACGGTCGTCGTGGAGGAGGGCTCGCTCTATCCGGCGCTCTACCGCATGGAGCGGCGTGGCTGGCTCGAGGCCGAATGGGGTGAGTCGGAGCTGGGACGACGCGCCAAGCTCTATCGCCTCACGCCGCAGGGTCGCAAGCAACTCACCGCCGAGACAGCCGCATGGCTGCAGTTCGTGGCGGGCGTCTCAAAGATTCTGCTGGCGCAGTGAGATGAAGCGCTCCCTCCGCTCATGGTTATGGCGCGTACCGCTGGATCGGGAGGTCGACGAAGAGATCGCCTTTCACATCGAGATGCGCACGCACGAGCTCGTCGAGCGCGGCGTCGATCCAACAGCGGCGCGCGAGATTGTGCTGGCGCGTCTTGGCGATCTGAGTCGGCTGAAGCGCACCTGCGAGGACCTCGGCAGGAAGCGAGATCGGGAGACGCGCATGACGCAATGGCTCGAGGAGATTCGGCACGACGTCGCAACCGCGCTGCGCCAGATGAAGGGCTCGCCGGGCTTCACGACGGTGGCCGCGCTGACGTTGGCGTTGGGCATCGGCGCGAACAGCGCGATCTTCGCGCTGGCCGATGCGACCTTCCTGCGGCCGCTGCCGTTCACGCAGCCCCAGGATCGCCTCGTGATGATCTGGGAGCGAAACGCGAACGGGTTCCTGTCGCCGGTCACCCCGCTCGACTACAACGATTGGTCGGATCAGAACCAGACGTTCGACGTCATGGCCGCATTCACCGGCGCTCTATTGACGCTGACTGCCCCCGGCAGCGCGCCAGAGCAGATCGCCGCGCAGGCGGTGACCGCGCGGTTCTTCGACGTACTCGGCGTGACGCCGATTGCCGGTCGTACCTTTCAACCATCCGATGCCGCCGCGCCAAACGTCGTCGTTCTCAGCGAAGGGTTGTGGCAACGGCGGTTTGGCGCGGATCGGGCGATCGTCGGACGGTCGATTGTCCTCGGCGGGCAGCCGCAGACGGTGATCGGCATCGTGCCGAGCGAGTTCCAGGTTCTTCCCGCCCTCAACTCAGTAACCACACCGTCGGGCCTCTGGATGTTCTATGAAAAC
>DASRJR010000429.1:0-3110 GCA_035649395.1 Vicinamibacterales bacterium
GGGGCATCGTCCGGCGCGTCCACGTGCTGGGCGACAAACGCGATCACTTCGAGAGCCTGAAAGACGTCTGGGAGATGTTCCGGATCGTCATGGACGAGCGCAAGAAGCGCGAGTTCGATCCGACGATGCACATGCTCCGGGCGTGCATCGACGAGGCGGAGAAGGACAAGACGACCGACGAATACACAGAGACGCGCTTGCGCGAGTTGTATCGGTTCTTCGAAGTCACCACCGCGCTCTACGCGCAAACCCGCCGCTGGACACCAGCCGCGATCGTCAAGTTCATGAAGGCCGGCGACAGGGTGCTCAAAACGCTCGGCTTCGGGAGCTGAACGAATGGCCTCTTTCCTTCCGGCGTGGCTGCTCATGTGGGTCATGGCGTTCGCGCTGTACGGCGGGTGCAAATGGCTGACGTATCGTCAGCTGCCGACCTCCATCACCGCGAGGGCCCGCTTTCGATCGCTGGCGTACCTCCTTGCGTGGCCGGGCATGGATGCCGCGGCGTTCGTGATCGGCTCGAATCCGGTCGTTCGGCCGTCCGGGCGTGAGTGGGTGGCCGCTGCCGCCAAGACGACGTTTGGCATCGTCCTGGTCTGGAACCTTGCGAAAGCGGCATGGCCCACTCACCCGCTGATCACCGGGTGGATTGGAATGGTCGGCGCCACGTTCATCCTGCACTTCGGCTCGTTTCACCTGCTGTCATTGTGCTGGCGTCGAGCGGGAGTCGATGCGATGCCCGTTATGCGCAACCCGATTGGTTCGACCTCGATCAGCGAGTTCTGGGGGCGGCGCTGGAACACGGCGTTTCACGAGCTCGCCAGCCGCTTTACGTTCAAGCCGTTGCGACGCCTGACGGGCGCGCCAGCTGCGAGTCTGCTCACGTTCGTCGTGTCCGGGCTGATTCACGAGCTCGTGATCACGGTTCCGGCGCGTGGCGCCTACGGCCTGCCAACCGGGTACTTCGTCCTTCAGGGACTCGGCGTCGCCAGCGAGCGCACACGGTGGGGACGTCGGCTCGGGCTCGGACAGGGGTGGCGCGGCTGGGCGTTCACCGTCCTCGTCGTCGCCGGTCCGGCGTTCCTGCTGTTCCCGCCGCCCTTCGTGCACCGCGTGATCCTGCCGATGCTCGGCGTCATCGGTGCGGTGTGAGGTTCACGATGTTGGTTCACCTGCTGCAGATTGCCGGCGCGCTGCACCTCGGTCTGATGGCAGCCGGCCTGTTGATGCCGCACGTGGTTGGGATGCGCTCGCACCTGGCGTCGATGCCGCGCTTTCTTCGTCAACTGTTCTGGGTGTACTACGCCTTCATCGGGCTCTGCCTGATCGGATTCAGCCTGATCACCATCGCCTTCGCCGAGACGCTCGCGGCGGGTGGCACGCTCGCGCGCGCCTTGTGCGCGTTCCTCGCTGTGTTCTGGACGATGCGCCTCATCGTCGCGACGTTTGTCTTCGACCTGCAGCCGTACCTCACGAGCCGGGCCCGCATCGTTGGCTACCACGCGACCAACCTGGTATTCGCCTATCTGCCAGTGGTCTACGTGCTCGCCGCAAGTCAGCCGTCGTGGCTCAAGTAGCGAGGCGACGAAGTGCCGCCTCGCGTGACGGCTCGATGCTGAGCTGCGCGGTCGCTCCGGCCAGGTCGAACGCGGTCCGGACGATCGGCGTGAGCCCGAATACGACGACCTCCCCCTGTCTCGCGCGATGCCCGGCTGCCGCGGCTTCAATGATGCGCAGCCCTTCTCCGTTGACGTAGTCCACCCCGGACAGGTCCAGGGCGACGGCGCGGTGGTCGGGTGTGCAGAATCGGGCAAGCGCAGCCGCCAGGTCGCCAGTCGTGGCGTTCGAGACTCGTCCGTCGAGCCGAAGGACGACGACCGTGCCAAGATGCTCTTCCTGAATGCGAAGGTACCAGACGATCCCGTCGTTGCCGCTCACAGAGGGGTGGATGCTAGGGGCCGGGGTGGCTGCGGGTGGGATAAGCTTACCAACTTTCGGGACGTTGGGGTGTATTTGATGGACGACAGCGGAGACGCGGCAGCGATCGCGCGTTGCCTCGACGGCTATCCGGAGGAGTACGAAGCCATCGTCAGCCGCTATCAGCGGCGACTGTTCAACGTGGCGCTCCGGATGCTGGGCAACTACGAGGACGCGCGGGACGCCACGCAGAACGCGTTCGTCAAGGCGTACGAGCATCTCGATAGCTACGATCCGGGACAGCGCTTTTTCAGCTGGTTGTTTCGGATCCTGAAGAACGAGTGCTTGAACGTCCTGCGAGCGCGGCGGCCGTCGCAGCCGGTGTCACTGGATCTGCCGACCGCTCGCGGGGCTGATCCAGTCGAAGTCCGGGAGCGCCAGCACGCCATTCAGACCGCGCTGTTGTCGCTCTCGACGGAATACCGGGAAGTCGTCGTGCTCCGTCACTTTACGGACCTCTCTTATGACGAGATTGCGACGACGCTCGGTATTCCGGCCACGAAGGTGAAATCGCGCCTCTATACGGCGCGGCAGCAGCTCGGCGAGCTGCTGATTGATTGGCGCGTAGCACGATGACGAATATCAACGACCCGTGGCGCGACGATGAAGTGACGAGGCTGCTGAACGACCTGCCGGAGGTCGAGCCGCCATCCTCACTGGTCCAAGACGTCATGGCGACCGTTTCGAGCCGCGCGGCGACCCGCGCAACTCACCCCCCGGCAATCTCCAGCAAACGAGGCGAGACGATGGCGAAGAAAGTGCTCTGGATTGTGGCGGCTACGGCGGCGGGTGCTTTGATCGTCATGCGGTTCGCGGGCTATCCGCCTGTCGACAAGGGCACGGAAGCGACCATCGGCGCTGCGCAGCGCTACCAGGCGCCGCAGGTCTCGAACGCCGACGTCAAGACGCAGGACGCGCAGCTGCAGGCGTTCCTGCAGAGCGACCTGTTCCGCCAGCTGGCGGCCGACAAGGCGGCGCAGCAGGCACTCAAGAACAAAGACTTCCAGCGTGCGTTGTCGGACGCATCGGTTCGCGCGGCGCTCGTCTCAGCCGACGTTCGACACGAGATCGTGGCGAGCCACGTCGCCGCCGCGCAGAACGGCGTAAGACAGGACGCCATAAGCGCTAGGAACGAA
>DASRJR010000430.1:0-24653 GCA_035649395.1 Vicinamibacterales bacterium
AGACGTTCCGGCTGCTGCTGCCGCTCGACTCGGCGGTGCCCGATCGACTACAGGTGTGGCAGCCGCTCTGGCCGCAATTCGAGCAGGGAGCGCGAGGAAGTCAGTTCCTGCGCGTCGTGGCGCGGATGAAGCCGGGCGTCACCATCGAGCAGGCCCGCTCGCAGGTGGATGCGGTGGCGCGGCGAATCGGTCCCGGCCATGCGTTCACCACGGTTGCACTGCAGACAGATGACGTCCGCGAGATTCGCGGACCGCTGCTGGCGCTGTTCGCCGGCGTCAACCTCCTGCTGCTGATCGCCTGCGTCAACGTCGGCAGCCTGCTGCTGGCGCGTGCGGCGTCGCGTGCCAACGAGATGGCGGTGCGGCTCGCGCTCGGATCGAATCGCGCGTGGCTGATGCGGCAATCGACCGTCGAGGCGCTGATTTTGACGGTGCTCGGTTCGGCGGCCGGACTGCTGATCGCCTACGGCTCGACACGTGCGCTCGTCGCGCTCGCCCCCGAGTCGCTGAGTCGCATCGAGGCGGCCTCGATCGACGGGACGGTGCTCGTCTACTCGGCCGGAGTCTCGATGCTCGTCGCGGCGCTGCTGTCGCTGGTCTCGGCCACTCCCCTGCTGAGGGTCAACCTGCTGCAGGCGCTCGCCCACACGTCCCGACGTTCGACGCTCACGCCGGTTCGCTACCGCGCTCGCGCGGCGTTGGTGATCGTCCAAGCGACCTTGAGCATCGTTCTGC
Organism: Vicinamibacterales bacterium; assembly: GCA_035649395.1. GTDB lineage: Bacteria > Acidobacteriota > Vicinamibacteria > Vicinamibacterales > UBA2999 > Gp6-AA40. The sequence continues at coordinate 736 of DASRJR010000430.1, forward strand.
TGGTCAGCAGCGGGCTGATCGTGCGGGCATTCATGGATCTTCGGCACCTCGACCTCGGCTTCCAGGCTGACAACCGCCTGACGTTCCGCGTCGCGCTGTCCTCGAGCCGTTATTCGACCAGAGAGGCGCTGCTCGCTGGCACCGACGAGCTCCGCCGCCGCGTCGCCGCGCTCCCCGGCGTGACGAGCGTTGGCGCGATCAGCCATCTGCCGTACGACAGCCTGCCGAACTGGGCGCTGACGTATGCCGTGGACGCCGCGCCGCCATCCGGCGCGACACCACGCGCAACCACGCGCTCGATCACCACTGGACTCTTCGAGACGCTCGACGTCCAGATCCTGGAGGGCCGACGATTCGCCGACACCGAGGCTCCCGGCAATCCCGTCGTCATCGTCGACGACCGGCTCGCACGGCGGTTGTGGCCGGGGCGCAGCGCCGTCGGCCAGCGTCTGCGCGTCGGACAGGCGACGGCGGACCGCGCGGCGACCGTCGTCGGCGTCGTCCGGCACGTCCGGCTGCGCAGCCTCATGGACGACGACACGCCGCAGATCTTCGTGCCGTTCCGACAGTTGCAGCGCAGCCCGATGGCCTACGTCGTGCGATCGTCCAGCGAGCCTGCCACGATTGCCGCCGCGGTTCGCGCGGCCGTCGCCGACTTCGATTCACGCCTGCCGATCTACGACATGCGATCGCTCGACAGCTATGTGAGCGGCGCGCAGTCGATTCTGCGATTCACGATGCTGCTGGCGGCGATGTTCGCGGTGGCGGCGCTCGCCCTCACCTGCATCGGCGTCTACGGCGTGCTCGCCTACGCGGTGGCCAGCCGCGTCCCCGAGTTCGGATTGCGGCGCGCGCTCGGCGCCGACACACCGCGCGTGATGTGGGACGTCGCGCGCGAGGGCATGACATTCGTATTGACCGGCTGTGCGGCAGGCCTCGTCGGAGCCGTGTTCGCAGCACGGCTGCTGCAATCCCAGCTCCAAGCCGTGCGCTCGAACGATCCGATCGCCTACGGCCTGTCGCTGCTGCTGATTCTGCTCGGCACCGCGCTCGCGTGCTGGATCCCTGGACGACGTGCTACGTCAATTAGTCCCTTAGAGGCGCTTCGGGCGGAATAGCGAATCGCCGCCGGGCCTAGAAGGCCCGGCCTACACTGCGTGTTAACGCGCTCAGATCCACGCAAGCAGCAGAAACGTGATGGACGTCCCGATCGCTGTCGTCCATTGCGTGGTGATTACTGGTCAACGATCGCCAACAATCCACCTCTATCCACGGTCACGTAGACCTCGTTGAGCAACGGATTCACGGCGACGCTCGTCGGGTTTACTCCGACGTGCTGGAACGTGACATGGTTGGTTGCACCGTCGAGTATCGCGAGATCCTCCGACAAGAGTCCGATCAGATAGATGGTGTTTGTGGTCTCGTCGATGGCCGGCGTGTTGTAGAAGGCGAGTCCGGGCGCAATCGTCAGATCTGTCGCGCTCTTGCTCGCGCCGTCGATGATCGCAATCCGGCCGGGCCCGTCGTAGCCCACATAGATCGTGTTGGTCACCGGGTTCACCGCGATGACGATCGGCTGGGGCCCGAGCGGAATCAGCGACGTCGCGTTGGTGTTTCCGTCGATGACGGTGACACTTCCGGCGATGTCGTCGTTGACGACGTAAATCTCGTTCGTGACCGCGTTGACAGCGATGCTGTACGGATTCGGTCCCGCCGGAATCTCGGTAGTGAGGTTGGTCACGCCATCGATGACGGTGACCGTGTTCGCGAAAACGTTCGTGACGTAAATCCGGTTGGTGTTGGCGTTGACCGCAACGCGCACCGGCCGGCTTCCGACCGGCACGGTCGTCGTCGCATTGGTGGCCCCGTCGATGACGGTGACGGTATCGGAGAGCGCGTTGACGACGTAGATCTTGTTCGTCGCTGGGTTCACCGCAATCGCGAGCGGGTCGTCACCCACGGGGATGGTCGCTCGCTTCTTTCCTTGGCCATATCCGTAATACGCGGTGACGGTGTTGCTCCAGGAATTGATGATGTAGGCGTACCCTGTGACGGGGTTCATCGCGATCGTGGCAGGCTGCTCGCCCACATTCACTCTCGACACCGAACGGTCGGTCGCGTCGACCACGGTAAGAATGCCATCGAATGGATTGAGGACGAGCACCTCATTTGTAACGGGGTTTACTGTGGCGGCGGCAGGATTCACGCCAACAGACACGTAGGTGACCTGCGCGATCCCATTCGGAATCCCGAGGGCCAGAACACAAACGATCGCACTGAATATCGACGTGACGCAGTTCTTCCGGTCGAGCATGGCTCCGCCGAGACCAAGATCCACGCCAACGAGACGGGCTGCGAAGTTGATGCGAGAATGGTGAGGCTCCGCGCGGAGACGATGATGCACCCACGAAATTCCGCAACGCGCCAATCAGAAACGTAAGCTCCGGCTAAAGCCGGACGCTACAGCAGTCCTGCTGAAGCCGGACACCACGATCGCTAGAGGATGAATCGTTTCAGAGCAGCGCCACGGCTGCGGCTCACCATCAGGCGCGTGCCGTCCTGCAGCGTCAGCAGATAGCGTCCGCTGTCGGCCGGCTTCACTTCAGCGATCTGATCGACTCGGATGATCGTCGAGCGGTGCACACGGAGAAAGTCGGCTGGATCGAGCCGCTCCTCGAGGTCGTTGAGCGTCCGGTAGACCAGATAGCTCTTCGCGCCGGAATGGATGCGTGCGTAGTCGCCCTCCGCCTTGATCCAGACGATCGCGGACACCGGCAGCGGCACGATCCGCGCGCCATCGGGGACGAGCAGTCGATCGGGACGACGGCCGAGATCGCGCAGTAATCGCGGCAGATCGCCAGTGTCGGTGCCGGCGCGACGCCGCTCGCGCAAACGGCCCAGCGCCTCGGCGAAGCGCGATTCGGTAAAGGGCTTGACGAGGTAGTCGACGGCGTTGACGTCGAACGCGCGCACCGCGTAGCGGTCGTAGGCGGTTGCGAAAATCAGCGACGGCACGCGGCCGCGCTGCGCGGCGCGAGTGAGCACGTCGAAGACGTCTGGCCCAGGCATGCGGACATCGAGCAGCGCAGCGTCAGCGTCGCCCTTCTCCAGCGCCGACTCGAGTGACGTGGTGTCGCCGCATTCGCACACGATCTCTACCTCGGGGATCGCTTCGGCGTATTTCCGCACCAGCTTTCGCGCCAGCACCTCGTCGTCGGCCACGATCAACCGGAGACGATCAGCCGGCATTCGAATCGAGGGGCAAATCGAGGGTCACGACGAAGCCATCGGCATCCCGAGCGGTGGACAGCGTCGCGCGGTCCGAGCCGTAGACGGTCTGAAGCCGCCGCACCGTCAGCGCCATGCCGCGGCCGTGGCTCGGTCTGACCATCGCTGCCCCATTGATCCCCGGGCCGGAATCGGCAACCGACAGTCGAAGCCGTTGCCCTTCCAGTTGACCTCGCACTCGCACCGAACCCTGGCGCGCAAACGGCTCGATCCCATGCTTGACCGCGTTCTCGACGATCGGCTGCAGCAGAAATGGCGGCACGGGCACCGTCTTGGCGGCCGCGTCCGCGTCGATGCTGAACGACATGCGATCGCCGAACCGGATGCGCTCGATGTCGAGATAGTCGCGAACGATCTCGAGCTCGCGATCGAGCGGCACGAGCGGCTCGTCGAGCCGATCGAACACCGAGTGCAGCAACGAGGAAAGTCGCAGCAGCATCTGGCGCGCCTCGGCAGGGTCGTGCTCCATCAGCGCGAGGATCGAGTTGAGCGCGTTGAACAGGAAGTGCGGCCGCAACTGCGCCTTGATCGCCGTCAGCTCGGCGTCGCGCGCCAGCACCTGAAGGTGCAGCTCGCGCTGCTCGCGCTCTCGGGCGCGATCGCCGCTCTGCACGACCAGCCCGACGCCTACGCCGGCGGCATACACGAACGCGGTCGACGCCAGCTGAAACATCCACGCATCGGCAAACACGAACTCCCAGAAATTCGGACCGACGGTCCAGCGCGACCATCCAACGATGAAGACAGTCCAGACCGTGAGGGCGGCGAGCGCGATTGCACCGCGAATCAGCAGCGCCGACGTGAGTGGACGCCGCCACAACCCCAGGCGGCGATCGGCCACGCACGCGATCCACACGATGACTCCGACGGAGTAGTACCACGCAAACGAACTGACGAACGCGTATCGGAGCGGGAGCCGAACCTGCAGGCTGAGAATCAGCCCGAAGATCACACTCACCGCGGTCCAGGCCGAGAGTACCAGCAGGAAGCGCTGAACGTGACGACGTCGTTCGGACGGATCAGGAGCAGCCATCTCTATCGCTTTTCTGCTTTCTCCAGAGCTGGCAACAACGAGTAACGAACCCACCCGGACTGGGGCGCAATCGCGAGCGCCTTATCGTACTCGGCGCGCGCGCCGGCGCGGTCGCCCTTCTCGAGCAGCACCTGCCCCCGCCACGCGTGCGCATCGAGCCGGCCCCAGTTCGGCCACGGCCGATCGGCAGGCTCACGCTCGAACAGCTCGATGCTGCGGCGAAGCGACCGCTCGGCCTTGTCGGTGGAGCCGCCGAACAGCGCGGGCGTGTTGAAGAAGCTGATGCCCTGCTGCAGATGCACGCGCGGGTTGTCGGGCGCCAGCTTGCCGGCACGCTCCAATTCCTCATTGGCGGATCGCCCGAGCGTCATGCCCCTGATCGGCGATCGCGCTATTTGAGAACCGTAGAGTGCGCCCAGCAGCACATGCGCCTCGATGTCACGTGCGTTCGCCTTCACCACGGCCTGCAACCGTTGCACGCCGTCGGCCAACAGATCGTCGCGTTCCTTGTCGGGCACGCCTGGCAGAAACGCCATCCGTGACGCGAGATACGCGATGGCGTACTGCAGCAGCGCGTCTGCCTCCTTGCCAGCAGGCTTCGTCGAAGCGCGCAGGAGGTCGACACGCAGCGCCCGCAGATCCGCGGCGTTGTCGCTCGTGCCGGCGCGTTGCAGTCGAGCACTCAGATCCGGCCAGCCCTCGGGCACGGTCTGCTGAGCCGTCGCCATCCCGACGAAAACGGTTGCGGCGATTGCGACGGCGCATACTGACATTCGAGTCATCGCTTATCTCCTGACGGACACACCGACATAGAAGGTTCGAGGCGACGTATTGGTCACGAGACGCCGCGACGAGTAGTCGCGGGCGTAGGCGTACTGGTGCCCGTTCTCGCGCCCGAGCGCGTTGTCGAGCGAGACGAACGCGATCGCCGCTTGACGACCCGCCGGGACGAGCCAGCTGAACGCGAGGTCCAACCGCTCGTAGCGCGGGAATCGTTCCGAGTTGATCGACCCGAACACCGGCGCCCAGTTCGACGCGGCCCGAGCGGAGTCGAGGGCCTCGCTCAGGGCAGGCGCCCCGCCTATGCGCGTTGCGCCGATGATGGGCGTATTGGGACGACCGGCAGCGGATCGCCAGGACGCACCGATCGTCATCGACGAGGACACCGGCACATTGGTCATCAGTTGAACCGACCACGGGATGTCGAAGTCGGGCGCCCACGTTCCATCGGGCAGCTCGTAGCGGTTTTGCTGATCCGCTCGTGTCCAGCGTCGTCTCGCGCGCAGCCACGAGGCGCTCCCACGCAGCTCGAGGCGCGATGACAGCCACTGCGCGAACACATCGAGCCCGTGTGCCGATCCGTATCCGTCGGCGGTGTAACCCTGGGCGGCGTCCTGCAATGGAAGACGGCGGTACTCCTTGACGTAGGTTTCGGCGCGGAGATACCCGCCTTCCGACTCTCGTCCCGTCTCGTAGCCGGCCACGTAGTGGACTGCGTGCATCGGCGGAAGCCGAGCCGCACCACGCTCGCGATCGAAATACGATGACGAGGGAGCCTGGTGATAGAGGCCGGTCGCGAATCGGAGCGCCTGCCGACGGCCGAGATCCAGGCGCACATTCAGACGAGGGTCCGCGGTTACGGCTCGCGCGTGGTCGAAACGATCGATGCGCACGCTCGGCGTGACGGCGACGTGCCGAATCGTGTTGGTCACCTCGGCATAGGTGCCGCCAAACCAATCACGAACACGAGCGTCGAACGGCGTGGTTCCCGACACGCCATCGAGATCGCCGCCTCGCGTGGGCGTGACGCCGCTGACCGTCGTATCGATGACGCTGCCGTTCGTCCCCACGCGCCATTGACCCAACCAGCCCGAACGCGCGGCTTCGACACGCCACGAGCGCACGCGCTCGTCAGCGGTCAGATCGAGCACGCCTGCCGCCGTGCCCCGCTCGTAGTTGTCGTCGGCGAACGTGATCGCGCTCGCCCACTGCGCCACCACGCCGTCCCAGCGGGCGCTGACAAACCCATGACGGCTCGAGGACGCGAGCAGACCGACGAACGCGTCCTGTTCGATCTCGACCCCGACCTCCTCGCGCTGCACCAGCCCGAAGGTCCGAATCCGTCCGCCGCGGCCGAGATCGAACGCGACCGCCGCCGAGCCATCCCATCCGCCAGGCGGCGGATCGAAGTGCCGTGGGGTGTCGTTGACGGCGAAGAGCACGCCGGTGAACGTCCGGTTGAGCGCGCCGCGAACGCCGGCGCGCGCACCAACGGGCGCTGCGAGCGACGCCGACGCACCGGCAAGACCGACGGTCGCGCTCGCCTCGGTCGATTGCGGGCGATCGAGCGCGTGGAGATCGAGGACCCCGCTCATGACGTTGCCGTGACGGGCGCTGAAACCGCCCGAGCTGAATGCCAGTCCCGCGATCTGGAATGGACTGACCGCGCCCCGAAATCCCCCGGTTGGCGTCTCGTACGAATAGGGATGCGCAATCACGGCGTCGTCGAGCGCGACGAGCACCTCGCTGACATCGCCGCCACGCACGAACAGACCGGCGCCTTCGTCGACCCTGCCGACGCCGGGAAGCGTCTGGATCGCCCGGAAGAGATCGGCTTGCGCGCCGGGAGTGCGATAGACCTGCAGCGGGTCGAGCGCAAACTCGCGCGTGACGTGTTGTTCCGGTTCGGCCCGGACGTCGACCTGTTCGGAGACCACGTCGATCTGCAGCACGACGTCGAGCGTTGCGGCGGCCCGCAGGTCGACGATGGATTCGAATGACCGAAAGCCCGGAAGCGAGACTTTGATCGCAGCGCGCCCACTCGATGGGGCGATGATGACGAAGCCGCCGCTGTCGTCGGTGACTGCCACGAAGCGGCCGTCGACGTCGATCGAGGCGCCCGGCAACGCCAGACCGGTTGCGTCGCGCACGTGGCCCGCGATCGTGCGCGGCGCGTCGCCCTGGGGCATGGCCAGCAACAGGAGCAGCAACAACTGCATGCTCCTTGATACGGGTCGCGGGCGCCGCCGACAACGGACTTTCGGTGAACGTCACAAGGGGGCGGTGAACAGCACAACGGCAAGAATCAGGAATCAGGAATCAGGAATCAGGATTCAGCCCTGGGCTAGGAATCGGCCACCCCCAGGCTGAATCCTCGGTTCTGATTCCTCCGACCTGGCCCTGAACTGAATCCCGATTCCTGATTCCTGATTCCTATTCCGCGCGCAGCACGTGGGCCGGCGCGCGAACGGCCGCGCGGGTGGCCGGCACGAGCACCGCGACGGCGGCGACGGCGATCACGAGCAGCGTCACCCCGCCCAGCGTCGCCGGATCGGTTGGCGAGATCTCGAACAACATGCTCGACAGGCCGCGGGCAAACGCCAGCGACATCACGAGACCGACGGCGACGGCGCTGCAAACGACGCGAAGGCCGAGCACGAGGAACTGCTTGACGATTCCCATCCGCGATGAGCCGAGCGCGATACGCAGGCCGATCTCCCATCGGCGCAGGCTGACGGCATAGCTCAGCGTCCCGTAGACGCCGAGACACGCGAGCGACAGTGCCGTAAGGGCAAACGACACCAGGACGACCGTCCTGAGCCGATTTTGCGCATACGCGTTGTCGATCTCCTGTTCGAGCGGAACGAAGTCGTACACGGACCGCAACGGTTCGAGCCGCCGCAAGGTAGAGCGGATGTGGTCGATGGCGGCTCGAGGGTCGCCGTGAGTCCGTGCGAGGTACAGCGGGATCGGGGTGGCGGCGCTGAAGCAGTGGTAGACAGTCGGGACGGGCTCGCGGTCGATGCCGATCTCCCGGACGTCGCCGACGATGCCGGCAATGCGATCAGGGGACCTCGCCGCGATGTGCAGGCCGACCGCCGACCGGTCGCGCACGTAGCGCGACGCAAACGCGCGATTGACCATAACTTCGGTCGTACCGCGTTCATCCGTTGGGCGGCGACAGAGGTCGCCCTCGAGGATCGGAATGCGAAGCACGTCGAAATAACTGGGCGAGACCGCGCGCAACTGCGCGGTGATCGGCGCATCACGATTCAGCTCGACCAACCGAAACTCCTCGGCAACGCCCCCGGGCAGCCCTGGAAGGGAAAGCGTCGTGGCGGTGGCCTCGATCCCCGGCTGCTGCGCGAGCTCGTCCAGCGTTCGGTTGATCCTCTCGACGGTACGGATGTATTCGCGCTCTTCGCCGAAGGCACCGCTCACCCGGAACGTCAGCACGTTGGCCGGCTCGAAACCGGTATCGACACGCGACAACTTATCAAGGCTGCGGACGAGGAGCGCGGCAGTCGCGAGCAGCGTCACTGACAGCGCGACCTGCACGCCGACCAGCAGCCATTGCAGCGGCTGACGCGCCGACAGCTGAGCGCGGCCGGTGCTCGAGCGGAAAGTCGGCGTGCGACTGCTTCGGAAGGCAGGAACGAGACCGCAGAGCACGGCCACGGTAACGGTGGATGCCAATGTGTAGATCAGCACACGGCCGTCGATACTGACATCGGTCAATCGTGGCAGCGTCGGGGCCAGCACACGGAAGGCGCGGGAGATCACCGCGGCCACCGCAATACCCGCGACCGCGCCAACGAGCGCAAGGACGGCCGATTCGGTCAACAACTGCAGCGCCACCGAGCGGCGTGAGGCGCCGAGCGCGTAGCGAACGGCGACCTCGTGCCTCCGCTGCGCTCCGCGCGCGAGCAACAGCGCCGCGATGTTCACGCAGGCGATCAGCAACAGCACCGACACCGAGCCGAACAACAACCACAACGAGGCGCGTACACTTCCGACGAGAGCATCCTTCAACGGAGTGACCTGCGGACGAAGCTGCGAGTCAGTCCGCGGGTATTGCGTCGCCAGCTGCGCCTGCACACGGGCGAGATCGCGACGCGCCAGGTCCAACGTGACACCGGGAGCCAGGCGTCCGACCCCGAAGAAGCCCTTGAACTGCCTGTTCTGCGTCCAGGGAGCGTCGCCAAACTGCGGCACCCACCAGTCAATATCATCAGACGGAAAGCCGAACGACGCCGGCATGACGCCGACGATGGCATAGCTGCGATCGACCATGCGGACGGTCCGTGCGAGCACGTTGGGATCACGGCCGAACCGCCGGTTCCAGTAGCGATCGCTGATCAGCACGACGCTTTCACCGCCCATGCGATGTTCACGTGCTGTGAAACCGCGCCCGAGTGCGGGGCGAATCCCCACGACGTCGAGAAATCGCGGACCGACTGTCGCCCGCCGGGCCAGTTCCGGCTCCACTCCCGTCGTGTCGGACACAGGCTCGGTCACGTAATTGGTAATGGCGGTAAACGTCGTCGCGAGACGATCCCAGTCGTACAGCCGGACGGCGGCGGTCGTGATCTCTCCCGACGTCTCGGTGATCTCCGTGAGCCGCACGAGACGGTCGGCGTCTGGAAACGGCAGCGACCGCAGCAACACGGCGTCGATCATCGAGAAGACGGCGGTGTTCGCGCCCATCCCGAGCGCCAGCGTCAACACCACCGTAATCGCGAAGCCGGGCGTGCGGAGCAACGCACGGCAGGCGTGCCTGACATTGCGCAGCAGGTCGTCCAGCGACAGCGAGACGTCGGCGTCGCGGGTTCGATCGCGCTGGGCGAGCGTGCTGCCGAACTGCTGACGCGCGCGGCGGAGCGCCTCCTCCTCGCTCAGACCCCGAGCACGGAGGTCGTCGACGCGTTCCGCGATGTGAAACGACAGCTCGCGCTCGATCTCGTCCTGCGTCCGGGAGGAACGCACGGTGTTCAGAACACGCCGCAGCCAGGACATGAACGCTCCTCCCTCACACGGTTCGCAGCACGCGGCCGACGCCCTCGGTCAGGTTCGCCCAGGTCTCCTGCTCGGCGACCAGCTGTTTCCGTCCTTTGGCGGTAATCGAGTAGAACCGCGCCTCACGGTTCTTGTCGGTCGTGCCCCACTCCGATCGCAGCCATCCCTGCTGCTCCATCCGGTGCAACGCCGGGTACAGCGACCCTTCTTCGACCCGCAGGAGATCGCCCGACGCCTGCTGAATACGGGTGGTGATCGCGTAGCCATGCAGCCGCGGGTTGGAGTCGAGCGTGCGCAACACCAGCAGCGCGAGCGTGCCTTGCAGGACGTCGTTCTTTCGCTGAGGCATAGGATGCTAGGTGTATACACCTAGCATCCTCGGTATGTCAAAGTCGCTGACAGCGGCCCCCCTAGCCCAAGCCTGAATCCCGATTCCTGACTCCTGATTCCTTCGTCCTATTCGACAGGATAGGGGCCGTCGGCGAAGGTCTCGGCGTGATACCGCTTCGTGCCGACGGCCCGCGCGAGCGGGCTGCGGAAGTCCTCGCCGTTGCGAAGGAGATCGATCACACGGGCGAAGTCGTAGCCGGGACTCCAGCCGAGATCTGCGCGGGCGCGATCGTTGACGTAGACGCGATCGATGTGCGGGAACATCGTCCATCCCCGGCGGGCGTAGACGTCGGCATAGGCGGGCACGCGCCGTGCGACCGCGGTGGGCGCGTTCGTGTGGAGATCCTGCAGGTCTTCACGCGTGAACGGCGTCGTCGCGCTGACGATGTAGCGGCCGAACCCGAGCGCCGGCGCCTGCTCGAGCGCGCGCAGGTGCGCGCTGACGATATCGTCGATGTCGGCGCGCCGGTAGAGGAACTCGTTGGCCTTGGCGTTATCGTCGGCGTACGCGTCGCGCGTCGCCTTGCGATCGTCTTCCTCGGGGAAGAAGCGCGACGTCCGCAGGACGATCGCGGGCAGCCCGCGAGTGCGATGGAACAGCTCGCACAATTGCTCGGCCGCCAGCTTCGTGATGCCGTAGATGTTCTTCGGGATCGGAACGACGTCTTCCGTGATCCACGCGGCAGGCGCGTCGGGCGGCGGGGTCAGGGCGCGGCCGAACACGCTGGTGCTGCTGGTGAAGACGAACGCGCGGACACCGGCTGCCGTCGCTTCCTCGAGCAGCGTGAGCGTGCCGGTGACGTTCGTGTCGACGAACGCCTGCTTGCTGTGCGTCGCGATGTGCGGCTTGTGCAGCGTCGCGGTATGGATCACAGCATCGACGCCGCTCATGCATCGCCTGACGAACGCACGATCGGCGACCGATCCCACCGCCGTCGTAAATGGCGACGATTTGAGGTCGATGCCGATCGGGTCGTCGCCCGCGGCGCGCAGCACGCGCATCAGCGCCTCGCCGAGATGCCCGGCGGTGCCGGTGATGAGGAGCGACATGAGGTGTGGCTCAGGGGCGCTGCGACAAATGCAAGAACACGCCGCTCGGGTCGCGGACGATGGCACGCGGCTCCGCCTGCACGCGTACCGTTCTGCCACCAGCGGTCGCCACCGGTGCTCCGGCACGTCGCAGTTTCGGCAGCAGCGTCCTCAAATCGCGAACGATGAACATCGGCGCCGCGGTCCCGGGAACGATGAACGCGCCCTGCCGCAGTTGGTCCGCGCTCCGCACCGCACGCCGTTCGATGTCCTTGAACTCGAAGATCTCCATCTGGTAGCTCGTGCCCGGCACGTAGAGGGCGATCGTCAGCACTTGAGCCCCTGGCGTCCCGAGCATGTCCATCGTCGCGGCATCGCCGGTGAACGGCACGCGCCCGACGTAACCGAATCCGAGCGTATCGACGTAGAACTTCAGTGCGGCTTCCGCGTCATCGACGGCGAACCCGAACACTGAGCCTGCCGCCGGTTGTTCGACGATGCCGACCACGAAGCCGTCGGGATCTTCGGCAAAGACCGCAGGAACGGCGCCGAACTCCTCGGGAAGGCGCACCGGCTTTCCACTCGATGTCAGGATCGGCGCGCGAGCGGCCTTCAGACGCTCGAACGACGGCGTCACGTCCGTGACGTAGAAGAACAGCGACACCGCCCCACGGTCCTGAATGCGGCCGCGCACCGGTCCGTTGGCGATACCGGTGTACTCGACAAGCTCGAGCACCGCTGTCGACGGCGCACCCGGCAGCGAGAGGGCGGCCACGCGATACCGGCCCTTGGCGGCGTTGTGCAGCGTGAGCACCTGGCGATCCGCAGCGAACGGTGCTGCAGCGCTCCGAAGCTCGAGCCCCAGGACATCGCGATAGAACGACACGCTGCGGTCGACGTCGCGCACGTGCAGCATCAACCCCGCAAATCCAACGACGTCGCCCGCGGGAGCGGAATCGGGCGGGGTTGTTTGCGCGCTCACGAGTGTGGCCGTCAAGACTGCTACCGCCAGACGCATTGGGCTATCACCTGAAGATCCTAATCTCAAGGAATCAGGAAACAGGAAGTATGGGCGCTCGACGGCAACACGTGGCCAATCGTCGACAGGGTGTCCACCAACAACCTGTCCGATCCCGAACATTCTTCGAGAGGTGTTCGTCGAATGGCTTGAAGACGGGGCTGATCCAGATGGCACTTTCCTTGCCAAGAAGGTAGACGGAGTTCGAGATGCTGACCCACAACACCGTCCGCCTTCAGCCAAGTCTCAAGACGTCCACGCTCCGCACCGTCCTGGTGGTCGGCCGGCCGGGTCGGCTCGTGCCGGACTCCGCGTTCAATTCGCTCGATTACGACGTGGTCGTCGTCGAACCGCTGTCACGCGCGTACTCGCAGATCAAGCGCGTCCAGCCGACGCTTGTCGTCCTGTGCCTCGCCTTCGGCGACATCGAGGAGTGTCATCTGCTCTCGATGCTCAAGCTGGACGCCGAGACGGCTTCCATCCCGATCCGCACGTGTGGGGTGATGGACGCCGAGACCGACGAGTCCGAGGAGGACGAGGAGGACGAGTCGAACGCCTTCAAGAACCTCCCGTTGTCGATGAACTAGGGGCACGAGGAATCCTGGAAGACCCGCGCGATTCCACAAGCAACGGGGAAACAACGGCGGCCGCCGTTTCGTCTACACACCCGTATGCTGTCCGACCTCCGCGTCGCGCTCCGTCTGCTCCGTAAAGATACCGCCTTCACGCTCACAGCCGCGCTGACGTTGGCGCTGTGCATCGGCGCGAACACGGCGCTCTTTTCGGTCGTGAACAATGTCCTGCTCAGGTCGTTGCCGTTCGCCGACTCCGAACGCGTCGTGCTAATGAGCAACACGTATCCGAAAGCCGGCGCAAGTGAGCTGGGCTCGTCCGGCGTACCCGACTACTACGACCGCATCCGCGATGTGACGGTCCTCGAGGATCACGCCGTCTTCAATACGCGGACGATGGCGATCGATCAGAACGGGTCGCCGACACGGGTACAAGTCATGATGGCGACACCCTCGCTCTTCCGGCTGATCAAAGCCACACCGGTTGCCGGACGCACCTTCACCGACGCCGAAGGAGAGGTCGGCCAGGAGAAGAAGGCGATCCTGAGCTATGGGCTCTGGCAGTCGGCGTTCGGGGGCGATCCGCGCGCCGTCGGCAGGGATGCGCGCATCGACGGCCAGCCTTACATCATCGTCGGCGTCATGCCTCGCGACTTCTCGTTCATGGACAGCGGCGTGATGCTGTGGGTGCCGGCGGCGTTCACCGCCGAGCAAAAAAGCGACGAGCGGCGGCACAGCAACGGCTTGCGCAACGTCGCTCGGCTGAAGCCGGGCGCGGCGCTCGCTCAGGCGCAGGCGCAGGTAGACGCCTTGAACGCTGCCAACATGGAGCGCTTCCCGCAATACAAGCAGCTCCTCATCAACGCCGGCTTCAAGACTGTGGTCACTCCACTGCAGGACTACATGGTCCGCGACGTGAAGCCAATCATGTTTCTCCTCTGGGGCGGTGCGCTGTTCGTGCTGTTGATCGGCGGCGTGAACGTCGCCAACCTGGTATTGGCGCGATCTCGCGCGCGGCTCAAGGAGCTGGCGACGCGTCTGGCGCTCGGCGCCGGCCGCGTGCGAGTGGCGCGACAGTTGGTCACGGAGAGCGTCATCCTGACGATGGCATCGGCGGCGGTGGGGCTGTTGCTCGGCTACGCCGCGTTGCAGTGGCTCGGTTCGCTCGAGATCGATCGGCTGCCGCGCGTCAACGAGATTCGAATCGACGGCGCCGCCATCCTCTATACGCTTGGTCTCGCCGCGACGATCGGCCTCGCGCTCGGGTTGATCCCGGTGGCGACGGTCCTCCCGGCGAATCTCACCATGGTGTTACGAGACGAAGGGCGCGCGGGGAGCGCCGGCCGGGGAGCGCAAGTGCTGCGCCGGGCGCTCGTCGTCAGTCAGGTCGCGTTCGCGTTCATCCTGCTGGTCGGGGCAGGCCTCCTCTTCGCCAGCTTCAGACAGCTGCTCTCGGTGGACCCGGGCTTCAGCAGCGACGGCGTTCTGACCGCGTCGGTCACGCTTCCACAGGCGCGATACGGCGATGACACGGCGCTCGTGAACTTCCACACTGAAGCCCTGCGCCGCCTTCGCGCCCTGCCGGGCGTCACGATTGCCGGCGCAACGAACTGGATTCCGCTCAGCGGGACCAATAACGACAGCGTCATCCTCGCCGAGGGCTATCAGATGAAGCCGGGCGAATCGGTGATCTCACCGGCCAACGCGGTGGCGACGCCCGGCTACTTCGAGGCGATGACGGTGCGACTCGCGCGCGGCCGCTTCTTCGACGAGCGCGACCGGCGCGACGGCCAACAGGTGCTGATCATCGACGAGAAGTTAGCGCGCCGGTTCTGGCCGAATCAGGATCCGATCGGCCGCAGGATGTATTTGCCGACCGACATCAACAACCTGACGGCGGTTACGCCGGAAACAAAGTTCCTGACGGTCGTCGGCGTCATCAAGGACCTCAAGCTGCACGACCTCGCTGAGGTGGACCGATCGGTCGGTACGTATTACTTCCCGATGGACCAGAACACGGACCGCGGGATCACGTTCGCGCTGAAGACGGCCGGGGATCCGGCGTCGCTGACGAGCGCGGTTCGGCACACGCTGTTCGAGCTCGATCGCGAGCTGCCAGTGTTCGACGTCCGGACGATGGCGGAGCGGATGGATCGATCGCTGATGACCCGGCGTACTCCGCTGACGCTCGCGCTCGGTTTCGGAATGGTGGCGCTGCTGTTGTCCGCGATCGGCATCTACGGTGTGCTCGCCTATCTCGTCGCCCAGCGCCGGCGCGAGATCGGCATCCGCCTGGCGCTTGGCAGCAGCTCGCAGGCGATCATGTCGCTCGTCGTGCGTGAAGGGGCGCTGCTCGTGGCGATCGGATTCGTCGCGGGAGCAGTGGGAGCGTTCGCGCTGCGGCGGGCGATCGAGGGTCAGCTGTTTGGCGTGACGGCGACCGACCCGTATGTCCTTGCCGCCGTCAGTGCCCTGCTCGCTGCGGTCGCGGTGTTGTCGTGCGCGCTGCCGGCACAGCGCGCCACGCGGATCGATCCAATGGTGGCGATGGCTGAGTAGTCGTGCGCGCCGGCTTCAGCCGGCCAGGGGCACCTCAACGCAGCCTCCTACCGACCGGACGAGAAACGCTTCAGCCAGACGCTCTTCCTAGGCGCCACGGGTCCTCGCCTTGCTTGTCCTCATGCTGGAGGACGTCATGATTCGCAAGCTCAAGTCCGGACAGTACCGGCTGTATTCGCGCAAGGCTGATCCGCATACGGGGCGTCGTCGCAATCTCGGTACCTTCTCGTCCCGAGCCGCTGCCGAAAAGCACGAACGGGCGGTGCAGTTCTTCAAGCGACGCGGGTGAGGCAGGGGTTCGAGCTCAACAGGCCAACGCCGCCTACCTAGGTATCGTCTAACAAGCGACGTCACGCGGATCTCGACATGCCTTGGAGCCTCGCTCTCCTCGAGTCGGTGCATCGCGACATGCGGTACGCGGTGCGATCGCTTCTCCGGTCGCCCGTGTTCACCGCCGTCGCCGTCGTGAGTCTCGCGCTCGGCATCGGCGCCAACGCCGCGATCTTCACCGTGCTCAACGCGGTGGTCCTGCGGCCATTTCAATACGCAGACGCGGACCGGCTGGTGGTGATTCACGAAGCCGTCCGCGAGATCAGGCTCGCACCAAGGCTGCCGGTCAATGCCGCCCACGTCGAGGAGTGGCGCCAACGCGCCCGCGGACTCGAACAGATCGCGATGCTGCGCGACCTGAACGTGACGCTGACCGGAACCGGTGAGCCAGAGCGGCTGACGATGGGCAGAGTGTCCGCGTCGCTGTTTCCGATGCTTGGCGTCCGGCCTCCGCTGGGACGCGTGTTTCTGGAAGACGAAGATCGCGCGGGCCGCGATCAGGTCGTGGTGCTCTCGTACGAGTTGTGGCAGCGTCGCTTCGGCTCGTCCTCGGACATCATCGGCCGGCGGCTCGTGCTCGACGACCAACCGTATACCGTCGTCGGCGTCCTGCCGCGCGATTTCCGGCTGCCTCGCCTCAGCGACGTCTATCCGATTTCGATTGCCTCCACGTCTCCGCAGCTGTGGAAACCGTTCGGGCTGCGCGATGACGAACGGGTGCCGATCGGCGACTTCAACTACGGGTGCATCGCCAAACTGCGTCCCGGCATCAGCGCGACCGCCGCGTCCACGGAGCTTGCGTCAATCCAATCCGACATCGACACGCGACTCACTCGGAGGGTTGGCCTGGGCGCGGCGATCGTGCCGCTCGCCGACCAGGTCACGAGCCGGGTGCGGACGGCCGTCTGGCTGCTGCAGGCGGCATCTGGAATCGTCCTGCTCATCGTGTGCATCAACGTCGCGAGCCTGGTGATCGGCCGCACGGCGGCCCGCCGCCGCGAGCTCGCCGTGCGCAAGGCCATCGGCGCCACCAGCCGTCATCTCGTCACCCAGATGCTGATCGAATGCTCGCTGCTTGGTGGCGCCGCCGCAGTTGCCGCGGTCCTGCTCGCTGCGGCGACCGTTCGCTTCATCGATGCGCGAGCTCCTGTGGATCTGCCTCGTGTGAACGACATTCGACTCGACCCGGCCGTCGGCGCGTTCGTCATACTCGTCACGATGATGACGACCGCTCTCATCGGACTTGCCGCGGCGTGGCGCAGCATCCGTGTCGATACGACGGAGACCATGCGCGAGTCGACCCGCACGACGAGCGCCGGCCGCGTCGCGCTCGCCACGCGATCGATCCTCGTGGCAACGCAGGTCGCATTGAGCGCCATCTCGCTGGTTGCCGCCGGCCTGCTGCTCCACAGCCTCGCCAATGTGATGCGCGTGGACAAAGGCTTCGATGCGGCCGGCGTCGTCGCCGCCGATCTCACGCTGCCTCCCATTCGTTATCCCGATCTCGTCTCCACGACGGCGTTCGTTCGCTCGCTGCTGACTCAGCTCTCGCCACAGCCAGGTGTCATGTCCGCCGGCGTGGTGAGCCAGCCGCCTCTGGCGGGTGCCGGCGGCAACAATAACCTCCTGCCCGAAGGCGAGCTGTCCGCCCAGCCGCCGATCGTCGATTTCCGTCCGACGAACCGCGGTTACTTCGAGACGATGAGCATTCCGCTTCACAGTGGACGCCTCTTCGACGACACCGATGGACAACGGCCGGTGGCCGTCGTCTCGGCGATGGCGGCGCGCCGTGGCTGGCCGGGGCAGGATCCGATCGGCAAACGCTTTCGGCTCGGCAGCCCTCAGGGGCGGCTCATCGAGGTCATCGGCGTCGTTGGCGACATCCACGGCGTCAGCTTGAGCGACGAGCCGACTCCAACGGTGTATCTGCCGTACTGGCAGCGGTCGTTCAACAGGAACCGTCTTTACGTGGTGGTCAAGACGAGCGGCGAAGCGGCGACCGCGGCGCCGATCGTTCGACGTGCCGTCAGCCAAAGCGATTCGGCAATAGCGGTATCCGAGGTGCGGACGATGCAGGCCGTGGTCGAGGGATCGACCGCGGCGCGCCGGTTTCAGGCAAGCTTGTTGCTCCTGTTTGGCGCGGCAGCGCTGGTGCTGACGATTCTCGGTACCTACGCGATGCTGTCGTACGCAGTCGTGGCTCGAACCACGGAAATTGGAATTCGTCTGGCGCTCGGAGAGCCACGAGGCCGCGTACTGGGTCACGTCCTCCGTGATGCAGCGTGGCTGGTTGCCGCAGGTCTCGCGATCGGACTTCCGACGGCGCTCGCGGCTGGCGTCGCGATGCGTGGACTCCTCTTCGCGGTTGTTCCCTATGACGCGCTGACGTTCGCCGCGACCACCGCCGTCCTGGTCGTCACTGCGCTGGTTGCGGCTCTCGGCCCAGCGTGGCGTGCATCGCGCGTCGACCCGATGATTACCCTTCGTTCGGCAGCGTAGCGCGACCAGGCTTCCATTCGGGACGGCGGGGATCGTTGGCGACGTCTTCGACCAGGCGGCGGAAGAACTCGTTGAAGCGCGCGGCACCACTCGGGTCCCAGGGTTGATTCAGGTCGTCGGACGGGCTGTGATAACGGTCCGCGTACCAGCGCCGGTAGATCTTCTCTTCCGCCGAACCCGCCTCGAACCCGAACGCAAACGACACGGCGGGAATGCCCGAACGCAGGAAGTTCCACTGATCCGAACGGCGCACGAGCCCGCGCTCGGGCTCGCGGTCGGCCTCGATGCTGATGTTCAACGCCGCACCCGCACGGCGCACGGCATCACCCAGCGTCGAATCATCGAGCGCGAACGTCGTCAGATGACGCAGCGCGAAGAGCGGCCGCAGGCCATCGAGGTTGATGTTCGCCACGATGCGGTCCTTCGCCACCGCCGGTTGCGCGACGAAATGCTCCGAGCCAAGCAGGCCTTTCTCTTCGCCGGTGAACGCGGCAAAGATCAGCGAGCGCTTGAAACGGGTCCCGCTTGCCTGCAGGCGCTCGGCGAACTCCAGCAGGGTGGCGATGTACGCCGCATCATCGAAGGCGCCGTTGTAGATCCGATCGCCGCCGACAGGTTCGCCGACCCCGTATGCATCGAGGTGCGCCGACAGCACCACATACTCGTTGGCGAGCGTCTGGTCCGAGCCGGGCAGAATGCCGAGCACGTTGTCCGAGGTGACGCTCCTGATCTCGACCGCGATGCGGCCGCGCATCCGGACGCCCAACGGAAACGTCGGCAACTGCGCGCCAGCCTCCGCCGTGCGTCGCATCTCACCGTAGGTGTGTGGCGCGTGTGCGAAGAGGGTGTCGGCCAGCGCGGGGTTCAGCGACATGAAGAACGGCGCCTCGACCGGAGCCGACGGCAGTGGCACCGCTGCTCGCGTCATCGTCGTCGAAAGAAACGAGGGCCATCGTGCCGGCTCCGGGCCCGCCGGGCTCTCGATCATGATCGTGGCTCGCGATCCCGGAGGGGGCGGCCGGACGTATCCGCGCGGTCCCGGCACGAAGCGCGGTGGTGCGAGCACGATGAGAATCCTGCCCTTGATGTCGACGTCGGCCGGAACGTCGTAGCCTTCGAAGACGAGCTCGGCATCGAAGGACTCGGGCAGACCGAGACGCGGCGCCGTCATGACATCACGCAGCCACCGCATCGGCGTGACGCGACCGTTGGGAGCAATCAGCGACAGCGACGAACGATCCGCTTGGAAGCGCGCGGCCTGCAGCGGCACCGGCTGAAAGTAACCGGCGTCTCCTGCTGGGCGCAGTCCGCTACGCTTGAACGACTCGGCCACGTACTCAGCAGCCTTCCTGTGCCCCGGGCTTCCCGTGTCGCGCCCCTGCATGCCGTCGGACGCGAGCACGCGGACGTGATTCCACCATCGACGCGTCGCCTGATCGGGATCGGTCGCGCCCACGAACCACACCGCGCACGCGATGCACGCGATGATCACGCGACTCTGACGGGTCAGCATGCGGGACAGATCCCTTCGCGAATCGAGCCGAAGGGGGCGTGAGTACGGAATCGCTAGGAAGCGTCGGCGCGAGCCATCATACGGCCAAGCCGGCGTCGCGCCACCGACAAGCGGCTCTTCGACGTGCCAACCGGAATCCGCAGGGCAGTCGCGATTTCCCGATGCGTGTAGCCGAGCACGTCATACAGGAGACAGATCGTCCGGTCGTCCGGCGACAGCCGGCGGAACGCCGTGCGCATCCCGAGATGTTCGATCGAATGCGGCCGCGCGACCGCCGACTTCCCTGATGCGGCCACGGCCGCGGCGATGCGATCGCGGCGCCGACCGCGTCGTCCCTCGTCGAGACAAGTGTTGACGACAATGCGATGGAGCCACGTCAGCGGCGACGCATCGTGACGAAAGCGGCTGCCCGCCTGGAGCGCCCGCACGAACGCATCCTGCACCATGTCGTCAGCGTCTTGCCACGCGACATACCGCGACGCCGTCGTCCGCAGGCGCGCGTAGGAATCCTGGTAGGCCAGCGTCAGCATGGACTTCACGGGTGAATCACCGTGGTATCGCATTTCCACGCGCGGCTGTTCAGCATGCCGCGTGCCTCCGTGGGCAACCGCTGTGGATGCAGGATTTTGGCGTAATTCGCGGCAGTATCGTCGACGCTCGGACAACGGCCCGTCCAGACGCGGGACGAAGCCGTCCCACGGGCGCACACCTCGCAATCGACTCGGGGCGGCGGACGACCGTCGCTCTGGAATGGCAGTTCGACTCGAACCGGTGTGTTCGTCGATGTACGACTGAAGCTCGGGCGTGAAGCTTACCGGTGCGAGGGATCGAGAATCTGCCCGAGGCGGCGGCGCGCGACCGCCAGCCGGCTCTTGGACGTGCCGACGGGAATCCGAAGAGTCGCCGCGATCTCCACGTGCGTGTAACCCATCACGTCGTACAGCAGGCACATCGTCCGGTCGCCTGGCGAGAGGCGGCCGAGTGCGGTCCGGACGCCGACGCGATCGACCGCCATCGGCCGTTCGACGAAACGAGGCTCGTTCCAGGCCAGCCCCATGGCAACGCGGTCGCGACGGCGGCGCCGGCGACGCTCGTCGAGGCAGATGTTCACAACGATACGGTGCACCCACGTCGTCTGTGACGCGTCGCGACGGAAGCCGGCTTCGTTCTCGAGCGCCCGGACGAACGCGTCCTGGACCATGTCATCAGCGTCCTGTCCGACCATGCGCGACGCGGTCGCGCGCAGCCGCGTATACGAGGCGCGAAACGTCGCGGCCAACTGCGCGCTCACCGGCTCACTCCGATGCAATATCGCATTTCTATATCGACAGGCTAGCACGGGCGGTGCCACCGGCCCGTCCCACCGGCGCGCACGCCTTCGCACGGCCTCGGCGATCATGCCGCAGGCATCAGTGCGGAGAGTTCATGGAAGTGTGAGCGAAGTGTCTGGTAATTGTCAGGAGGTGACGAGGTCTTCGCTGAAGATGTCGCGCGGGGCACGTGACGGCGTGAGCGCGCGCAGTTTGCGCCCCAGGACTCGCCACGCGAGGATCAACGACGTCAGGCACAGCGCCGTGCCGCCGACCATGAACGTGATCACGACGATGTCCCACAGCGGGCGATAGTTGTAGAGCCACGGGAAATCGAGCGAGTGGAGGCCGTGATACGCCCAGCGGCTCATCCAGTTGCGCGAGCTGTAGCTGCCGACGACACGCGCGGTCTTCGGGTCGATGTAATACCGAGTCGACTCCTCATCGGTGAGCCGCACCAGCACCACCGGCAGCGGACGCTCGCGATTTCGATCGAGGTAGTACAGGTCGTACTGATTGATCGTCCGGACCTCGGCGAGTCCAGTTGGACCGGCGGCGCGCGTGACGATCTCGCTGATGCGCTCCGGCGTGAGACCCGTCATCGGTTGGCCGTCGAGCGGCACAATCCGCGTCTCGCCGCTCTCGAGCGTCGCGAGGTACGCCGGAGCACCGGCGACAGATGTGATCTCGAGCTCCTTGATGCTGACGCCGCCCAACTGCGCCAGCGCATCTTTCGGATGCTTGCGCACGAACGCGTCGAGGTTCACTCGCCCGCGCAGCGCGGCCTGCACCGCCCGCGGCGCGCTTGGCGAGAACCGCCCAATCTGCTCCCCGCCACCGACCGGACGATTGGTCCGCCGTGGAAACGGGTCCATCGACAACATGCCGCTGAACGCCCAGGTCGCCGCACCCAGTCCGAACACGAGCCCGAACACCGTGTGCAGCCGCTTCTGTCCTCGATACGGAATAGCCGTTGGCGTTCCGGCGTTGCGATACCGCTTCGATGGCGAGTACATCCACACGCCGATGACGATGCCGAGGATCGCCGCGCCGGTGCCGATCCCCGACGACCAGATGACGAGCCTGCTCCACTCGGGGCCGTTCTTGCGAAGCGGCGTGAAGTAGAGCCAGTGCGGGATGGCGCTGACATACGCGCCCCACCGCGAGCCGCGGGTGGTGTATTGCTCGACCTCGCCGGTGTTCGCCGATACGTAGACCTGCTCACCATTCGGCCACGAGAACTTGTAGAGCGGCGCGAGGTCAGTGAAGCGTCCCTGCAGCGTCCACTGATCGGGCCCGGTGAGCTCCTCCATCGTGGCGTTGGCGATCGGCTGCCTCGTCCACGAGGAAGCGGCGCGATGCACCATCGCCATCGGTACCTCGAGCTGCTCCTCGCCCGTGTCGGCATACACGATCTGCTGAAACCCGCGACCGCCAAAGCGGTAGACGGGACGGCCATCGAACGTGTTGAGCCGAATCTGTGAAGGAGGGTCGTCGATGCCGAGCGCTTTGTAGGCGTCTTCCGGCGACACCTTGACGGACGACGGATCGATCGCGGGCGCGCGCTCGAGCCGGTCGCGCACAGTCACCGTCGGGTAGCTCCAATACATCATGCCGATGCCCGACGGGAACCAGATCAGGAACATCAGACACAACGTCACGCCGAGCCAACGGTGGACGACGATCAGCGATCGCTTGATGAGGACGGCTGGAGACACGGCCTCATTATGCAAGAACCTGCCGTTCATGGTTCAGTGAACCGTGAACTCTGAACTACTCGCGTCACGAGAATGGGTTTTCGTCGGCGCTCGGCCCGTAAATCGACGGTATCGGGACGTTCAGCTCCTTCAGGTAGACCGACAGCTGACCGCGGTGGTGGTACCAGTGATTGAGCATGATCGCCCGCAGGAACGCGACTCGCGGGATCGCAAACAGCTCGCGATCGCCCCGCATCAGGCGCCACGTTGCAGTCGCCGTGCCGTCGTCCATGGCGCCGAGCACCTGCTTCGCCTGCGCGATGCTGCGATCGAGTGCCGGGAGGAGCTCCGAGGCATTCGCCGGCGTGGGATCGGGACCGAACTCGGGCGCCTGCGCGGGTGACTTCAGCGACAGCTCGGCGACCGCACCCGGGACGGTCGCCACGTGCAGCGCGAGCTCGCCAAGCGTCCGTGCCTTCGCATGCGGCCGCCACGAGAGCCGGTCGTTCGGCACACGTTCGAGCACACGCCTGGTGGTCTGCGCTTCCTGCTCGAGCTCCTGCAGCAGGGCGTTCATTAGTGACATGTCGATCGTCTCCACTTCTTCCGCGCGGGCTCGAGCCCACGTGCGACGATGGCGTTCTTGGCGCGGGCTCAAGCCCGCGCTCTACGATGACGCTTTTGACGCGGGGCTCGAGCCCCGCGCGGGCTAACGCTCGACCGCTCGCCGCACGCGATCGATGGTCCCCTTCCAGCCCTGCGACAACTGCTCGCGATAGCCGTCGGGGAACAGTCCAAGTGCGGTGTGCCTGAAGCTGATCACCGTGCCGCCATCGACCTCTTTCAATCGGTACTGGACATTCGAGGCAACCGCGAAAGACATC
>DASRJR010000431.1:0-2633 GCA_035649395.1 Vicinamibacterales bacterium
GCAAGATTTCGCGTCTCGCCGATGTCTTCGGAAAGATTGTAGAGACCGGCGCCCGAGAGATCGCTCAGAACCGAGGGGTCGACGTCGATGAGTGGGCCTTCGCGCGTCTTGACCAGTTTCCACTCGCCGCGCCTGATCGCCATCATGCCGCCCAAGCGCCAATACAGCGAGTCATGCGGCTCGCCTGTCGCCCGACCGGTCACGTACGGCAACAGGTCGACGCCGTCGAACTGTGTCGCGTTCGTTACGATGCCCGCCGCCGCCAGTGCGGTCGGCAACACATCGAGCTGAATGATCGGACGGTCATCGACTCGCCCCGACTCGAGGTGCCCCTTCCAGGACAGTGCGAACGCCACGCGAATGCCGCCCTCCCAGGTCTGCCGCTTCGAACCGCGCAGCGGGCCGTTGCTCGATCCATTGACGGTGGTCGTCGGCATCGTCGGTCCGCCGTTGTCGTTCATGAAGATGACGAGCGTGTTC
Source organism: Vicinamibacterales bacterium (assembly GCA_035649395.1). GTDB lineage: Bacteria > Acidobacteriota > Vicinamibacteria > Vicinamibacterales > UBA2999 > Gp6-AA40. The sequence continues at coordinate 481 of DASRJR010000431.1, forward strand.
TCCTCGAGTTTCTGCTCCCGCAATGCCGCCAGCGTCGTTCCGATTGCATCATCCAGGGCGGACACCATGGCCGCGTACGTCCGGCGCCGCGGGTCAGCGATGTTCGAAAAGCGCGCGAGATACTTCTCGGACGCGTGCATTGGCGTATGCGCCGCGTTGAACGCGAGGTAGAGGAAGAACGGCTCCGACGCGTGCTGCCTGATATAGGCGCTGGCCCGCGCGCCGAGCACATCGGTGAGATAGCCGACAGACGACACGGGTTTGGTGCCCTCGAGCAACGGGTCCGGCCTGTTCGTGCCCTCATCGATATCGGACGCATGCATGTAGGAATGACTGCCGCCGAGGAAGCCATAGAACTCTTCGAATCCGCGTCGCATCGGATGCAGTCGATCGGCCGATCCGAGATGCCATTTGCCAAACAGCGCCGTGCGGTATCCGGCCGCTTTCAGCCGATCGGCCATCGTCGTTTCGGCGAGCGGCAAGCCGTAATCCGGCGATCCATCGGGATTGAACTCGTGGCCGAATCGCTGTGGGTAGCGGCCCGTCATCAGCCCCGCACGCGTCGGGCTGCAGTAGGGACCACTCACGTAGGCGTTCGTGAAGCGGACTCCAGAGCGCGCGAGGCGGTCGATGTTCGGCGTCGGGATATCCTGGCTGCCGTAAATGCCGATGTCTCCGTAGCCGAGGTCGTCGGAGACGATCAACAGGATGTTCGGTCGGCGTGTCTGACCAGTCCCGGTCTGGCGAGCGGCAGAGACAATGGTCAGGAGGATGGCGGCTGCGGCGACGGCGCGGACGGCTGAGGTCATGTCCCCTCCGGCACGACGAGTCTACTCTGGCGGCGCGCGTTCGAGCCTGGCGGATCGCGCGCCTCCATTAATAGGTTCCGCCCCCCTCGCCGTCATCCTCTCATTTAACCTTTTGTGCGCTTGCAGGTCGGCGCTGTTTGACATCGATCTCTGATGCCATCAGCTTGCCTCCGACGTCCGTGTACTTCACCTGTACCTGGTCACCCTCGTGGACGGCATCGGAGATCTTCACGCCCTTCTCTCCGGCCGCCTTCGCCGCTCGCTCTTTGGAACTGCCACCCGCGACCTTGACTTGAGTGGTGGCGCTTGTGACGAACTGCATGGGTCCCTTGTTCGTATCCACGGTCACGATCTCGCCTGAGACCTTTGATACTGGCCCGACCACTGTTTGTGTTTTCCCTTTCTCTTGAGCGCCGACGAGACTGACGACGGTACCGAGGACGAACACGGCCGCCGTGAGAAGAAGTCTGTGACTCATCGAACACCTCCCCAGGAGGGCAGGAGTATACTCGGCCCCCGCGGAAGAGGAAGAGGACGATGAAAGGGATGCAATGAAAAGCGCGGTCTCGTTTCTGTTCGCGATCGTCGTGGTGGTGTGCGATCCGACGCACGTTCGTGCGCACCACTCGGGATCGGAATACGCGCAAACGACCGTCGAAATCGAGGGCACCCTCCTCGAGGTCGCCTGGCAGAACCCGCACGTGCACTTCTTCGTCCGCGCCAAGGACGCGGACGGCAGGGCGGTGACGTGGGACATCGAAGCCAACTCCCTGAGCATCCTGCGGCGCACCGATGCCACGCCTGACAACCTGAAGGTCGGCGACACGGTGAAAGTCGCCGGCGCGCCGTCGCGCCAGGCGCCGAATCGGATGTGGGCGATGAACATCCTGGCGGCGAACGGGCGAGAGATCGTCCTCGGTCCGGGCGCCAAACCGCGATGGACCAGTAACGCACTCGGCTCGAAGTCCACCTGGTTCGACGGCGGCACGGACGCAGACAGGGCGGCCGGAATCTTCCGAGTCTGGAGCACGAAGTTCGGCGAGCCTGGAGGTCTGTGGAGACGGGACTATCCGCTGACCGACGCGGCGAAGAAGGCGCGCGCCTCGTTCAATCCACTCACCGACAGCGTGGCTCCGGGATGCCGGCCGAAAGGCATGCCGACGATCATGGAGCAGCCGTATCCGCTGGAGTTCGTGAAGAAGGGCGACACGATTCTGCTGCGCATGGAGGAGTACGATACCGTCCGCACGATCGTCATGACGCCCGACGCGAAGTTCGATGCGCTGCCGAAGACGCTGCTGGGTCGATCGAAGGGGAAGTGGGAAGGCGAGACACTGGTCGTCA
>DASRJR010000432.1:0-5944 GCA_035649395.1 Vicinamibacterales bacterium
CAGCAGGGCGGTGTCGCTCAGGTCGAAGGTCTGCCACGCCGTGGTGAACGTCATCCAGTCCGTTCGTCCGACGTAAAACGCTCCCGCGACGATGAGCATGACCGTGCCGCCGAAGACCCACACGCCGGTGGTGAGACCGCCCGGCGGCTTGTGCTCGAGCAGTTGATCCTGCTCGGTGCTCACCCACGCATGCCAGACCGCGAGCATGATCCGATAGCCGATCCAGGCGGCGAGTAATGCCGCGCCACCGTGGAGGCCGGTCGACGTCCAGGCGTGCGGAATGCGCTCGAACCACTGGCCGATACCGATCGCGTTCAGTGCCTCGCCGACACCCGTGCGAACTGCGTCCATTTCCGCGCCACGTTGCAGGACGCCAAGCACGACCGCCGTCGGAACGAGCCATCGCGCGCCCGTGAGCCATGCGACCCTCCAGCGAGCGCGTTCATTGACGTTGACGTACTCGGGCGGCAGCGCACCGCGCCACCTGCTGTCGGCCGTACTCGCCAGGATGCGGACGATGGGCAGAACGAATCCGTCCCGGTTGTCCCAGTACGTCGTGTGGTCTCGCAGGAGCGATCCTTCGTTCCAGACGCGCGTGCTCACGGGATAGTTGACCGCTTGCGTTCGCGTGGCGCCGTTCGGCACGGGATCCGCTGCGGCCCAGAAATCTTGCCAGTTGCGGATCCGTGCGGGCGCCTCGATCGACTTCGTGATCCGTTCCTGCACGTCGCTCGCCAGCGTGAGGCGAAGCGTCGCGAGGAGTACGAGCGCCAGCAGGCCGACGAACAGGAACGGCATCATCGGCACGTCGTAGCGATTGGCCACGAGAACGCCGCTGATGATCATGCCGATGAAGACAGCGACCACGAACGCCGAGGCGGCTTTCCCGAACCTGGGGAACGCATCGCCCCAGTGCTTGTTCACGTACTTCGCGATCTCCAGGAGGCCTCCGACGATGAGGCTGGCGCCGATCCAGACGAGCGGTATCACGACCATCTCTATCCACGTCAGTCGGCCGGTTGCCAACAGACGCCAGAACCAGACGACGCCGGCGGCCATTGCGAGCAACCCGACACACGCCGCACGAACGGGGTCTCTGCTGACGACTGTGTCGTCTTCTTTCGCGTCGGTCAGGCTGGTATGCGTGCTGAGCCAGCGCAGCGCCGCCAGCTTGTTGATGCCCGCTCCGAACGTGACAAATACCGGCGGAGCGATCGCATCGTCGCCAGCCTTGACCGGTTGGTGATCCGAGGCAGGCCGGCGCATCACACGCGTGAGCGCTTCGAGCGAGACCGTGGCGCCCTGCGAATGCGCGAGCACGACACGCTGCGCGCACCCGGCGGCATCGCAGAGCCGCTTCAGCGTCTCGTGTGCGGCAGTCACCGCCGAACACATTGCCGCAGCGCGTACGGGACTCTCCAGAAACACCAGGCTGTCGCCCGCGCTGGCGGCAAGCGCGCGTTGGAAGCGGCCGATGGCGGTTCGCAGCGTGCCGCTCGGGATCGCGCCGAGGAGTGCGAGGACGGCGAGCAGCAGAAGGATGAACGGTGCGAGCAAGAGGAGGAGGAGCGCCTGCGTGCCAGCGCTGATTCGACGGAGCAGCCGACGGCGCCGGACCGGCTCGTCAGCGCTCTGATACAGCTTCTGCGCGGCGTGCATCGCCAACGCCCATGGCACCGCGCGGAAACTCCACCCGACCAGCTGTGAAAACGACGGCGCGATGAACGCCTCGGCCCACCAGCCTTCGACAACGATCCAGCGTTCGTCGATGTCGGCGCCGGTGATTCGGACAACTGCGTGCGGGGCCGACTCGTCTTCGGCATCGAGGCGCGCCAGGTCGGCCCATTCCACCGTCGCGTTGACCGTGGCCCGCGTGGCGCGGTTGATCGTGGCCACGATGGTGTCGAGCCAGTGGACCAGCGTGTCGCCACGCCCCTGCTCGCCGATACCATGCACCAGCAGGATGCCGAGCGTGACGGGAGCGTCCGAGGGTGGCGCCACGATGCGGCGCCATTCTACGCGACGGGCCGAGAATGAGGGGTCTGACCCCGGCTCTGACCCCGGCTCTGACCCACGTCGTTCAGCTGGCGTATGGAAGAAACCGGAGTGCTGTCACGTCTAATGGCCGGGTGAATGAAACGGGCGGCGAGATCAGCCCAACGGTCCTGGACGCATGCCGCCGGGGCGATCGGGAAGCCTTTCATGCGCTCTACGAGGCGTACAAGGACCGGGTCTACTCCATCGCCTTCTACTTCTTTCATGCGGACGCCGACGCGGCGGCCGAGGTGACTCAGCAGGTGTTTCTGAAGTTGATGCGTGAGATCGGGCGCTTTCGTGGCGACGCGGCGTTCTCGACCTGGCTGTATCGGCTGGTCATCAACGCCTGCGTCGACCATTCCCGCGGTCGCAGGGCCCACGTGTCCGGTACCGACCCGGTCACGCTGGACACGATGGCAGCGCCGTCGCCTTCACACGAAGAGCTGTTTGCCCGTCGGGAAACCGCGGCGTCAGTGCAGCAGGCGATTACGACGCTGCCGACGAAACTGCGAGCCGCCATCCTGCTGCGGTACTTCGCCGATCTGTCGTACTCGGACATGGCTCAGGCGTTGAACTGCTCGATCGGCACCGTCGCCTCTCGACTGAGCCGCGGTCACCAACTCCTGGCAAGGAAGCTGTCGCCCGTTCGGTTGGCGCAGCCGCGCAAGGACTGACGATGTTCGGGAGGCACGTGGTGAACGCGTTGACCCGCTACTGTGACGGTGACTTGTCACCGGCCGACAGGCAGCGCGTGGACGCGCACCTTGTCACGTGCGTGCGGTGTCGGTCGGCGCTGGAAGAGATTCAGTTTTCTGCGAGACTCGTGCAGCAATTGAAAGTCGTCAGCGCGCCTCCGTTGGTCTGGGACCGCATCGAGGAGACGCTGTCGGCGTCGAGCCGCAGGCACTCGAGATCGTACGGCTGGGGCCTGGGCCCCGGACCCTGGGGCCTGGGTGTGCGATGGGCATTCGCCGGTGCCCTCAGTCTGGTGGCGGTCGCGAGCGCCTACTGGATGACTCGCGAGACGACGCCACGACCGTGGGCAGTGACTCGCGCGAGCGACAACGACACGCGGCGAATGGCCGCGGGCGAGTGGGTCGAGACCGGGAGCGGCTCACGAGCGCGAATCATCGTCGGTCAATTGGGAACCGTCGACGTGGCTGCCGAGACGCGCGTGCGACTGGGCAAGGTGAGCGAGTCCGAGTACCGGCTGTCGTTGGCTCGGGGCACGATCAGCGCCGAGATCGATGCGCCGCCTCGCCTGTTCATCGTCGATACACCAGCGAGCACCGTCGTCGATCTCGGGTGCGCATACACGGTGACGGTTGGCGACGATGGCGCGGGTGTGCTGAGGATGACGAAGGGCTGGTCGGCGCTCGAATGGAAGGGCCGGCAATCGCTGGTCCCTGCGGGGGCGATGTGCCGCACGACACCCGTGACCGGACCGGGGACGCCGTACTTCGAGGACGCGTCCGCGGCGTTGAAGCGAGCGGTGGACGAATTCGACAAGGGCACGAATCCATCACAATCGCTCGAGGTCGTCATCGCCGAAGCGCGCGTTCGCGACACGTTGACGTTGTGGCATCTGCTCTCGCGCGTGGACGCGCCGGATCGCGTGCGCGTCTATGAGCGCATCGCACAGTTCGAGCCGCTACCGGCCGGCATCACGCGCGATCAGATCCTGGCGCTCGATGCCGGAGCATTGCGCAAGTGGCGAGAGGAGCTCGCCTGGAAGTGGTGATCTGCTGGGGTCAGAGCTGGGGTCAGAAGCACTGGGGCCTGGCCTAGGGCAGGCTTAGGGCAGGCCTGGGGCAGGCCTGGGGCAGGCTTGGGGCAGGCCTGGGGCAGGCTGGCCCGCAGAAGGGAGCGTTGCATGTTTTTGAAATTCGTTGCGCTACTCATGATCGCGATCGCAGTTCCTGCGATCGCGGGAACCATGTTCCGGCTCGAAATCGGGCCGCCCATTGCCGCGGGAACCGGTACGACGGTCCCGCAGTTCAAGAAGAAGGTCGTGCTCGTCGTACGCCCGCGCCTCTGTGACAACCCTGCCGCCGTGCAGATCACCGGCGCTGCTGAAGGACTGGTGAACGGCACGCGGCAGTCGCTGCCGCTGACCCTGGTGGCTGTCAACCCGGCCGAGGGTGTGTACGCGGTTCAGCAGCAGTGGCCGGACAACGGTCAGTGGGTACTGCAGTTGAACGGATCGTGCCCGAGCCCGAAGGCGGCCGCGAGCACACTCGTGCCGATGAAGGGATTCACGTTCATCCGTGAAAAGACAGAAGTGCTTGGCGAGCCGGCGACACGGCAGCAGGTCGAGGCCGCCCTGGCCGCGCTCGTTCGGTCGCAGTCGTAACTTCAGAAGGCCTCAGGGCCCAGGCCTCAGGCCTCAGGAAGGATTCATTATGAAGATTCAACGATTCGGCATCGCGCTCACGGTCGTCAACGCGCTCCTTCTGGCGGTTGTGCTCACGCAGTACGACCGGCCGGCGCTCGCGAGCGACACGCCGGCGATGCTGCGCGCGCGAGGACTGGAAATCGTCGATGCGCAGGGACGCGTACGCGCCAGCATCACCATATTTCCCGCGCAGACCGAGTCGAATGGCACCAACTCGACGGAGACCGTGTTGTTGCGAATGATGACGGAACGCGGGCGTCCCGCGATCAAGATCAGTACATCCGAAGACGGATCGGGAATGGCGATCGTCGGCCCGACGGGAACGCATCAGACCTACGTGAGCGTCGGCGCGAGAGGAAACGAGACGACGCTGAAGTTGAAGAACGAAGACGGCCGCGAGCGTGTGGTCGTTCCGTAACGCGTGATTCGATGAGGACCAACATGCTCGGCGTCGCCGCCCGTGTACTCGTGATCGCGCTCGGCGCGCTCACCGTGGGCGTTACCGCATCGCCTGGGCGGCTGGTGGTGCACGAATGGGGCACCTTCCTCGCGATGAACGGTTCGGATGGCGTCACGCTGGACGGGATGTATCACGAGGAGCATGCGCTGCCCGCCTTCGTACACGCGCGCAGCCGCGACGAACTGCGGCTGCGCGCCTCCAACCTGAAGGGTGAGACGCCGGTCGTCTACTTCTACTACGACCGTCCGGTCCGTGTGCGCGTCGAGGTCGGGTTTCCGGGCGGTCTCTGGACGCAGTGGTACCCGCAAGCCGACTTCGTTGGACCGTCGCTCGTGCAGTCCGGGTCGCTGCCCCGCGCGCGGAACGGGCGGATCGGGTGGACTGTCGATGTCGTACCGCCATCGCTCGCAGATCCGGTGCTGCCGGCGACGGCGTCCGATGCGTTGTGGAACCACTCGAGAGATGTCGATGCGTCGTACGTGGTGGCTGCAGACTCCACGCGTCAGGCCACTCGGAAAGAGTGGGAACGATTTCTCTTCTATCGCGGCCTCGGCGAAGCGACGCTGCCGCTCACCGCCAGCACCACCGATGGTGCGCGGCTCCGGTGCGGTTCAGATCTGCGCGAAGGCGTGCGACACCTCTACTTCCTTCGCGTCGAGCACGGGAGGGGCGCGTACCGCTACCTGCCGTCATTGGGCTGTGGCGAGTCGATCCCGCATGTCGTTCCCGAGATGGGCGGCGCGCAGCCGGTGGAACGGTTCGCGACCACGGTCGCCGACGATCTCGCCTCGCGGCTGGTGGCGAGCGGTCTCTACGCGAAGGAAGCGCGTGCCATGGTCAACACGTGGCGCACGAGCTATCTGACAACCGATGGCATCCGCGTCCTGTTCGTGCTGCCGCAGTCGTGGACCGATCGATTCATTCCCATGAAGATCGATCCGCGACCTGACGAGGTCGTCCGAGTCATGGTCGGACGTATCGAGCTGTTGACTCCGGAGCGCGAACGCCTCGTCGAGGAGGCGATCTCACGCCTGGCGTCGCCCGACCCGATC
>DASRJR010000433.1:0-6461 GCA_035649395.1 Vicinamibacterales bacterium
GCGGCGTGGCATTGACGGCACGCCTGCGAACCCACGTAGGTACGGTTGTCCGGGGTCGTTTGGGCTGCCGTCGCGGTCTGCACCGCAACTGGAGAGAGGGCCGTCGCTTCTGACGACACGCGAACCGACAACGACGACGCAAAGACTGCCGCCGCGGCGGCGATGGCCAAGGACCGTCCCAACTTCATCGGGTTCTCCTGCGGGATCCGCGGCGCGCCGAGGCGCGTGGTGAGCGGCGACTCATGGCGGGACGTTTCCCGACATCTTCCTCAGACTCGAACGACCGCGCCAGCGCGTCGAACATCGTCATTCCTTGCTTCAGCAAGGCTGCGTCATCTGCGTGCGAGGCGCGCAGGCCCTCGACCAGACGGCCGATGGCAGGTACCTCAGGTGAACCGTACTTGTCGTCCTTCATGTCGAGGTCGTGAACGATTCGTCCAACCCGGACAACGGCCGGGCTCGTCAGCTGGAACCGCTTCGCCAGAACCTCGAACGTGCACAGATCGCCCTGGTGACTGAAGTCGCCGGTGTACATGTCGAACGGCACCTCGGGACCTTCGGGACGATCAGTGAAGCCGAACGCGGCATCGGGGTCGATGAATCGTCGAATGAGCCATGCCGATGCCATCCGATCGACGCCGGGGCGCGGGCGCGTCACCCAGCGCCGGCTGTGAAAGCTTGCTGCGTCCAATGATGCCCCCTTCGACGCGGGTGGGCGCTGTCGCGCCGTACTCGCCTCCAACATCGCCAACGACGCCGCCGTCGCCTCGCGAGCGGGCGCGTCGAAGAAGTCGATCCGTTCGATCGACCGGAACCTGTCGCGCAGCGCCCGGATCACGCGGCTCACCTGCGCCTGGCGACTCGAATCGGCGGCTCGTTTCCCTTTGGCGGCCGGCAACAGCCGATCGATCTCCGCCTTCAGTGCACGATACTCCTGCTCGCGCGTCTGTCGAAAGACGGTCACGATATCGTCTGCCCCGCCTGCGCTGATAGCGTCGGCGGCAAACACCGTCGCCTCGCCCCCGAGCGCCACGATCTCGGTTCGGATCCACTCGAAGTCCTCGCGGCATTGCTCCGTGTTGGGCAGGACATAGACGGAGTTCCGCGTCGGGACGGCGCCGATCTGCTGCAAACGCCGCCAGATCTTGACGCGCGCGTTCGACGAAGACGTCGGCAGTTGATGACCCAGCAGCAGCCAGCGCGGTTCAGCCACGTGTTCGGCTCCTTGCCCAGCTTGCCGTTAGCGGCGCAAGAGCTCGAGAGGATCGATGGAACCGGCACGACGGGCGGGCAGATAGATGGCCAAGGCGCACACCGCCAGCAGCGCCACGGCCACACCGACATACGTGGGTGGATCGGTCGGCGCGATCGCAAACACGAGGTCGCCGAACGCTCGCGTGGCGGCGAGCGCAGCGGCCAAGCCAACCGCGAGCCCGGCCATCACCGGCCGCATTTCTTCTCCGAGCACCAGCGCGACCAGCGTGCGTCGGCCGGCCCCGAACGCGGAGCGGAGGGCCATTTCGCGTTTCCGCGCGCCGATGGAAAACGCCGCGATGGCATAGATGCCCATGACAGCCAGCGCCACCGCGAGACTCCCGAACCACTCGAGCAGTCGCACGTTCGTCCGGCGGCTACTGAGCGACGATTCACGAATGGCATCCAGGGTTCGAACACTCGATGTGGCCACGTCAGGGTCCACGGTTCGAACGGCGTCACGGATGCCCGTCAGGAGCTCGGGTGCGTCGTCGCGCGCGCGAACGACCCAGTACATCCGAGCGGCGAGCGGCGCGGACTGTCCGGGCGGCATCTGCAGCACCGACACGTAGAGATCTGACGTCGGTTCGCGGTCGATGGTGAATTGCTTGACGTCGGCAACGACGCCGACCACTTCGAGCGTGTGCGGCGCCGGATCGATTGGCAACTGAAGGACCTTCCCCACGGCGGTCGTTCCGGGCCAGTGGCGCTCGGCAAAGGTCTGACTCACGACGGCCACCGCGCGGCCGCTCAGTGTGTCCGAGCGCTCGAACGTGCGCCCGGCGATCAGTCGAATGCCGGCCGCCTCGAAGTAGCCGGGACTCGCGATGCGAAAGTGGGCCTGTGGCACTTCGTCAGGCGGCGGTGCCGGTCGATCCGGAAACACGACGTCCATGGTGTTCAGCAGACCGCTCAACGGCAGCAGCGACACCGTGCCGACCTCACGTGCCGACGGCATCGCATCGAGCCGGTCGCGAAGGGCCTGATAGAACCCTACAATCGCCTCTCGGGTCGAGTACCTCGCCGGCGGAAGCGACAGCTGAATGGACCATGCGCGTTCGGCCGTGAAGCCGGGATCGACCCGTTCGAGACGAGCAAAGCCACGAGCGACCAGGGTCGTGCAGACGATCAACACGACCGTCCCGGCAACCTGCAGCATGACAAAGCCGCGCCGGACCGTGCCGACCTGGCCCACAGTACTGCCTCGTCCCTCGTTCAACGAGAGGTTCCCCGCGCGGGAGGCCAGCCATGCAGGCACGAGGCCGGCCACCAGGGCGCTACTGCATGCGGCAAGAGCAGCAAACATCAGCACCCGGCCGTCCATCGACACGTCGGCCATACGCGGAAAGCTCGCGGGTCCCCACGTACGCCACACGGCGATCGCGGCGCTCGCGAGCGCCAGTCCAAGCACGCCTCCACACAACGCCAGGGCACCGGCTTCGGCGACGAGTTGCCGCACGATGCGGGCGGTGGACGCGCCGAGCGCAGCACGGACGGCGAACTCGGATCGCCGGCCCAGCGAGCGCACGAGCAGGAGGTTCGCCAGATTCCCGCAGCTCACCGCGAGCAGAATGGCGACCGCGGCAAATGCCATCCAGAGCTGTCGCTCGTAGTCGCGAACGATCTCGAGCTGCAACGGATACAGGCTGATCCCGACCTTTCGCGCGTCCTCTTCTGGAAACTGTCGCTGCAGTTGGCGGGCAACGATGTTCAATTCGGCGCTCGCCTGTGCCCTCGTCATGCCGGGCTTCAGGCGTGCCACGACGCGGAGGAAGTTCGCGCCGCGATCGGTTCGGCGTGGGTCGTCGCGGAGAAGAAGCGGGACGGCGATCTCGGCGTCGCGAAACGGAAACAGGAACCCCGGCGGCATGATGCCGACGACAGCGTGCGCAGCCCCGTTCAGCGTGACGGTGCCGCCCACGACCGCCGGATCGCCGCCGAATCGGCGCTGCCACAGGCCGTAGGTCATGACCGCGACTCGAGCCGACGTCTCCTCGTCCGCCCGCTGCAACGCTCGCCCGAGATGCGCGCGGGTTCCGATGACGGCGAAGAAATCGCCTGAGGTCCGAACGCCCTCCAGGCGCTCCGGCTCGCCGGAGCCAGTGAGGTTCGCGGTCCAGTTCGTGAATGCCGCAAACGCCTCGACGGACGTCGCCTGACGGTGGTAGTCGGCCAGGTCTGGAATCGACAACGGCGCACGATCGCGCTCGGTCCGCAGGTTGTACATCCAGACGAGGCGGTCGGGATCGCCAAACGGGAAATCGCGAAGCAGCACGGCCTGCACGAGCGTGAACACGCTGACCGCCGCGCCGATGCCGATGCCCAGCACCACGACCACGAACGTCGAGAAGCCAGGCGATCGGCGCATCAGCCGAACCGCGCTCCCGCCCTCAACCCAGGGCATGGGCTCGGATGTTATATGCGTTACACGTTCAGTGCAACATCCGTTGTGCTGGACAGTCGTGCCGGTCCATTCGACGGTTACTGTGGCGGTCGCTGTGCCGGGGGGACTCCGCGACTGCCGCCGCGGGGTGTCGCCAGTCCCGGAGCGGCCAGTCGCTGCACGACGGTGTAGTCCGATGGCAGTGAGAACAGATCCGCGCGCGGCTCAGCGCGAGAGATGTTCGTCAATTTGAACTCGACCACGCCGGTCCGTGGATCCGAGTAGCGCGACAGGATCAGAACGCCCAGTTCGGCGGACTCCCAGCGTTCGTCCGTGATCTGAATCGGACGATCGTTGCCGATCCGTCCCTGTGGAATCGTCGTCGTGGTCCTGATTCCGGTCGCCTTGACGCCTTCGAGCTGACGAGTCCCCAGCGACTCTTCGGTCGGACGCAGATCGTTCGGCACCCCGCGGCGAGGAATCGTCAGACCTTGAAAGTTGATCACGGTGTCGACAAGGTCGCCACCCCGCCCCGCTGCCATTCGGTAGGTCACACCCGTGACCCATCCACTCAGCGGGGACGAGGCGACTCCGCGCGGCATTTGACGCGCGGTGCGAGCGACCGGGTCGAGCACGTATGGCATCGGATCGCCGGGAACCGAATCGAAGGTGACGACGGTCGCAGGCGACTTGGATGGATTGAGCGCATCGAGGCCGATGATGGTCTGCTCGCGGCGAACGCGCCCGGTTCCATCACGGTAGAACTTGGCGGTCGAATGCTGCTCGATGCGCGTGCCGTCGCCGAGGGTCTGCACGACAGTGGTCGCGGCATCGGCAGAAAACGGGGCACCGGTGACCAACGGGCCCGCCATCGGGTCGGCGCTTCTCGGATCGACTGCGGTCCACGCCGGTCCACCGCCTCGACGCCCCTGTGCCAGCCCCGGTTGTGCGTTCAACGCGATCAGACACGCCATGCCGCAGGCATACGCTCCCAATCGAACAGATGTCATGGCTGCTCCTGTCGCTGACTGCTTTCGACCATGTGGACGAACCGAACGGCGCGCGCCAGCCCGTCACCGCCGACGAGCACCTCGGCGAGCACCGTCGGCGAGGCGTCGCCGGGCACCCCGAACCCCGTGACACCGAATGATGTGAGCGCCGACCGTGGCACCTGCATGCGAACCATGTAGCCGCCTGGCGCCGGCACCTCGCTGTATGACAACGGGAAGAACTCGGTGGTCTCTTCACGAGCGGTTCCGGCGATACGCTCGCCGCGAGCGCGCTGCCCGTCGTCTGACGGACGGAGCGCGCCGTACCACACTGGCAAGACCACTGCGGTCACGAGCCCTGCCGCCAGCGCGAGCTGCCCTATCCAGACGCGCGCGCGCCGCCCCCGCGCGATCGACTCGACGTCGATCAGCAGCCTATGCCTGACGTGCGGCGACGCGCCCACGCGACGATCGTCCTCCGCGATCGCGCGCAGCGTCTCGGACAGGATGCGGTCGTCGTGTTCGTTGCCGCTCATTGCGTTACCTTCGACTCCCCGCCTCGGGACGGACCGCGGAGAGCTTCGACATCAGCAGCGCCTTGGCGCGATGAAGACGCGATCGAATCGTGCCGACCGGGCAGTCGACGATGCCGGCCGCCGCCTCGTAGCTCAGTTCCTGAAGCTCGCACAACACCACCGCCTCGCGATATGCGTGAGGCAGCGACTGGATGGCGAGACGCACGGCCGTAACCGTCTCCGCACGCGTCAAGCTGTCGAGCACCGACGGCGAGTCCTCTCGTATGACGTTCGCGCCCTCTGCCAGGTCATCGTCGAAGCCCACGAGCTCGCGAGACGTCAATCGCTTCAACACCAGGTGACGTGCGATGCCGAACAGATAGCTCACGACGGGGCCTCGGCTCGCGTCGTATCGCCCTGTGCCGCGGAGTACTGCGAGGAAGGTTTCCTGCACGACGTCGTCTGCCGCATCACGGCCGCACATGTGGGCGGCATACCGGAAAATCTGTCCCTGATACCGGTCGAAGAGCCCTGCAAACGCGTCCGCGTCGCCCCGGCGCGCCGCCTCGAGCAGGCCGACATCCTCCACCTCATTCGGGAATTGCGTGCGGCCGCTCGAAGAGTTCCAGGATCTCGTCCAGGTCAGCTCACGCGATGCATAAAGGAGTGGGAACAACCTCGCATCCACCTCGCCATGTATGGGCGTACATCGCAACGAAGGTTCCACGACGTGGCCGCAGTTGTGACCGCGCAAGTAGCCGAGATACACTGACGATTCGGTCGGGCGCGTGGCTCAGCGGTAGAGCATCCGCTTCACACGCGGGGGGTCGGTGGTTCGATTCCACCCGCGCCCACCAGCCTTCGCTCGGTCTCTCGCGAAGGCAAACTTGCCGTCTGGGTTTACGGGCGGCGAAGCGCCAATGTTCCCGGTTTTACCCGTCGAAGCGCCTCTAAGGATAATGCCTCTTTCCGGTCGGCGATCCAGAGAATCGACATCTTCCCGCTTCGGAGCGCGTTCGCGCGGAGCGTCCAGCTCTCGTTGCGCAACGCCAGATACTCGTCGGCGGCCGTGATGAGCGGGAGCTGTTCCTTCGGCACCATCTGACGGTCCACGAGCGCCAGACGGGCTGATACGTACTGCAGCTCCGGCACGATGACCTGATCGATGATCCCGGCCAGGGCCTTGTCAGTCATCCGGCCCTCCGTGAACTCCTCCAGCCCCGTTTTGAACGTTGCCGCCGTCCGCTGCTCGGTCTCGATAACCGCGGCGATGTCCTGACGCGCGTCGGTGATCCCCCGAAGCGGAACGGCCGTGACGAT
>DASRJR010000434.1:0-8303 GCA_035649395.1 Vicinamibacterales bacterium
ATTGGTTCCCGATTCAGGGGTCTGTCCGGAGAACGAGAGGTTGACCTCGTCGTAGATGAGCGCCGAGAGGCTCATGTTGGTCAGGTTCGAGCTGAGATACATGTTGCCGATGCGCATGCCGTCGATCATCGACACGCCGTCGCCCGGCAGACCGCCATGCACGGACACCTGTGTTCCGGTCTGATCGCCCTGGAGTCCTCCGACGTCCCGGACACCGAAAAACGCGGAGTTGATGGCGGGAATCAGCTGAGCGATGTTCACCCACGATCCGCCTGAGGGGAGCTCCTTGAACGTCCTGGCGTCCGCCACGGTGGTCTGTGCCGTCGTCTGCACATCGACCACCGGCGCGTCCCCGGACACCGTCACCGTTTCTTTCAGATCGCCGATGCGCAGCTGGCCGTCGATGCTGGTCGTGACGTTGATCGACACCACGACGCCTTCTCGCCTGAGGGTGCTGAACCCAGTGAGGCTGAACGTCACCGTGTACGTGCCGGGCGGCAGATTGACGATTCGGTACTGGCCGGTCCCGTCCGAGGTCGCACTTCGGACTTTCTCGATCAGGGCTGGACTCGCCGCCTCGACCGTCACTCCGGGCAGCACGGCGCCAGACGGATCCGTGACGGCCCCGGCGATGGTCCCTAGTACCTGGGCCACACTCGCAGACGGCAAGGCCAACACTGCCATAAGTAGCCACAGGGCTCTGACTCGCTCTCGCATGGCCTCTCCTCCGCAAACGCGGCGCGTGCACGCTGACGCCCGAGTGGGTTTTCGCTACGCGAACCTATTTTCTTTGAGCGGAGGAAGATATACGCTTCGGCCTCCGCGGTGTCAAGGCAACTTCCGGGCAAAGCGCGCGGAAAAACGCGGCCCGGCGAGGGAAATCAGGATCGAGCCCGTTGCCATATTCTGGACTCCAGAATATAGTGGCGGTCGTGGAGTTTGCTGGCGCGATCCGCGAAGCGAAGAAGGGCACTGCCGAGCTCGTCGTCCTCGCGTTTCTCGAAGACGAGCCGCGACACGGCTATGAGCTCACACAGCTGATCGACGCGCGATCGGGCGGCCTGTTGACGTTCAACTTCGCCTCCCTCTACGCGACGCTCTACAAGTTGGAAGAGCGCAAGTGGATCCAGGGCCGTTGGGTCGAGAAGGCGGGACAACGTCGGCGCCGCTACTACAAGATCACGCCTGAAGGCCGCGCCGTCCTCGCCGAACAACGCAAAGAGTGGCGACAGTTCTTCGTGCTCATTCGCGAGCTCGCCGGAGTCGAACATGCGTGATCGCGACTTACGCGAATGGCGAACAGTGATCCGCGAGCGCGCGGATCGTGAGTGGCGCGAGCTGTCGCCAGACGTCGTCGACGAATTCGCGTGTCATCTCGCCGACTTGCATGCCGCCGCGTTGAGCGGTGGCGCAAGTCAGGCCGAAGCGCGTGCTCGCGCGCTCGCCGCCTTGAACGCGGCCTCCTTCCTCGAGGTTTCGAGGCGGCCGCGCGCCCGGAACATGCCCACCGGATACGGGCACGACGTGCGCCTCGCCCTCCGCCAGCTGCGTGCGTCTCCACTCGTGTCGGCCGTCGCGATCCTCTCACTCGCGCTCGGCATCGGTGCCAACACCGCGATCTTCTCCATCGTCAACAGCCTGCTGCTCCGCCCGTTGCCTGTTGATCAGCCGCAGCAGCTCGTCACGCTGACCGACGGGAGCTGGACCAATCCGATCTGGGAACAGATTCGGGAGCGGCCCGATCTCTTCGACGGCGCGTTCGCCTGGTCGGAAACTCGATTCAATCTCGCATCCGGGGGCGAAGCCGAGTTCGTTGACGGCATCTGGGCGAGCGGCAGCCTCTTCGAGACGCTTGGCGTTCGCCCGATCCTGGGCCGCACATTCACACCCGCCGACGATCGGCGCGGCGGCGGACCCGACGGTGCGGTCGCGGTGATCAGCTACAACTTCTGGCAGGGCCGGTTTGGCGGCGCCGCCGACGTGGTCGGGCGGACGCTCAACGTCGAGCGCGTGCCGTTCACCGTCATCGGAGTGACGCCGCCCGAGTTCTTTGGTCCGATGGTTGGACGCACATTCGACGTTGTCATTCCCATCGGCAATGAACCGATCGTCAGGGGGCCCGGGAGCTGGCTCGACGAGCGCTCGAGCTGGTGGCTCTCGATCATGGCGCGGCTGAAGCGGGATCAGTCGCTCGAGGCTGCCAATGCCGCACTGCGCGCCGCGCAGCCGGCGATTCGCGACGCAACTGCGCCCGGCTGGAACAACTACATCACCGAGCCATTTACGCTGGCACCGGCGGCTACCGGCGAATCTCAGCTTCGGCGTCGCTACGAGCGTCCGCTGATCGTCGTACTCGCCATCGTGGCGCTCGTGCTCGTCATCGCGTGCGCCAACATCGCGAACCTGCTGCTGGCGCGCGCCACGGCGCGCCATCACGAATTCAGCGTGCGTCGCGCGCTCGGCGCCTCGCGCTGGCGGCTGGCGCGGCAGCTCGTCGCGGAGAGCGCAGTGCTATCGGCCGCGGGCGCGATAGCGGGCATCGTTGTCGCCCGATGGGGCTCGCAGTTCCTGGTGCAGCAGATCTCGACGCGCACCGATCGCGTGTTTCTGGATCTGTCGCTCGACACGCGCGTGCTCGTCTTCACGATCGGCGTCACCATCGCGACGACACTCCTGTTCGGTGTCGCGCCTGCCTTGCGTGTCGCCGCTTCGGAACCGATGGAAGCCATCAAGGAACACGGACGCAGCCTTGCGGCCCGGCGTGGCGGGCTGTCCGGAAGCCTGGTCGTCGCACAAGTCGCGCTCTCGCTCGTGCTGGTCGTTGCGGCCATGCTCTTCGTCCGCACCTTCACCTCGCTGGCGAGTCTCGACCTCGGTTTCAATCGCGACGGCGTGCTCGTCGTCAACGTGAACGCCGAGCGGACTGAGAGACCGCGATCCGCCGCCGTGTCCGGCGGGGTCGAACGGCGCGACCCACTGCCCGTCTTCGAGCGCGTGCTCGAGCGGGTGCAGGCGCTGCCCGGGGTCGTCGAGACCGGGCTCTCGACGATTACCCCAGTCAGTGGACAAGGCTGGAACGTGTCGGTTGATGTGTCGAATACGCCGCCGTTGGAGGGCCGGCAGGCCTTGACGTTCAGGAATGCGATCACGCCGCGATGGTTTGCGGCACTCGGCATGCGCCTTGTCGCAGGTCGGACGTTCACCGACGCCGATCGAAAAGGCGCGCCGCGAGTCGTGATTGTCAACCAGGCGTTCGTACGACGCTTTCTCAACGGTCAAGATCCGATCGGTCACACCGTGCAGCGTCGAGTGATGTTCAATCGCAACCGACCGAACGCGCCACGGCCTCCGGCACAGGAAATCGTTGGCGTCATGGCCGATGCGGTCTACAGCAATCTGCGCGAGCCGATCCCGCCGACGATGTTCGAGCCGCTCGAGCAGCGCGACGAATCATTGGGCGCGCAAATGGCGCTGATCGTGCGGACGGCAGGGGCGCCGATGACCGAGGCCCGCAGCATCGCCTCCGCGATTCGCGACGTCGATAGCGATCTGGCGATCACGTTCCGGCCGCTCGCCGACTTCGTCAGCGCGAGCGTCGTGCGGGAACGGATCGTCGCGATGCTGGCAGGGTTCTTCGGCGGCCTGGCGCTGCTGCTGGCAGGCCTCGGCCTGTTCGGGCTCACCTCGTACACGGTCGAGCGGCGACGTCCCGAAATCGGCATTCGCATGGCGCTGGGGGCCGCACCATCTGGCGTCATCGGACTCGTGCTGTCGGGGACGGCGGGTCTGATCGCGATTGGCATTATCGCCGGCGGCACGTTGAGTCTCTGGGCGTCGCGATTCGTTGGCGCACTCCTCTACCAAGTCGAGGCGCGGGATCCGATTACGCTGGTCGGCGCCGCGGCAACGCTCGCGGCTGTCGGAGCGATCGCTGCGGCGTTACCAGCGTATCGCGCATCGCGGATCGATCCGGCGACGGTGTTGAGAGAGTCGCAGGCCTGAAGCCCCGCGCTCTAATCATTCGGCTTGGAGACGTGCCGCAGGAGCGGCCGTCTCGATCGGGCTGCGGCGGCCCAGCGACATCCCCAGGCCGACGAGCAGCACGAGGGCACCGGCGATCGCCTCTCCTGGAAAGGCGGACGCCGACATCCAGCGCAGCGCCGGCAGGCCCATCTTCGCCTGCGGCGCGATCACCATCCCCAGCCCCACCAGAGTCGCGACGCTGCCGCACAGCCGAACTGGTGCCGCGTACGGAATCAGGCTCGCCTCGTTGACCGTCGGATCGCTCTCAACCGCGGGTTCGTTGTCGTCATCGGCAAAGCGGTCGTTCACGATGGCGCCGACGAAGCCATCGTCGGTCGTGTTGCCTGCTGTCGCGAGCATCGGAATGAGGCCCGAGTAGAAGGTGACGAAGGTCGTCACGAACGTGGTCGGGTCGGGTACGGCAAGCAGCGATGCGATGACCGGCGACATGAACACCCCGGCGCCGCCGGGGATGCCGGGCGATTCGAGTCCGAGGATCATCACCGGAGGAATCAGCACGGCGATCTCGGTCATCGTAATCGGCAGGCCGAGCAGCCGGCAGGTCGAGACGGTGACCAGCATCACGCCCATCGTCGCGACGTTCTTGTTCAGCACCGTGCCAAGCACGATCGACGCTCGTGCGACCCGCGGCCGCAGGCCGAGATCCCGTTCGGCCGAGATCAGGTTGACCGGCAGCGTGTCGTACGAACCGCCGGTGCCGAACCCGGTGACGTACACCGTGGCGAAATACTTCCAGATCTGCGGCCACGTTCGCCTGGTTGTCGCGCGGACCAGCACCAGCATCGCCGCCGACCACACGATGGCCACGATCGCGAGGTTCAACGACGTGCGGCCGTAGACCTCGAGGCCGCGCAGTCCAAATCGCGACGGGATGAAGATCGCGAGGCACCCGATCATGATCGGGTAGTACCAGAGCAGCTTGGCGAACGCAGCGAGAATCCAGTCTCCGGCGACGATCAGACCGTGCGCGGCCGGACGAAGCGCGCGAACCGAGCCCACCAGGGCACCGGCAGCCGTCGCCGCCACGAGCACCTGGAGCAGCGGCTGCTCAATCAGCGTCCCGCTGAGCGCGCGCCCGACGCCCTGCAGCCATGCGAAAAAGCCTGGCAATGGCACGTCGGCGCGGCTGAGCGGCAGTCCCGTCAACACCGGTATCCAGGCGGAAACGTAGAGCAGCGACACGGCGGCCATCACGACGTAAAGCGTGATCAGAATCGTAAGAAACCGAGTGCCGCGCGCGTGCGAGATCAGCGTCCTGGCGAGCGCCACCGACATCAGGATAAAGACGATCGCCGTGGCCAGCGTGACGACCGTCCGCGGAAACCACGTCCCGCTCTGGGCGAGCGCGAGCACGACCGGATTGTGCGGGAACGCGAGCCCGAGCCCGAGGCCCGTGAGCAGACACACCACGATCGTCAACGACGGCGGGATTCGGGCCATGCCGACGCGCGCAGTCTAACATCGTGCCAAGATATCCGTCGGAGAGGAACGGACACGGTGCTGCGAGCTGAGGAAACACCACGAGCCTCGTCTGGTCGGAAGATTCAGCTGACGCCGTTCGCGCCGGCGCTGGGCTGCGAAGTGCGCGGGATCGATCTGGCGAACGGCCTCGACCAGGACGCGTATCAAGAGGTGCGCGACGCGTTTCTCCAGTACGGCGTGCTCTTCTTCAAAGAGCAGTCCGAGATCTCGCCGGAGGTGCACGTCGCGATCGGCCGGATGTTCGGCGAGCTCCACGTGCACCCGGCAGCGCCGCAGATGCCCGGCCATCCCGAAGTCTTCGTCATTCACGCCCATCGCGAGTCGAAGGTCGCCAACGGCGAGTTCTGGCATTCCGATGTGTCCTGCGACGAGGTGCCGCCGCTCGGGACAATGCTGCAGATTCACGTCCTGCCGGAGATCGGCGGCGACACGCTGTTCGCGAACATGTCCGCCGCATACGACGCCCTCTCCGCGCCGATGCAACAGCTGCTCGACGGGCTGACTGCGCGCCACGAGTCCGAGCACGTCTACCGCGGGCGCTACTCCGATCGCGGCGTCGACGACACGGACAAGACGTATCCGCACGCGGACCATCCCGTCATCCGGACGCATCCGGACACCGGACGGAAGGCCATCTTCGTGAACCGCACGTTCACGACGCGGATCAACGAGCTGAGCGAGAGGGAAAGCCGCGCTGTGCTCGACCTGCTATGCGATCACTGCGAGCAGATCGACTATCAGATCCGGTTCCGGTGGTCGCGCAATGACGTCGCGTTCTGGGACAACCGCTGCGTCATGCACCGCGCCATCTGGGACTACTGGCCGAACGAGCGCATGGGACGCCGCGTCACCATCAAGGGCGATCGGCCTCGATAGCGCCGGGCGCTCATTTCGTGGTCCTCGCCGTCAGCCACCAGCGCATCGTCGTCGTGACCATCTCCGACGCGTCCTGCTGTACGAAATGGCCGGCGCCGGGCACCGTGACGAGCGTGAGATCTTTCTCCAGCCAGTTCCATGTCCCGGACAGCCCGTCCGCGTTCAGCGCCGTGTCGGCGAGACCGTGAAACACGAGCACGGGCATCTTGACTTTCGGGAGCGGGGCCGGCGGCGGCGCGTCCGGACCGGATGCTGGGTAGTTGCGCTTGTAGTAATTCAACATCGCCTCGAAGTCCGATCGCTGGAACGCCTCGATGTAGCGCTTGCGAGCCATCGGATCGCGCACCCACGACGAGAGCGTCTCCGGCGTCATCGGTTTCCCGAAGAACACCGTCGGATCGCTCGCTGACTTCGTCTGAAAGGTCCGGGCGTATTCGCTGTTGGCGATCTGGTCCTTGTTCGATCGAAGCTCGCGGAGGAATCCGCTCGGATGCGGCAGGTTGAGGATGATCAGGTTCTCCGTCATCTGAGGGAGGAACATCGCGAACTGCCACGCCACCGCGCCGCCCCAGTCGTGGCCGACGATGGTCGCTTTGGCTCGTCCGAGATGTTTGATCACCGCCGCAACGTCGGCGACGAGCAGGCGCCCGTCATAGCTCTCGACGCCTTTCGGCTTGTCACTCAGGTTGTAGCCGCGCTGATCGATCGCCACCATCTGGAAGCGATCGGAGAGCGCTTGCATCTGGTCGCGCCACGAGTACCAGAAGTCCGGGAAGCCGTGGATCAGAATGACGAGCGGCGCGCTCTTCTTGCCGAGCGAGGCGTAGTGAATCTTCACGCCTCCCTCCGAGACCGCGTAGCCGTGCTCGACTCGATCGTAAATGTCTGTTTGAGCCGCCATCGCAATACCGGCCGCACCCAACGCACACGCGAGGACGAGTGCCGCAGCTTTCATGTCCCGAGGATAACGCGATTCAGTCCAATCGCTCACCGCATGAGTCCGCCGTTGTTATGCGTCGGGTGCTATGATCGCGCACCCCTCCGGGTCGTCCACCAATACGGTCCACCAATACGGGTTTCGTAAAGGCAAGGAGGATGAAGATGCACGAATTCAGGCGTGCCGCCGCAGCGAGCCGGTTGTTCCTTGCTGTGGCTGTCGTGGCGATCGTACCCGGCCTGGCGTCGGCCCAGTCGATCGCGGGTACCGTGCGCGATGCCTCGGGGGCTGTTCTTCCAGGCGTGACCGTCGAAGCCAGCAGCCCTGCACTCATCGAGAAGATTCGAACCGCGGTGAGTGACGACACCGGCCAGTACCGGGTGGAGAATCTCACACCCGGCACGTACAAACTGACGTACACGCTGCCGGGCTTCTCGACCGTCGAGCGCACGGGCGTCCAGGTGACGACGGGCGTGACGCTCACGATCAACGCAGACCTGCGCGTGGGTGGCCTGCAGGAAACGATCACGGTCACCGGCGAGACACCCGTGGTCGACGTGCAGAACAGCACACGCAATCAGCGCGTCCTGAGCGATGAAGTGCTCGCCGCGCTGCCGGCGTCACGCGGCTACGGCAATCTGCTGGCGACCGCCTCGGGGATTCAAGCCAACGGCATTCAGAACAGCGGCATCAACCCGACGATGGTGTTCTTCACATCGCGCGGCGGCCGGAGCAACGAAGGCACGATCCAGATCGACGGCATGAACGTCGGCTCGGCCTTCAACGGGGGCGGCGTCGCGGGCTACGGCTACGACACCACCAACGCTCAGGAAGTGCAGCTCACGGTCGCGGGCGGACTCGGCGAGGCCGACCGCGGCGGACCGCAGTTCAACATCATTCCGAAGACCGGCGGCAACATGTTTTCCGGCACCTACTTTGGCAACCTGGCCGGACATTGGTCGCA
>DASRJR010000435.1:0-21307 GCA_035649395.1 Vicinamibacterales bacterium
GCCTGTCGATCGCATTGAACGGCACGCCGGCGACGATCGTCGGGGTCGTCGAGCCGGGGTTCGAAGGGACGCGCATCGCCGAAGCCGTCCATGTCTGGGTGCCGCTGCTTGGCTATTCGCGTCTGACCGGAAGCGAGCCGATGCTGTGGAACCGCGCAGACTTCACGATCGTCATGGGCGGGCGTCTGGCAGACGAGGTGTCGATGGCCCAGGCGACCGCACAGACCGACGCGATCTGGTCGCGACTGCAGACGACGTACGCCGCGACGGACCGGTCGAAGGTGCGACTGGTGCCGTACTCGGCGGCGGCTGGTACCGGCACCGGCCTCGGCGACCTCGGCGATCGGATGCTGGCGTTGTTTTCAGTGATCACGCTGATGACGCTCGTCGTCGTGTGCGCGAACGTGGCCAACCTGCTGCTCGCGCGCGCCGTGACGCGTCAGCGAGAGGTCGCGGTGCGGCAGTCGTTGGGCGCCTCGCAGGGGCGAGTTCTGCGGATGCTCGTCGCAGAAGGACTCCTGATTTCGGCGATCGCGACGATGGCCGCGTTGGCGGGCGCCTGGTGGGTGGCGCGTTTGGTCGTGCACCTCTTTCCCACTGACGGCCCGTGGAGCGCCGTTGCGGCCATGGACATTTCGCCCGACTGGAAAGTGGCGCTGTATGCGGTGCTGCTGGCGATGATTGCGGTCGTGTCGTTTACCGTTGCCCCGGCGCTCCGAACGTGGCGCGTCCAAATCCTGCCGTGGCTCAAGGCCGGTGAACAGGGACTCGTGCAGGGACGATCGCGCGCATCGCGGGTGTTGGTCGTCGTGCAGTTGGCACTGGCAGTCGTGCTCCTCACCAATGCCGGTCTCGTGTACCGCTCCCTGTTCCTGATGGGCAACACCGACCCTGGCTTTGAGCCACAACGTCTGCTCCGGGTCACCGTCAACACATCAGCAAGCGCGGCGACGGCAGACGCAAACAGCGTGCTGCTCGAGCGAATCCGCGAGCGTCTGGACGGCGCGTCCGGCGTCGTCGACGTCACCTATTCGCGGTGGCCGCTCTTCCGAGACGGCGGCTGGTATCACGCCCGTGTTCGCCCGTCGGGATCGGACGTCGAGGCCGTCGACGTGCAGCGCAATCACGTCGGTCCCGATTTCTTCCGAACGCTGGCGATCAAGTCGCCGGTGGCGCGGGAGTTCGGGCTGCGAGAACTCGGCGGCGCCGCGCGCGGGGTCGTCATCAGTCAGAACCTCGCTGCCGCGCTCTGGCCAGGTCAATCTCCGCTCGGGCGCGCGATGACGATCGATCCGGGAGTTGAATGGGTCGATAACGCGCAGACGAACATTCCGCCGTTTCAGGCCGATGTGGTCGGTGTGTCGGCAGACGGTTTCTTCAGCCGGTTTGCGAAGACGCGCGAGCGCTTCGTCTTCATGTCCGCCGCGCAGGATTCCATTCCGGCTGGCGACGTCACGTTCTACGTTCGCTATCGCGATTCGCTCGATGTCGTGGCCCGCAGCACCTCCGCCGCATTGCGAGCCGTGGATCCACGCGTCGCGACGGTATCGCTCAGTCCGCTGGACGACGTCGTCGAAGGTGCGCTGTGGCCGTCGCGAACGATCGCCACGCTGCTCTCGTTCTTTGCCGGCATCTCGTTCGTCATCGCGGCGATCGGTCAGTACGCCGTCGTGTCGTTCGACATGCGGCGCCGCACGCGCGAGCTGGGGCTGCGCATGGCGATCGGCGCCTCGTCCCGACAAGTGCTCACCGACGTCGTTCGCGAAGGGATGCGCCTCACCGCCATCGGGCTGGCGCTCGGCTTCCTGCTGAGTCTTCTAATCGGCCAGGGCTTGGCGCGTGTGCTGTTCGGCGTGACTCCAACCGACGCGATGACCTATTCAGGCGTCTTCATCTCGCTCACGATGGCGTCGTTACTCGCCTGCTGGCTGCCGGCACGACGAGCGGCCCGGATCAACCCGATCAGTGCGCTGCGCTATGAGTGATCATGCTCGCTGAGGAAGCGGAGCGCGCAGAGACGACGATCACGCAGAGATCGCCGAGGAGCGGAGTCCGCCGAAATCGCGTGTGACGGGGACCCGCGCGGGTTGTTTTCAGCAGCGCGGGCCCCCGTCGCACGCGTTCTCAGCGATCTCTGCGCCTCTGCGACCTCTGCGTGTGATCGTCGTCTTTGCGATCTCCGCTCCCTCCGCGATCTCCAGATGCGATCACGCCGCACGCGAGCGTAACCGCGCGAGCACAGGCGCCCAGTTCTCGCGCTGTGTCGTGACGTGCAGCAGCGGCTCGAGCGGAAGCAGCCATCCGGCATTGCCAGGCGGCGCGGCGGCAAGTGCCTCGTCGACGACCCGCGCGGCGTCTGCGTGCTGTCCTCTATGACCGAGCAGCGCTGCCGTGACGAGCGCGGCATCGACCGACGCCTGTGCGACGGGCTTCACCTCGACGGACGCGAGGTCGATCGCCTCCATTCCGATGTACGCGAGCCGATGCTGCGACACCCGGTCGATCGCCTGTTGAAACGCCTGGCGCGCGTCCGCCGTTCGACCTCGCCGACGCTCGAGCGCACCAATGGCGTAGCACGTGTTGGCGCAGCATTCGCGCGCATAGAGATGCCCGCTTCCTTCCGAGGCGAGCTCGCAGCGGAACGAGTGCAACGCTGCGTCGTACTCGTCGCGTGACAGCTGAATCAGGCCCTTGAGCCAATGCAGGGCGACGCTGCTGAATCGCGTCGTCGATCCACTGGGCGCCGTTTGACTCGCGATGCCCGCGTCCAATTCCCGCTCCGCCTCCGGAATTGCCTGACGCGCCACATGCACCGTCGCCGCGAGCCAGTGCGCCAGCGGAAATCCGGGCATCAGCGCGAGCGTGCGGTGCGATTCGCGCAGCCGCTCCTCGCCCCAGCTCACGTACGCGAGCCGAAAATGATGCCGCCAGTTGTCCGGCTCCAGTGTCGTCGCCCGCCGCGATGCGGCCAGTGCATCGACGCGACGCCCGGTGCGATCGAGCACGAAGCCGAGCGTCGCCCACGCCTCGCCGTAGTCGGCGCCGAGCCGGCATGCCTCGCGCGCGTGGAGTGCGGCGGTCTCGAGCGCAGCGACGTCCGGCTGTGCGTCGGTGCGCGTCATCTCGAATTGCATGATGCAGGCATTCGCCAGCCCGACGTGCGCCGACGCCTGATCCGGAGCCGTCGCCAGCACGCCTTCGAAAACGCCGCGCGCGCGGACAATCTGATCGCGCTCGAGTGTCTCGAGCGCGGCACGCCCCTCGATCCACGCGCGATGCGGCGCGAGCAGCGCGTCGAGCATCTCGTCGCTGGCGCGCGCGGTTACGCGCGTCACTGGGCAGGTGAAGCGATACCCCTGGCGCGCGACTGTCTGAATGGTGGGCGTGCCATCGGGTCCCTCACCCAGTACGCGTCGCAGGGCGGAGATCGCTTGCTCGAGGCTGTTGTCGGTCACGGCGATGTCGCGCCAGACCGCCTCGATCAGCGCGTCTTTCGACAGGATGGTTCCCGCGTGGGCAACGAGCTCGAGCAAGACGCCGACGTGGCGGTCGGGTATCGACACGAGCTCGCCATCGCGAGTGAGCCGGCGGGTCGCGGCATCAAGCTCGAAGCGCCCGAAGGTAAAGACAGTTGAGGCCGGCAACGCCTGCGATTGTAAGCGCGGCGCATTCTACGGTCGTGCTTTTCCGACGCGAGCCGCTCGACGACGACGTTTCTCTTGTTCCGGCGGCTCACCGCAATCGGCACGGGCCTTCTTAAGCTCAGGCGAGTCGCCCGGCGTCGCCGCGACCTGGCAGTCCTTGTCGTCCTGTTGAAAGTCGGGGAGGTTGTCAGGCCGAAATGGCGCGTCAGGCTTCAGTCCCACTTCCAGCTTGTCCTTGAGTGACATCTCGTCTCCTCCACTGCGCCCGTCGGTGCAAGAGCGGGACCGAGCCAACACGAAATGCCCCGCGTGTCTGATTGCGCGTCGACTCTTCCGGGATGGCGCGCGAACGTGTGCATCGTGATGGAGGCATGTCGCTTGCACGCGGAGTCGCAAACGCCCCAGCGATCTGTGCGCTGCGCCCGCACCGAAATCCGACTCAGGCGCAATAAGACCCAGGAGGTTGTAACCATGACGGGGGGGAACTCGCTTCACGGCGTGGCGGCGGCAGCTTCGACCACAACTGATGTGGTGCGCTCGGAGCTGCCCGCCCCGGTCGATCTGCTGAAGCGTTCGACATCAAGACGAATGAAGCGGAGCCGCGGGCAGCGGCCACTTCGAATCGCGCAGATCGCGCCGTTGACCGAGAGCGTTCCGCCGAAGCTCTACGGAGGCACCGAGCGCGTCGTCGCGAACTTGTGCGACGAGCTGGTGCGACAAGGCCACGACGTCACGTTGTTCGCCAGCGGCGATTCACAGACGCAGGCCAGGCTCGTGCCGGCCTGTCACGAGGCGCTGCGCCTCATCAACTCTCCCGATCCGCTCGCGATCCATCTGCTGATGATCGAACGCGTGATGCAGCGGGCGCGCGAGTTCGATCTCATTCACTTCCATACCGCACCGCTCCACTTCTCGATGGCGCGCCGGCTCGACACGCCGCACGTCACCACGCTGCACGGTCGTCTCGACCTCGCGCCGATGATGGCGCTGTACTCGGAGTTCACCGATCTGCCGTTCGTGAGCGTCTCCGACGCACAGCGCGCGCCGCTGCCGCGTCAGAACTGGGTCGGCACCGTGTATCACGGCATGCCGGCGAACCAAATGGAGTTCCGGCCGGAGCCCGGCTCGTATCTCGCATTCCTTGGTCGCATCTCCCCGGAGAAGCGCGTCGATCGCGCGATCGAAATCGCACAGGCGTGCGGCGCGTCCCTCAAGATCGCCGCGAAGGTGGACCCGGCCGACCGCGACTACTTCGCGACGACGATCGAGCCGCTGCTCTCGCATCCGCTGGTCGAGTTCATCGGCGAGATCGGCGAGGCCGAGAAGGGCGACTTCCTCGGACACGCCCGGGCGCTACTGTTTCCGATCGACTGGCCCGAACCGTTCGGCCTGGTGATGATCGAGGCGCTGGCGTGCGGGACGCCTGTGGTGGCATTCCGCGGCGGCTCGGTCGCCGAAATCATCGCTCACGGCGAGACCGGGTTTGTGGTAGAGGATCTCGATCAGGCGATTACCGCGACCAAGCAGGTCGATGCGCTCGACCGTCGAGTGTGCCGTCAGCAATTCGACGAGCGTTTCTCGGCGACGCGCATGGCCGACGACTACGTGCACGTGTACACGCAGCTCGTGGCGCAGACCGCCGAAGCTGATGACTGAGCGGCGTCCGTGACCGATTACGCGCACATCCTCGACGAGCAGTTCCCCGTCATCGCCGGACCGGAACGCCCCGTCGTCCATCTCCGCGTCCTGAAGCACGACGACTGCTTCGGGGTATTCGACCCGCGGGGGAACATCGTTCCGGGAGAATCGGGTGAAGGCGGGCTGTACTATGACGGCACCCGGTTTCTCTCCTGGTTCGAGCTGCTGCTGTTCGGTCATCCGCCGATGCTCCTCAGCTCCAGCCTCGGCGTCGACGACGCGGTGTTCGAGGCCGACCTGACCAACCCCGACGTGTTGCGGCACGGCCACATCGCGGTCGCGCGCGGTGAAATCAACGTGCATCGCTCGCGTGTGCTGTGGAGTCCGTGTTGTATCGAGCGGATTCGGGTGACGAATTTCAATTTGAGCCGCATCGAGGTGCCGCTGTCGATCCGCTTCGACGCCGATTTCGCCGACGTGTTCGAAGTGCGCGGCACGCGCCGCGTCAAGCGAGGCGAACGGCTGCCGGACACCCGGGGGCGAGATGAATACCTGATGCAGTACCGCGGTCTCGACGAGGTCGAACGCCGCGCGCGCATCCGCTGGAGCCGCCCGCCCGATCGCCTCGACGGTGGACGTGCGACGTTCCTGCTGGCGCTGCAGCCTCGCGAGACGGCGGCGCTGGAGGTGACGATCGCGTACGACGCGGACAACGTCAGGACGGCAGCCCCGCTGCATCCGGGGTCGCTCGCGGATGTGGTGTCGAAGACGCGGACGTGGCGCGCCCGACAGGCGTCGACGGGCTGCCGCGTGCTCAGCTCGAGCCCGATGCTCAATCGGTGGCTGAACCGGTCCGAGGCGGACCTGCAGATGATGCAGACCGAGACGCCGCACGGTCCGTATCCCTACGCCGGCGTCCCGTGGTACAGCACGCCGTTCGGCCGCGACGGCCTGATCACCGCCTTCGAGCTGCTCTGGATCAATCCGTCGATCGCGCGCGGGGTGCTGTCGTTTCTCGCCGAGACGCAGGCCACCGCGCTCAACGACGCCCGCGAAGCGGAACCGGGGAAGATCCTGCACGAGATGCGCGGCGGCGAGATGGCCGCCCTCGGCGAGGTGCCATTCGGCTGCTACTACGGCAGCTGCGACGCCACGCCGCTGTTCGTGATGCTGGCGCACGCCTACTACGAACGCACCGCCGACCTCGCGTTCATCGATCGGTTGTGGCCGCACGTCATCGCCGCGCTCGAATGGATGCAGACCAACGGCGACCCGAACGGCGACGGCTTCATCGATTACGCGCGGCGCAGCGACTCGGGCTTGATCAACCAGGGTTGGAAGGACTCACACGACTCGGTGTTCCACGAGGATGGCACGCTTGCCGACGCCCCGATCGCGTTGTGCGAGGTGCAGGCCTACGCGTACGGCGCCTGGAAGGGTGCGGCCACCCTGGCCACACTTCGCGGCGAGGAGTCGAGGGCGGCCGAATGGTCCGCGCGCGCCGAGCAGCTCCGTCAGCGCTTCGAGGAGTCGTACTGGTGCGAGGACCTTGGCACGTATGCGCTCGCGCTCGACGGGCACCGCCGGCCATGCCGCGTTCGCACGTCGAATCCGGGGCACTGCCTGTTCGCGGGCCTCGTCACGCCGGAACGCGCCCGGCGGGTGCGGGACACGCTGATGTCCGAAGGGTCGTTTGCCGGCTGGGGCATCCGCACAGTGGCCGCCGGCGAACGGCGCTACAACCCGCAGTCGTATCACAACGGATCGATCTGGCCGCACGACAACGCCATCATCGCCGCAGGGCTTGCCCGCTACGGCTTCACCGGCGCCGCCACACGCATCTTCACGTCATCGCTCGACCTGAGCGAGGCGGTGGATCAGCATCGGCTACCGGAACTGATTTGCGGGTTCCGCCGTCGCGGCCGCGAGCCCGTGCTCTATCCGGTCGCATGCGCGCCACAGGCGTGGGCCGCCGCCGCCGTCTACATGCTGCTTGGCGCCGCCCTCGGCGTACACGTGGACGCGCCCCACCAGCGCATCTCGTTCTCGCGTGGTCAACTGCCGGAATCGATCGACTGGGTTCGCCTGACCGATCTCAGCATTGGCGAGGCGCGCGTCGATCTCCAACTCGATCGCCATCCACACGATCTGGGAGTCACTGTCATTCGCCGCGAGGGGCAGGTCGAGATCGTTACCGTCAAGTGAACTGCAGTTCAGAGTTCAAAGTTCACGGTTCACAGTTCAGGGTTCAGGGTTCCACGTTCATGGTTCAGAGTTCCGCGCCGCCGCGCGCTGAGCGATGAACCGAGAGAACCAAGAACACATGAACACGGAACCGCGAACCATGAACCATGAACTCTGAACGGCAGAGTTCATCAGTAGTTTTCCCGCACACCCCTTGCACCCGCAGCACTGCGGAGGTTCGCAACAATGCTCGAGACACTTATCGTCGTGCTCGTCGTGCTGTGGCTGCTCGGAATGGTCAGCTCTTACACGATTGGCGGGCTCATCCATCTCCTGCTTGTCCTTGCAGTTGTCGTCCTCGTGATCCGCCTGCTCCAGGGACGCCGCGTGGTATGACCACGCGACGGGGCACACCCATTGCTTCGTCAAGGGAGGAGCGAAGGAGGGTAACCATGAAGAAATGGCTCACTCATCCGGTGGCGCTACTCAGCCTTGCGCTGGCCACGAGCGGTACAGCCTGTGCTGAGCGCAGCGCCGCGTCGACCGCTGGCAGCACGCCGCAGCGGACGCCGCAGACCCAGGCACCGGCTGGGCCCGAAACCGTCGTCGGCAGCGAGCGTGGAACGATTCCCGTCGGACAGGAGCTCGACGTTCGACTGCGAACGCGGCTCAACTCCGACACTGCAACCGTTGAACAACGATTCGAGACGACGACCGTCGTCGATCTCGTCCAGGATGGCCGTGTCGTCGTGCCGGCCGGGACCCTGGTCGAAGGCGTCGTGAGTAACGTCGACAAGGCGACGCGGACGGATCGCACCGGGTCGCTCACGCTCAGCTTCGACCGGATGCGTGTGAATAGTCGTGAACACCGTATTCGCGCGAGCGCGACGCAAGTGTTCGAGAGCGGCGGCATTCGTGACGAAGCGCCAACGGCCGGTGTGGGCGCCGGCGTCGGCGGCATTGTCGGCGGCATCATCGGTGGTGTGAAAGGCGCAGTGCTCGGTGCGGCCATCGGCGCAGGCGGCGCGATTGCGGCGACAGAAGGGAAGAACGTCGATCTTCCTGCGGGCTCGATTATCAGGATCCGGATAGATTCGCCCGTGCGGTTGCTGTAAGGCCGGCCCGAACGGCACGCTCTGTGCCCGGTGCGCGCGTCTCACTGACGCGCGCGCCGCACCTCCCGGCAGCGAATTCCATCGATACATCAGCGCACGTCCGACATTCCCGTACACAAAAAAAGGGCACGCCCAACGGACGTGCCCTGCGAAACGTTTGGACGGTCTATCGCGAGGTCGGCCTCGGCTCCCACGCGTCGACTTGCCGCTGCGCCTCGTCGCGCGCGATCCCATAGCGCGTCTGCAGCTTTCCAACCAGCTGCTCCGAACGCCCCTGGATCTGATCGAGGTCGTCGTCAGTCAACTTGCCCCACTGCTCGCGAATCTTGCCTTTGAGTTGCGTCCACTGCCCCTTCAACGTGTCTTCGTTCATGATGGGTCTCCTTCGCCAGGGTTGTGTCGATCCGAAGCAAACAAAACGCCAGCGCCGCTCATCCATCCTGCGATGACACGCCTGAGTCCGTGAGGGTCTCACGAGATGGCGTTTCACTTGCACCGCGCCGTGATATGGCTCGAGCGCTTTGGACCGGCTCGCTTTCGTTCGGACTCGTCAACATCCCCGTCGAGGTACACACCGCGGTGCGCGAGCACCGGCCGCACTTCCGGATGCTCCACGCGAAAGACAAGTCACCGATCAACTTTCAACGGGTATGTCAGAAGGACGGCGAGGAAGTGGCGTGGAACGATCTCGTGCGCGGCTACGAATACGAGCGCGGCCATTTCGTCGTGCTGACGAAAGAAGACCTCGCCGCGGCCGCGCTGGAAAAGACGAGGCGCATCGACATCCTCGATTTCGTCGAGGCTGAAGCGATCGACGATCGCTACTTCGACAAGCCCTACTATCTGGTCCCCGGCAAGGGTGGGGACATGGCATACGCCCTGTTGCGCGAAGCGATCCGCGGGTCGAAGCGCATCGGCATCGCGAAGTTCATTCTGCGCGAGGCGCAGCACCTCTGCGCGGTCGAGGTCGTGGACGACGCGCTCGTGCTGTCGACCCTGCGATTCGCCGACGAGCTCGTCGACGTCGAGACGCTTCGACTTCCACGAGCATCGCGCTTCAACAAGAAGGAGCTCGACATGGCGACGACGCTGGTCGAGAACCTGGCCGACGAGTGGAACCCCGAGAAATACACGGACGACTACCGTGAAAACCTGATGAAGGTGATCAAAGCCAAGATGAAAGGCAAGGAGGCGCATCTCGTGCCGGAGACACAGCTACGAAGCCCGAAGGTCGTCGATCTGATGGAGCGTCTGCGCGCGAGCCTCGACGCGGCCCAGCCCAAGAAAGCGAACGCCGCCGTCACGCGTAAGCGGACCACGCGAACGAAGAGCAAGAGCACTGCGCGAAAGCGACGGGTGGCATAGCTGCCGTTCACGCCGCTTGACAGCAATATATCGTAAGACGATATAGTATGACGCTGAGCGTCCGATACGGCCGCTCGTCGACATACTATGCCTGCTGACAGCAGAACCCAATCGTTTCTGCCGCTGACGCCGCCCACGCTGCATACCTTGGTCGCGCTCGCCGACGGCGACAAACACGGTTACGCCATCATCAAAGAGATCGCCCGCAGAACGGACGGCCGCGTCCGCCTGGGCGCGGGTACGCTCTACGCGATTATCCGGCGCGCCGAGGCAGACGGCCTCATCGTCGAAACCGACGAGCGTCCAGACATCGCGCTCGACGATGAGCGCCGGCGCTATTACCGGTTGACGCCGCTTGGCCGGAAGGTGGCGGCGGCGGAGATCGAGCGGCTCGAGTCGATCGTCGAGATGGCGCGGGAGAAGAAGCTCGTGCCGCGGCCCAAGTCGGTATGAGCGCAACAGGTCCCTCGACTCCGAAGGACGGCAGGAACCCGTCGCTCGGGGCAAGCCGCGGGCGGTCTCTGGCCGAACGGGTCATGCGGGCGTTACTGCGCCTGTTCCCGTTCGACTTCCGCGCCGATCACGGCCGCGAGCTCGAACAGACGCTGCGCGCGCAGTACCGCGACGCGGCGGAGCACGGCGGCGTCGGGGCGGTGCTCAGCCTGTGGATGGAGGTTCTCGGCGACTTCGTCACAACCGCGCCACGCGAGCACGTCGCGGTGCTCAAGCAGGACCTGGGTTATGCCTTCCGCGCGCTGCGGCGTGCGCCCGTCTTCGCGGCGTCGGCGGTGTTGACGCTCGCGCTTGGAATGAGCGCGGCGACCGGCATGGTGGCCGTCGTGGATGCGGTCATGTTCCGGCCATTGACGGTTGAGCGCCCTGACGAGATCCTGTCGATCAGCAATCGCAACGGCGCGATGTGGCTGTCCTGGCGCGACCTGCAGGACTATCGCGCAGCCACGAACGTCCTGACCGATGCCGTGGGTCTCGCACCGCGCTCGGCATCCCTCACCGTGGACGGAGCGGCCGAACGCATCGCGATCGGTCTGGTCACCGACAATTACTTCTCGATGCTCGGCGTGAGCGCGGCCGCGGGCCGTGTCATACAGCCCGAGAAGAGTCGGGCGTGGATCGACGATCCGGTGCTGGTGCTGTCGTACGCGTATTGGCAGAGTCGATTCGGCGGCGACGCTGCCGTAATCGGCCGGACGGTGCGTGTCAGCGGCGCCCCGTTCACGATCATCGGCGTTGCGTCGGCGCGCTTCCGCGGAACCGAACCACTCCTCCGCGTGTCTGGTTACGTTCCCGCGGGTGCGTTCGAGCAATTCAACGAGGGGCGCGCGCCCGGGTCGTCGTTCGAGGATCGCACCTGGCGGATGTTCGCCACCCTGGCGCGACTGAAACCGGGTTTCACGATCGCGCAGGCGCGAGCCGAACTGGACGTCAGAGCCGCGCGATTGGCTCGCGAATTCCCGTCCACGCACAAGGACGTTTCCCTGCGGGTGGTGCCGGAGACACACACGCGCCCCACCCCGGAGCTCGGACCGTTCCTTCGTCTCGCGGCGACCGCACTGGCGGGGCTCGCGGCAATCGTCCTGCTGATCACCAGCGCGAACCTGGCCAACCTGCTGATGGCGCGCGCCGCGAGCCGGGGTCGTGAGGTGGCACTGCGCGCGGCCCTCGGTGCACGACGGGGGCGCATCGTACGCCAATTCGTCACGGAAAGCGTCGTCATCGCGGTGCTCGGTGGGCTCCTGGCGATTCCAATCGTCATGTTCGCGATGAGTCGCCTTCGTGCGTTCATCGCTGGCGTCACCGCAGCCTTCACGTTCGACCCGGACTTCAGCGTCGATGGCCGTGTGATCGCGTCCGCGCTCGCCATCGCGATCGGTGCGGGTGTTGTGGCCGGGCTCGCCCCGGCGCTGTGGGTGCTGCGTTCGGATGCCGCCGCCAGCCTGCGGAGCGCCGGCCGTGGCGTCACCGAGCGATTCAGCGGCCGATTACGGAGCGCGCTCGTCGTCGCGCAAGTGGCGCTGTCGCTCACGCTGCTGGTCAGCGGCGGGTTGTTCGTGCGCAGCCTCGATCGGGCGAGAAACATCGAGCTTGGCTTCGATCCCGACGGGCTGGTGATGGCATCGGCATCGCCCGGACTGCTGTCGTACGATCGCGCGAAGCGCGTGAGTTTCTACGAGGCCGTACTCGACCGCGTGGCAGCGTTGCCCGGCGTCGAGGCCGCCGCGTGGATTCAATTCCCACCGCTGGGCGTCGTCGGCGACAGTGCCGAGGTCTCGCCCGATCCCCGTCCCTCGGAGCCCGACTGGCGTCCGCCGATTGCCGCCGAATTGGTCGTCACTCCCGACTACTTCACCGCGGCACGCACGCGACAGATCGAAGGCCGGCCGTTCGACGATCGCGATCGCGCCGGGGCCCCGCTCGTGGCCATCATCAATGAAACGCTGGCGCGGCGGTTCTGGCCGAATCAGAGCCCGGTCGGACGCCGGCTGGTCGCCGACACGGCTACGCTCGAGATCATTGGCGTGGTGCAGAACGGAAAGTATCAAAACGTGGGTGAGGAGCCGCGCGGCGCCGTCTTCAGACCGCTTGCCCAAATGGCGCCCGAAATGGCCACGCTTGCCGTCCGGACGTCGCGCGCGTTGGCAGATGTCGGGCCGGACCTGCGTGACGCGTTCAGACGTGTCGATCCGGATGTCGCCGTCTTTGACGTGCGCCCGATGATGGCCCATCTCGACAACGGGAGCGCGTTCTTTCCCTTCCGGCTCGCCGCGTTCATGACGAGCCTCTTCGGCGCGATGGGAGTCCTGCTCGCCGCGATCGGCCTCTACGGAATGGTCGCTTTCCAAGTCGGCCGCCGCACCCAGGAGATTGGCGTGCGAATGGCGCTCGGCGCCGGGGCGCGCGACATCTACCGCGACGTGCTGTCGCAGGGCGCCCGCTTTGCCGCCATCGGCATCGGCGTCGGCGTGCTGCTCTCAGGCGGACTCGCTCAGCTGCTCCAGGGTCTGCTGCTCGGCATCAGCCCGTTCGACCCGCTGACCTACCTGCTCGTGGCCGTGTTTCTCGCCATCACCTGCCTGGTGGCGTCGTTCGTCCCCGCCCGCCGGGCCGTCGGCGTCGATCCGCTGACGGCCCTGCGTACGGACTGACGCACGCCCCAGCTCGGGAACTCGGGAACTACGGAACTCGGGAACTCGGGAACTCGGGAACTCGCAAAGCCTTATCCTCGTTTACCGATACCAACCAAGCGCGGTATCCATCCGTCTAAGGTCTCGTTTGATGCCATCGGTAACCGAGAACAAGAAGGCGAGTTCCTGATTTACTGAGGCCTGAGGCCTGGGCCCTGGGGCCTTCGAGAGAGCACCTATGTGGCAGCGCTGGATTGACGCGATTCCCGCACGACTCAGGACACTGCTCCGTGGTGGTCGTACCGAGCGGGACCTGGACGACGAGCTTGCCTTTCACGTCGCGATGCAGGCGCGCGCGCACGAGCAGCACGGCCTGACGGCGGGCGAGGCGAATCGCCGCGCGCGGGTGGACATCGGCGGCGTGGAGCAGGTCAAGGAACGAAGCCGCGACGTGCGTCCATTGCGATGGGCGCGCGATTTCGTCCAGGACGTGCGCTACGGCTTCAGAACGCTGCGGAAGACGCCGCGCTTCACGGTGGCGGCCGTGTTGACGGTGGTGCTCGGCGTCGGTGCGAACGCCACGATGTTCAGCGCGCTCAATCCGTTGCTCTTCAAGCCGCTGCCCTATCCCGAGGCCGACCGCATCGTCAACGTGTTCCGCACGTCGCCCCAGTCGGATCGTTGGCCGTTTTCCGCGGCAAGCCACTTCGACCAGCGCGCGCACAACACGGTGTTCGAACACCTCACCGCGATGACATGGCAGGATGCGAGCCTCGCGGAACCGGAGCAACCCGCTGAGCGGCTCTACGCGATTCGTGCGACTGGCAACTATTTCTCCGTCTTCACTACGCCACCCCTGCTCGGTCGGACGTTCACCGACAACGACGACCGCGAAGGTGCCGAGCCCGTGATCGTGCTCTCGTATGGGTTCTGGCAACGCCGTTTCGCCGGCGACTCGGGCATCGTCGGTCGATCCCTGCGCCTCGATGGTCAACCGACGACGGTCATCGGGGTCATGCCTGAAGACTTCGAGTACCCGTTGTTCTGGGGCAACGTCGACATCTGGCGGCCGTTCGCGTTTCCGGCGGCGCAACGCGACAACCGCGGCAACAACTTCCTTCGCGAGTACGGCCGACTGAAGCCGGGCGTGACGTTCGAACAGGCCGATGACGCGATGAAGACGGTCGTCAAGCAGTTCCTGACGAGGTATCAGGACCTCGACCAGCGTGACAGCGCGCGGCTCGAGCGCCTCAGCATCGTCGATCCGGTCACCAAGCGCATCTCGGCGTTTGCCTTCGGCCTCACGTTTCTCGTTCTGCTGATCGCCTGCGCGAACCTGGCGAACCTGCAGCTCGCAAAGACGACCGCGAGGGCCCGCGAGTTCGCGATTCGCGGCGCCATCGGCGGCGCCAAGTCACGACTGATTCGGCAGTCGATGGCGGAAAGTCTGCTGCTCTCGCTGATCGGCGGGGCGATTGCGATTCCGTTGTCGTACTGGTGCACGCGCGCGATCGCGCATCAGCAATTCAGCGAGCTGCCGGGGGTGCACGTGACCATGGACCCGGTCAGCCTCGCGTTCGCGTTCGGGTGCGCGGTGCTCACCGGCATCCTGTTCGGCGCGATTCCCGCGTGGCTGGCCGCACGTGCCGACGTGAACGATGTGCTCAAGCAGAATCCGCAGAGCATGACCAGCGGCCACGGGCCGCGCCGTTTGCGGCAGGCGCTCATCGTCGCCGAGATCGCGTTCGCGCTCATCGTGCTGACCGTCGCGTCGTCCTTCATCCGAGGACTGCAGCGCATGACGGCGGTCGATCCGGGTTGGCAACCTGACAAGGTGCTGGCGGCTCGGCTGAATCTGGTCGGACGGCAGTACGCCGACCTGACGGCGCGACGGCTGTTTTTCGAGACACTCGGTGATCGCGTCGCTGAAATCCCCGGCCTGGCCAACGTTGCGCTGGCGAGCTCCTCGGTTCCCGTGTCGCCATTCGGCACGAGCACGACATTCGTTGCCGAGGGGCGGCGCGATACCGTCCTCGCCTACAACGAACGCGTCACGCCAGGCTATTTCGAGACGTTGCGGATTCCGCTGCGGCGCGGACGTGCGTTCACGGCGGACGATCGATTCGGGCGAGCGCCGGTGATGATCGTCAACGAGGCGGCGGCGCGGGCACTCTGGCCGAATGAGGATCCGATCGGCAAGCGCATCGGGTTTCAAGGCCCGAACGCCAACTGGCGCGAGATCGTCGGCGTGGTCGGCGACGTGACGTTCCCCTCCGTCGCTGGTGGTGGCGGCAGCGTCGACACGCCATTCCAGATCTACCAGCCCCTGGCGCAGACTGGAACCGCGATCGTCAACATTCTGGTGCGCACGTCACGCGAGCCCGATTCGGTCGCCCCCGATCTCCGACGCGTCCTCGCCGCGATCGATCGCGACATTCCCTTGTTCGGCCTCAACACCGCCGTGCAGGCTGCCGCGCGAAACACCGCACGACTCCGGCTGCTCGCCAACGTCCTTGGCGGCTTCGCGATCCTTGGCTTGGTCCTCTCAGCCGTCGGAATCTTTGGCGTGGTGTCGTACTCGACGTCGCAGCGCCTGGGCGAGCTGGCGATGCGCATGGCGCTCGGCGCGCGCCACGCCACCGTGCTGTGGCTGGTTCTGGGTCAGGGTGTCACGCTCACGGTCCTCGGCGCACTCGCCGGCCTTACCGGTGGCTTCGGGCTCAGCAGGGCGCTCGCGTCGGCGATGCCGCAGCTGCCATCGCCGGAACTCCTGCTGGTGATCGGCGCCTCCGCCGTCATGGCAGCGGTGGCATTGACGGCGATGTATATCCCGGCCCGGCGCGCCTCCAGGATCAGCCCGATGATGGCCCTGCGACACGAATGATCCTTGTAGCGTGTCAGTCCTGAGTCTGGGCAGCGCACCAAGGACCAGGGACCACTGGACGGACCAAGAACCAGGGCCGAGGGACCAAGGCCGGCTAGTAGAAAACATGATCTCAGTGACTGAAAGATGAGCAAACCTCCCGATCTCGTACAAGGCACACTCGACCTGCTGCTGCTGAAGATTCTGGCGCTCGAGCCGCTGCACGGCTGGGCCATCAGCCAACGTCTGAAGCAGGTGTCGGGCGACGAGCTGCAGGTGAGCGACGGATCGCTCTACCCCGCACTCCACAAGCTGGAACTGGCCGGCTGGATCACGGCGGAATGGAAGACGAGCGAGCTCGGACGACGCGCCAAGTTCTATTCGCTCACGCGCGCCGGGCGTCGATATCTGAGCCAGGAGACGGAACACTGGCGCCGGCTCGCCTCGGCCATCAGTCGAGTGCTCGAACTGAAAGAGGTGTAAGCGATGCGCTCGAGTCGGGCTGGTCAGCCAGGTTTGAAGACCCGCCTCTACGCATATCTCTGCGCGATCCCCGCGAAAGTCCGGGCGTTGATGCGTGTGCGCCGCACCGACCAGGACCTCGACGACGAGCTCGCGTTTCATGTCGCGATGCAGGCCAGGGAAAACGAGCAGCGCGGGATGAGTGCAATCGAGGCGCGCCGGCGCGCGCGGCTCGCGCTCGGCGGCGTCGAGCAGGTCAAGGAACGATCGCGAGCGCTGCGGCCGCTGCGTTGGGCGCGCGACGTGATGCAGGACGCGCGCTACGGGCTGCGCAGTCTCAGCAAGACACCGCGTTTCACGATCGCGGCGGTCGTCACGGTCGTGCTCGGCGTCGGGGCCAACGCCACGATCTTCAGCGTGCTGAACCCGCTGCTGTTCAAGCCGCTCCCGTATCGCGACCCCGCGCGTATCGTGAGCGTGTTCCGCACGTCCCCGCAGTCGCAGCGCTGGCCATTCTCCATCGCCAACTATCTCGATCAACGCGACCGCAATCGCGTGTTCGAGCATCTCGCGGCGATGACGTGGGCCGACGCCAGCCTCGTCGAACCAAACCAACCGGCCGAGCGTGTGTATTCGATTCGCGCCAGCGGCAACTACTTCGCCATGCTGGGGGTCCCAGCGGTGGTGGGTCGGACGTTCACCGCCGCCGACGATCGGGCCGGCGCCGAGCCGGTGATCGTCCTGTCGCACCGCTTCTGGCAGCATCGCTTCGGTGGCGATCCCGGCGTCGTCGGTCGCGCTCTGCGGGTGGACGGCCGCACCGTCACCGTCATCGGCGTGATGCCGGACGAGTTCGAGGCGCCGCTGTTCTGGGGCAACGTCGACATCTGGCGACCGTTTGCGTACAGCGCCGAGCAGCTCCGCGATCGCGAGAACAACTTCCTCCTCGAGTTCGCCCGTTTGAAGCCTGGCGTCTCGATCGCGCAGGCTGACGGAGCGATGAAAGCGATCGTCAAACAGATCATCGGCGAACACCCCGAGCTGGACGCGCGCGAAGGCGCGCGCGTGGCGCCGCTCAGCGTCGCCGACCCGACCACGCGGCGCATCTCGGGGTTTGCCTTCGGTCTCACGTTCTTCGTGCTGCTCATCGCGTGCGTGAACCTGGCCAACCTGCAGCTGGCGCGCACGACGTCGCGCGCCCGCGAGTTCGCGATTCGCGGCGCCATCGGCGGCGGCACTTCGCGGCTGCTGCGTCAATCGCTGACCGAGAGCCTGCTGCTGTCGCTGATCGGCGGCACGCTCGCGATTCCGGTGTCGCTGTGGTGCACGCAATGGATCGCCGCCATGCAGTTCGGCGATCTCGAGGGCGTCCAGGTCACGATGGATCCGGTCAGCCTCGCGTTCGCGTTCGGGTGCGCGGTCGTCACCGGCATCGTGTTCGGCGCAGTGCCGGCATGGCTGGCCGCTCGGACGGATATCAACGGCGTTCTGCAACAGCACCCGCGGAGCTCGACATCCGGGACCTCGCGTCGCTTCCGCCACGCGCTCATCGTCGCCGAGATCGCGTTCGCGCTCGTCACGCTTGCCGGCGCCGCGTCGTTCATCCGCGGCCTGCAGTTGATCGGCGGACTCGACACCGGCTGGCAGGCGGATGACGTCGCGATGGCGCGTATCAGCGTGATCAGCGCCGCGTATGCCGAGCCAACACCCCGGCTCGACTTCTTCGAACGACTGCACGACCGCGCCGCGACGCTTCCCGGCGTCGCCAGTGTGACGATCGCCAGCTCCTCGGCGCCGGTCCGGCCGTTCAACTCGAACAGCACCTTCCAGGCCGAGGGGCGCGCCGACACCTTCCTTGCCTTCGACGAGCGCGTGACGCCCGATTACTTCGACACGCTGGCGATTCCGCTGCGGCGGGGGCGCCAGTTCGCGCGCGACGACCGCGAGGGGCGTCCGCTCGTCGCGATCGTGAACGAATCGATGGCCAAGGCGATCTGGCCCGGTCACGATCCGATCGGCCGTCGCATCGCGTTCGAAGAGCCGACGCCGATCTGGGTCGAGGTGATCGGGGTCGTCGGTGACATCCGCTTTCCCTCATCGCCGACAATCGACACGCCGTTCCAGATCTATTTGCCACTCGCGCAGCGACCACCTGCCGTGGCGAGCATCATCCTGCGCACCAGCGGCGGTCTCGACGGGATCGCCGGGAACCTCAAGCGCATCGTCGCGGAGCTCGATCGTGACGTCGCGGTCGTGGGCCTCACCACCGCGCGGGCGGCAGCCGCGCAACGCACATCACACCTGCGGCTGCTCGCGAATGCGCTCGGGGCCTTTGCCGCGCTCGGCCTGGTGCTGGCCGCGCTAGGCATTTTCGGCGTCGTGTCCTATTCGACCTCGCAGCGGGCCGGCGAGATCGGGATGCGGATGGCGCTTGGCGCGCGCCAGTCAAACGTGCTGTGGCTCGTCCTGAGGCAGGGCCTCGTCCTGACC
The DNA here is from genome assembly GCA_035649395.1 of Vicinamibacterales bacterium. GTDB lineage: Bacteria > Acidobacteriota > Vicinamibacteria > Vicinamibacterales > UBA2999 > Gp6-AA40. Next base: position 18,905 of record DASRJR010000435.1, read on the forward strand.
ATCGCCGGCGCGATCACAGGGGTGGCAGGTGGATTCGGGGTGAGCCGCGTGCTCGCGGCATTGGTGCCGCATCTCCCGTCGCCCGAGGGACTTCTCGTCGCGGGCGTCGCCGCGCTGATGGTGCTCGTCGCCCTGGTGGCGATGTATATCCCCGCCTGGCGGGCCACCCGAATAAGCCCGATGTTGGCGCTGCGACACGAGTAGACCGTCGCGGGCGGCGGACTCGCTCGCCGTCGTGCGCGGGGGTATACTCGTCAGCCTTCGCCGGCATGAGCAACTTCACCTATGTCGTGGCGGCTTTGGCAGTGCTGTACTGCCTCCTGCTCGTTGGTAGCTTTTTCTACGCGCGGTCGCTTGCGCCTCTGATCCGTCGCCGGGATCTCCTGTCTCTGGGAGCCGGTCTGGCCGCATTCGTCGTTCACGCGCTGATCTTTTTCAGCGGCGCCATCCTGTTCTTGGCGCTCGCCACGTATGCGGCCATCTTCGGTCTGTTCTGGATCGTGGGGGCGCAGACGCGAACGAAAAGCTCGGCGTAGGTCTCCGCGTGCGCACGACGTCCACGATTCTGCTGCTCTTTCTGTTCACGACACCCACCGCTGCCGCAGACAAGACGACGGTCGGTGAGTTCTATACGGAGCCGCCGACGCTGCTCTCGCTTGGCTTCGAGTGGCACATCGACGGCGACGACAACCGCAATGCGACCGTCGCCGTGTCGTACCGCACGCAGGGCGAAACGATGTGGAAACCGGGACCACCGCTGTTGCGCATCGGCCACGAGCGGATCAACGAGAACGCGCTGCAGTACGTGACGCCGAACGGATTCGCCGGCAGTCTGTTCGATCTCACGCCCGGAACGACGTACGAAGCGCGCTTCGTGCTGTCCGACCCCGACGGTGTGACCGGCCGCAGCGAGCGCATCGTCACTGCCCGGACGCGGACGGAACCGCAGCCAGCGACTGGTGGCCGCGTCTACCACGTGTATCCGCCCGACTTCAAAGGCGAGCGCCAACAGCCGGCGTTTACCGGTCTGCTCGCCGCGTACTACACGGGCGCGTCGCATTCCGACAACTTCAACACCTATCCACCCCGCGTGCAGCCGGGCGACACGATTCTCGTCCACGCCGGCGTCTACAAAGACAATCGCTACCGCTACGGCGGCGGGCAGGGCACGGTGTCGAGCGGCACCTACTTCCTCACGCAGAGCGGCACACCCGACAAGCCGATCGTCATCAAGGCTGCCGGCGACGGCGAGGCCATCTTCGATGGCGACGGCGCCTACAACCTGTTCAACGTGATGGCCGCCAACTACAACTACTTCGAGGGGCTGACGATTCGAAACACCGAGCTCGCCTTCCAGGGCGGTCTCAAGCGAATCGCCGGCTCGAGCGGCCTGACGATCAAGCGGTGCCGTTTCGAGAACGTCGGACGCGGCATCTATACGGACTGGTCGGGCTCGAAGGACTATTACATCGCCGACAACGTCATGCTCGGGCGGTTCAATCCGAACTACCTGATGGGATTCACCGGCAGCACGTGGACGATGCTGCCCGAGTTCAACCCGCAGCTCGTTTCGGAGTACGCGGTGAAGGTCTACGGCTCGGGGCACGTCGTCGCCTACAACTCGATCGCCAACTTTCACGATGGCGTCGACGTCGCGACGTATGGCAACCCCGACGGGGCGCCAAAGCCGACTCGCGACCGGTTGCCGGTATCCATCGACTTCTACGGCAACGACATCAGCAACGTCGAAGACAACTGCATCGAAGCCGACGGCGGCGCACACAACATCCGCATCTTCCGCAATCGATGCTTCAACCACGGTCACCGTGCGCTCAGCGTGCAGCCGATGTTCGGCGGGCCGGTCTACTTCATACGCAACATCGTCTATCACGCGCCCGAGGGCGGCGCCGTCAAGTTCACAGCCTCTTCCTCCGGCATTGTCGTGCTGCACAACACGCTCATCGCGCCCGTGAAACCGATGTTGCTTGCGGCATCGAACGTGCACTACCGGAACAACCTGATTCTCGGCAAGAGCGAGACGCTCGAGACCTTCGCCATCGAGACCAACACCAATTACTCGAGCTCCGACTACAACGGATTCCGGCCGAACGAGGGCGCCGAGTTCTCGTTCGAGTGGAGCACGCCGGCGCGATCGCTCCGCGCGAACTTTTCTGGTGAACCGGGCACGCTGTCCGTGCAGGAGCAGACGAAACTGGAGGCCTCAGCCAGGGAGAGGCGCCGCTTCAAGACGTTGAAGGAGTTCAGCGAGGCAACTGGTCAGGACGCGCACAGCGTCCTCGTGGACTACGACGTCTTTGTAAAGGCCGCCGCGCCCGGACCGGATCCGCGCACGCTCTACAAGCCGTCGGATTTCGATTTCCAGCTTCGCGCCGGCTCGGCCGC
>DASRJR010000436.1:0-10789 GCA_035649395.1 Vicinamibacterales bacterium
GGGCCACCTTCAGGTGGCCCGTATGAGGGCGAAGACGTTCCCCTCGGAATCGACGGCCTCGATCTCCCCCCACGGACGTTTCAGCAGTGGCAGCCCCAGAGCCTCGACTCTTGCGAGGGTGGCATCGACGTCGCGCACAGCGAAGGTGAGCTTGGTGGATCCTTGTTCACGCGGGCGCGGTGGCGACTCGATCGTGATATTGGCCGCGATCGCGGTGGGGATCGCGTGCAGGGCGAATCGCACGCCATCACCTTTGAATTCCACCCAGTTGTCGAGGCGAGTGTCCTCGGCCGGTTGGAGCTCCAGTACATCACGATAGAACGCGGTCATCCGCTCGAGGTCTTTCACAAAGAGCATCGCGCCGTGCAATCGCATGAGCCGATTCTAGTGTGACGCCCCGCTGCTCAACCCCGAGGCCTCCCTTCGAGCTGCGCCAACACGGTGCTGACATACTCGAGCACCGCCGTCGCCGATGCGCCGCCGGCCTTGGCATGCGCCAACAGCGGAATGCCGTGGGGCCCCGGCACGCGGGCCAGCGCCGGCCGCGTTTCGAGGGCGGCGCGGACGATCGCAAGCTCGCCAAGCATCGCCGCGGCGAACAGATCGAGTGGTGCGCCGCGGTCGATGAGAAAGGCCGCGATGTCGCGGCGGCCCATGTGCGCGGCGCCCCCGAGCGCCGTTTCGAAGTCGCCACCGCCCCAGTCCCACGTCGCGCGAATCAGCCGCGGCTCGGCGTCGAGCATCTGCCGTGTGGCGTCGAGGTCGGCGTGCGCGACCTGAACGAACCGCTGCACCTGGTCATGGGGAAGCGGACTCGGCCGGGGTGGAATCGCCGACGTCTGCTGAGCGAAGGCAGGTTTCAGCGCCAGCATCGCGAGCGTGCCGGTCAGCGTTCGAACGACGAGACGACGGGATGTGCGTATCAACATGGCATGTCACTCCTGACGAGGGAGCCAGCATGGGCGGTGGTGCGGCAGCCGTCAACAAAGCGAACAGCCTCCAACCCTGAGCAAACCCTGAGATCCGACGGAGGACGACCGTTCCTCTGTCCTTTCCGCACCAACGCCAGGCATACTCCGAGCCTGGAGGCGGTCTGGCGTTGGCCGACACGGTCCGGTTCGGTGAGTTCGAGTTCGATGCCGGCAGCGGAGAACTGCGCCGGCACGACGGAGGGGAAGGGCAGCGTCTACCGCCGCAGCCGGCCCGGCTGCTGCAGCTGCTCGCGGATCGAGGCGGCGCGATCGTCACGCGGGAGGAGATCCGCGAGCGACTCTGGCCCGACACCCACGTGGATTTCGACGCGAGCCTGCATTTCTGCGTGCGGCAGCTGCGCACGGCACTCGGTGATTCGGGCACCGAGCCGCGATACGTCCAGAACGTGCCGCGCCGGGGCTATCGGCTGGTGCCGGAGGTGATTCGTGCGGATGCGCGCGCGAGGTCTGTGGCGTCGCACCCGCAACGCACGGTGTGGATGAGGGGATCGCTCGTGTTGCTCATTGCGGCGGTCGTGGCGGCGTCGTCGTACTACGCGGCGCGGCCCATGCCGCAGACGCCGCGCGTTCGCATCGCGATCATGCCGTTCCAGTCATCGATCGCCGAGTGGGTGCTCGAGGATCTGTCGACCATCGCCGGCGAGTCTGCCGCCATCGTCGGTCCGACTACCACGTCCGCGTATGCCGGCTCCGATCTCGATCTGCGACGATTGGCCGCCGACTACGGCGTCGATTACATCGTCAACGGCCGCGAGTTGAAGGCGAGCGGCGGGCCGCGCATGCTCGCAGAGCTGATTCGGGCGTCCGATGGTGTCCACGTGTGGGTGCGACCGTACGAGGACCTGTCCGACGGTCGTCGCGTCGGACAGGAGATCAGCCGTCACGTCGCTCGTGTCCTGCATCTGCGCTAGGCCGCGCCGTCGGTCAGGCGACGTTGACGAGGCGGTCCGACGGTTCGATCGCGCTGATTGACGCGTACAGCGCGTTGCGAAGCGCGACCTCGCGCGGGTCTCCCGTCAGGCTCGTGCCCATCTGGCTGGTGACGTAGGCATAGCTGACGCCGAGGCTTGGATCGGCGAATCCGAGCGAGCCGCCCGACCCCGGTGATCCGAAGGAGGTTGGGCTGCCGAAGGGCCACACCGCACTCGGCTTCATGAAGCCGAGCGAGAACTGCACCTCCGCCTTCACGCATTCGTCGTAGAAGCCGCGTGCCGGCGGCACCGCTGGAGCTGCGAGCAGGTCGAGCGTCTTCTGGCGCAATCCCAGTTCGTGGCCATCCGTGGCGAAGACGTGATAGGCGCGCGCGATCGCCCGGGCGGTGCCGACGCCGCCGCCAGCGGGCACCTCGAAGTTGCGCGCGTAAATGCGCCAATCGTCGTGCGGGAAATCGGATCCGCGCAGCGCCCTGACGATCTTCGATCGTGGATTCATCGTGTCGAGTGTGAATCGAAGCGGGAATCCGAGCAGCATCTCGATCGGCCGGGGCCGGGCGATGGTTGCGAGCGACGAGTCGGGGATGTTCTCCGGTAGCCTGATGTAGACGTCCAACCCCAGCGGCGACGCGATTTCCTCCTGGAAGAACTGTCCCACCGTACGATGCCGTGGATCGATGCGCCGCAGCAGCTCGGACTCATAGAACCCGAGTGTGATGCCGTGGTACGCCTGCCGAGTGCCCGGTTCCCATGCCGGCTGTTGCCGCGCCAGGACGACAGCCAGCCGGTCGAGATCGGCCACGAGAGCCCGATCGATCGGTTCGTCGAGTGCGTATAACCCCGCTTGATGCGCCAGGAGTTGACGGACCGTGACGCGCTCTTTGCCTTGTTGCGCGAACTCGGGCCAATACGTGGAGACTCGTTCCTCGTAGTCGAGCCAACCGCGCGAATGCGCGAGTGCAAGTGTCATCGCGGCCAGGCCCTTGGTCGCCGAGTAGACGATCACCATCGTGTCGGATTCCCACGGGTCGCCAGTCGCGCTGTTGCGAATGCCGCCCCACAGGTCGACGACCTTCTGACCGTGGTAGTAGGCGCAGCACGCGCCGCCGAGCTCTCGGCGCCGTGCGAAGTTCTCGGCGAACGCCTCGCGCACCGCCTCGAATCCCGGCGCGACGTGTCCTTCGATGTGGGGAGCGGAGTGACGTGACATGACAACCCTCCTTGCGCGACGGTGCTCGTGCGCGGCCGTGCCCGCCAGCAACACAGCACCGGTCAGCAGTGCGACATGGAGCAGGACACCGAGCCAGAAGAGACCGACCAGGCCGTACAGCAGTCCTGCTGTTGCCAGCAAGAGGCGCCACCGCGTCGAACTACCATTGGCCAGCATCAGGGTGACGCCGATGACCATCGACAGCGTCGGGCATGGAACGATTCCCAACGGCGCTGCATAGGTGTACGTGATCCAGGAATCGGCCTCGACGAAATGGGGATACATCCAGCCGAACGCGGCGAGCACGCCGCCGCTGGCGAACCGCGGTGACGAAGCCAGACGGATCGTCGACACCGAACCCCGAGCGGCGACGGCGAGGGCCGCCCCAAACACGGCAAAGGTCGTCCCGTTCAAGGGGTTACCCGACAGCCAGGAGATGACACTGACGGACAGAAGCGGTGCGGCAAGCATCCGACCGGTGACCTGCATCGATGGCCGCCAGCCAGCGAGCAGCGCCACGAAGAACGCGCCGAACAGCGCGTGCCACGTGATCGCCATCACGCGCCAGTCGTTCGCGATCGCGGTCAGGTGGCTGAGGACGGTGTCAGATGACGGCATGCCGCACCCAGACGAGTGCGAGGCACAATTCCTGCCGGCGGTGATCGTGCGAATGCCAGGACGATCATCGCGATCGCCGCGACGCGCCGTCGGTTTTTTCGCGTGCCACGCGGAAGGTTTCGCGATCGAGCCGCCGCGATCAGGCGACCCTCACGGCTTTCGACCGACCACCAGCAGGTGTGCGCTGGTGCCGAGCACGGAGGGTTCTGACTCGAGCTGGCGAGCGACGCGGAGCAGGTCCGCTCGCCGGCGAGAATCCTTCAAGCGCTCGTCGATGTCAGGCAACAGCCATCCCGGGCCTTCGATTCCGACGAGAGCCTCGACCGACAGCCCGGCATCGACGACCTCGGCGCGAAGATCGTCAGGTCGATGGAAGTAAGCCGTCGTGAAGTAGTCGGGTTGGCCAGTCGGGTTCCGGTGCTGCCCGTCCCGTACGTCGATCTCCACGATCGATGCAAATCGCGCGTCTCGAAACAGATCGCGCGACAGACCGTCGAGTGCGGAGGCCCATCGTGAGATCGCGGCGGCGAACAGGTAACCACCCGGCCTGAGCACGCGAGCCGCTTCAGCCAGAGCGCGGCCGCGATCAGCCGCCGTGGTCAGGTGATACAGCGGACCGAGCAGGAGGACCGCGTCAGCCATCGCGTCGGGGAATCCGAGCGATCGCGCGTCACCCACGTCGCAGGAGGCGAGTGGACGCGAACGACCCATATTGCGGCGCCGTGCCTCGGCGATCAGGCGAGGGACCGCGTCGATCAGATGAACGGTGTAGCCCGCGTCTGCCAACCAGAGCGCATACGCGCCGGCTGCGCCGCCGACGTCGAGAATCGTGGCCGGCACGGCTGGCCTGAAGCGCTCGATCAGCTCTCTCGTGCGAATGGCCTCGAGCAGAAACGGTCCCTGTTCCAACCGATCTTCTTCGGATATCTGCTCGTAAAACGCGGCGATGGCGGGGTCGATCCGATGACTGTCCACGCCCGTAAGACACACGAGCGTCGCCGATGTGACGTTCAGCCGCGTGATCGGCGCCGGGGGCGGCCCATCCAGAACCGCGGCCCGGGGCCGGCGCTCGCAACGGTGTCCCCGGGATTCGCGAGTTGGCAGACCTGCAACGACAGGCACCCGCAGCCGATGCACTGGGTCAACCCGGCCTTCAGGCGCTCCAGTTCGGCAATGCGTTCGTCGACGCGCTTCGTCCACCCGGCTGACAGCTTCGCCCAATCCGATCGCTCCGGTACGTGGTTGTGGGGCAGCTTCTCCAATTGCGCCGCGATCTCATCGAGCGACAAGCCGATCTTTTGTGCAAAGACGATGAAGGCGATGCGGCGGAGGACGGCACGCGGATAGCGGCGGTGACCCGAGCCGGTGCGCTCGGAGGCAATCAGCCCCCGCGATTCGTAGAAGCGCAGAGCGGACGAGGCCACACCGCTGCGCTTGGCCACGTCCGTGATGGTCATGATGTCCGACATCGACGCCCGCCCGAGCGAAAGTAGAGTTCGCTTGACTTAAAGTTTACTTTAACTTGTAGCCTGTGACATAGGAGTTGGTCGACAGGAGGACGTATGTCAGAAGCATCTCTCGCAGGGCTGCGTGTCGCGATCACCGGCGGCACCTCAGGGCTGGGCCTGGCGCTCGTCAGGCGCCTGGCCGCTCGAGGCGCCGACGTCGCGTTCGTGGCGCGCGGTCGAGACGGAGTCGAACGCGTACGGAGCGAACACCGAAACGTGAGCGGCATCGTCGGTGACGTGTCGCAGAAGGACGAGATTCATCCGATCGCCATTCAGATACTCGGCGCGTTGGGTGGACTCGACGTGCTGGTCAACAATGCCTCGTCGCTCGGACCGGTGCCGTTGGCGCTGCTGGCCGACACCGAGTGCGAGGATCTCGAGCAGGCATTGGCGACCAACCTCGTCGGTCCCTTTCGGCTCACCAAGGCGCTACTCGGTTCGCTCGCGGCGTCAGCGCGGGACGGACGCGCGCCGCTGGTCGTCAACATCTCGAGCGATGCCGCGGTCACGCCGTATCCGCGGTGGGGCGCGTACGGCGCAAGCAAAGCGGCGCTTCACCATCTGAGCCGCATCTGGGACGAGGAACTGTCGACGGAGGGGATCCGCGTGGTGTCGGTCGATCCCGGAGACATGGACACGCCATTGCACGCCCTCGCGGTACCGGACGCGGACCCGGCGCAGTTGAAGCGACCGGACGCAGCCGCCGCGGACATCGTCGAACTCATCGCGACGCATGTCGCCGAGCCGCGGCGCGAGGTGGCCGTTGGCCCGTCGAGTGGCCAGCAGGACGTCCGGAGCCTGGTCGAGGGGCGATGATTCCCGCAACTGCCGCGGTGCAGCGTCCTGCTGACGCGCGCCTCCTCGTCGTCGACGGCACTGGCCATGTAACACATCTCGCGCGGCCCGAGTTTCCGTCGTGCGTGAGGCGCGGGGATGTCGTGATCGCCAACGACGCCGCGACGCTGCCCGCCAGCCTCGTCGGCGTTCACGTCGCGACCGGCAGGCCGGTGGAGTTACGGCTGGCCGCCGCTCGATCGATTTCGCCGCATGCAATCGGACGCTTCACGGCCGTGGTCTTTGGCGCCGGCGACTTCCGCACGACGACGGAGCAGCGGCCGCTGCCGCCACGATTCAATCCTGGCGAGATCATTCGACTCGGTCCCCTTCAGGCGATCGTCGTTCGCGTGCTCGATCACCCGCGGCTCATCGACGTGGAATTCCAGGGATCGCCCGCGTCGACGTGGGAAGGTCTGGCGCGCCATGGCCGTCCGATTCAGTACGCGTATCTGCAGGAGCCGCTGGCGATCTGGGATACGTGGACGCCGTTTGCCTCCGTCCCGGCCGCGTTCGAGGCGCCGTCAGCCGGGTTCGTGCTCGATTGGCAGATGCTCGGAGCGCTGCGGGAGCGCGGTGCCACGTTCGCAACCGTCACGCACGCGGCTGGGATTTCGTCGACAGGCGATCCGGAACTCGATGCGCGGCTTCCGTTCGACGAGCCGTACGACATTCCGGCGGCCACGGCATCTCGAATCGACGCGGCACGTCATCGTGGCTCACGCATCATCGCCATTGGCACGACCGTTGTCCGTGCGCTGGAGGACGCTGCGGCACGCGACGGTCATGTGCATCCCGGAGCTGGAGTGGCCACGCTGCGCGTCGGTCCGTTCACGCGGCTGCGTGTCGTCGATGCGCTCGTGACGGGTCAGCACGAACCGGGCACGAGTCATTACGAGCTGTTGCGAGCGTTTCAGGGCGACGAGGTGCTCCGCGACGCTCTGGCCGAGGCGGAGGCGAAGGGCTACCGATCGCACGAGTTTGGCGACTCGATGTTCGTCGAGAGTGCCGGCAGATTTCTATTGCAAACCTCGCCCGACACCGCCCATCCTACGGCCGCGTAGGAGGATCATCATGATCGGCAGCATTGCGTTCATGCTACTCAGCGCTGCGGCGACCGCGGCGCCGTGCGAGAGTCTCACCACGCTCAAGCTCGACAAGGCCACGATCACGAGTGCGCAGATGGTGCCGGAAGGTCCTGCGCCTGCGAGAGCAGGAGGCGGCGGGCGCGCTGGAGCGGCCGCCGGGGGACAGGCGAGAGGTGCCGCGGCTGCGCCCGCACCGCCGCAACAGCCGCCGGCGATGATCCCGGCACATTGCCGGGTGCAACTCGTCCTCAAACCGTCGTCCGATTCGCTGATCAACATGGAGATGTGGCTGCCGTCGCCGGAGCGCTGGAACGGCAAGTTCATGGGTGTCGGCAACGGCGGATTCGCGGGGTCGATCCAGGGGCGGACGGGCGAGATGCCGCAGGCCCTGAGGCTCGGCTACGCAACGGCCGGCACCGATACCGGCCATCAGGACCCGGGCGGCGAGTGGGCGATCGGTCATCCGGAGAAGATGATCGACTTCGGTTACCGGGCGACGCACGAGATGACCGTCAAGGCGAAGCAGATCGTCAACGCCTTCTACGATCGCAACCCGCAATACTCCTACTTCAAAGGGTGTTCGACCGGTGGGCGCATGGCGCTGATGGAAGCGCAGCGTTATCCGGACGACTATGACGGCATCATCGCCGGCTCGCTCGCCAACCGCCACATCCACATGTGGACCGCGGGGATCGAACGGAGCATCAGCCTGTCACGGCATCCCGAACGCGCGATCAGCACCGAGCAGGCGGCGCTCGTCAACAATCTCGTGACGAAGACGTGCGACACGCTCAAGGAAGGCTTCCTCAACAACCCGCGCGCGTGCAAAGTGGACTTCTCGGCGTTGAAGTGCCAGGGCGGCAGCGCCGAAGGGTCATGTCTCACCGACGCGCAGATGAAGACCGTCGAGACGTTTTACGGAGGCGTAAAGAATTCCAAGGGCGAGCTGATCTTCTCAGGTCAGGCGCTCGGCAATCCCATCAACGCGCAGCAGCCGACGAATCAGTCGCCCGGCGGCACGTTCGACCTCGTGCGCATCGCGTACAACGATCCCAAGGTCGATTGGCAGAAGTTCGATCTCGATCGCGACATGAAGTTCCTCGACGAGAAGATCGGCTACGTCGACGCCGTCAATCCCGACTTGAGCAAGTTCAAGGGGAGCGGCGGCAAGCTGCTGATCACGCACGGGTGGTCGGACACCGGCATCACTCCGGAGACATCGATCTGGTACTACGAGTCGGTGCTCAAGAAGATGGGCAGCAATCAGAGCGATTGGGTGCGCTTGTTCATGGCGCCCGGGATGGGACATTGCGGCGGCGGCCCCGGTGTCAACACCTTCGACTCGATTGGCACGCTCGAGAAATGGGTCGAGAAGGGCATGGCGCCAGACACGATGCTGGGGACCGGGGCCAACGGACTGACGCGTCCGCTGTGCCCGTATCCGCAGGCCGCAGAGTACAAAGGCAGCGGTGATCTCAAGGACGCCGCGAACTGGTCGTGTAAGGCTCCGGCGGCGAGTCGCTAGTCGCTGACCGAGGGAGGCCAGCTTTCGCCGAAGCCGAGGACATACCCGAGCGGGTCGCGAGCGGCGAATTCTTTGACGCCGTACGGCTGTACGATCGGCTCGTAGGCGAACGCTGCGCCGCGTGTGCGAAGCTCGTCGTACAACGCGTCGACGTTGGCGACCCAGAAGAAGACGTCCCACGTGCCGCCTTGAGCCTCGTTGGGATGAATGCGACTCGCGTCGGCGACGCGCTTCAACATCAGCGCGCAGCCGTCGCGGCTGTAGACGGCGAACTCGGGCGGCGTGCCGCCCGAGTATTCCAATTCGAATCCGAACACGTCGTGATAGTAGGCGCCGGCAGCCGCAACGTCCGACACGGGAAAGTAAGGCGCGCCGCGCAGTAGCCTCGCGTGAGTGGACATCTCACCCTCCTGCCCGAGCCTCAGACGCCGATGCGGTTGATGTCGCTCGATTCGAGGATGAATCGATCCGCGCGTCCTTGGACGACTCTCAGCATGGCACGTCCGAGCCGCTCGGACGTCGTGAACAGGGCCGGCATCGTCTTGGCGCCGATCGACAAGAGAGGAGCAAAGAGCACGATCAGTGCCTGATAGACCTTCACCTGACTTCGGACGCCTGGCCCGGGCCTGATAAACCCTGGCCTGACGCACCCGGCGTGGCGGAATGGCATCGCCTTCAACTCGCTCTCGACCCTCCGGCGCACACGCGCCCACATCGTGCTTCCGTCGGCACCCATCGCCGAGCAGTAGCAAAAACTGAAGCCCGGATTGAGGCGCAAGAGCGTTCGCGCCCACACGAGCGTGAGCGCCTCCGTGACCTCGCTATACGCGGCTTCGTCAACACCCATCGAGCTTATACCCACTGCCCAGATGCCCGCATCCCATCCCGCCAGCTGCGATTCGACGGCCGTGCAGTCGAAGAGATCCGGCAGCAGCAGCTCGCGCAGCTTGGGATGCAGTAGTCCGCAGGAACGCCGGCCGATGCTGAGCACGGCTTCGACCTCGGTGTTGGCGAGCACTTCCCGTAGCGCGCCGGCGCCGACCATACCGGTGGCGCCAAAGAGGATGACTTTCACCGGGATCCGAGCCGCGCTTCAAGGACGGAGTGGCATCGTCCGCTTGCCGTCGACGATGGGAGGAAAGTCCTTGACCTCGTCATAGGCCTCGGTGATGAAGCGATCCTTGCTTTGCTGTGTGTCGCCGAGCGTGGTCGCGTCGTACGGCGCGGTCAGGTTGGCCGCCAGGACCTCCTGCAGCGACTTGCCTTGATCGCGCAGCCGCTTCACCTTCGCCATCACGTCGACGAGCATCGCGCGATAGGGCAGCAGATCGCGCTTGCTGACCAGGGTGCCGTGGCCGGGCACCAGCGTCGTCTTGTCGTCGGCGAGCTTCTGGATCAGGTCGACGGCGTCGAGCATGCCCTTGATCGATCCGCCGTTGGCCTGATCGGCAAAGGGATACCCGAAGTTGCGATAGAAGTCCTCGATGTAGATCACGTTGGCGTTGCGGAACCGGACGATGGTGTCGCCGGCCGTGTGCGACGGCATCATCGGAATGAAGTCGACCGTCTCGCCATTCATGGTCAGCGTGACGCCGGGTTCGCCCGGAGCAGCGGCGCTATAGCGATAGGTGACCACCGGGACGCCGACCGGATCCGGCGGCGGCGGAGCTTGGACGTTCGCGCGTCTCACCGGCCGCACCATCTCGTTGCGCAGATTGTCCTGCGCGAAGATCAGCGCACCCTGCTTGGCGAAGAAGGCGTTGGCGCCGGTGTGGTCGCTGTGGATGTGCGTGTTGACGAGGACCTTGATCGGCGCGTCGGTGAACGACCGGATCGCCTTGAGCGTCTTCTCCGCCACCTGGCGATTCTGCGTGTCGACCATCAGCACGCCGTCGGACCCGAACAGCACCATGACGCGCCCGCCCGACGCATCGGGATGTGCAGGATCGAGACCTTGCGAGCCGTGGAGCACGAACAGATTCGGTGACATCTTCTCGATCACCGCAATCTCGATCTTCTCCCACGGCGTTTGATAGCCGGGAGGGAACGTGAACGGGCCTTTGCCCGGCGCGATGAGCGTGA
>DASRJR010000437.1:0-3403 GCA_035649395.1 Vicinamibacterales bacterium
CCTCCGGACACGATCGTTCCCTGCCCGAAAAGCCCGCCACAACGCCCCGTCGCATCCTTCGGATCGAATGATGGTGGCGGTGGTGGCGCCGTACCGGGTGGTCTGGGACTGCAATCGAGTGTCGATGGCTTCAGCTGCGGACCGAGACGTCCATCGCTGCGCGCGACGACCAGCGCGAACACATCTCGTTCCCGCTCCTCGACGTGCGCTTGTAGCTTCATCCGCTCGACGAACATGTTGCGCATCATCTCGCCGCGCTGCTCTCGCGCGGCGCCCGCCGGTGGCTTGAGCGTGATGTCGTACCGCTCGGTATTGACCCAGTCGGGAAGCCCTTCGACCTCTCGCGCGGGCACCGGTGAGGCCGCCAGGATGATCGACCGGATCGACTGATTGGTCATGACCGACGTGCCGTCCGGCAGGCTGCGCATCCCTCCGCCGGTTGTGTCGCTGATGTTGCGTTTGATCGAGACGACCTCGAACTGCGCCGATCCGGCAGGTTGGTCCTGTGCGCGCACCGCGACACACCCGCACATCGTCGCGATCAGCGCGGCCCCCAGCAAACGCGTCATGGCGTGCTCCTCGACGGGACGCGACGTAAACTTGCGAGCTCGGGGTTTCGTCCAACGGCAGTAAGCTCGCGAGGGGAGATCATCCATGGAATGGGGCAGCTGGACCAGTGCAATCGCGCCCGACCTCAAGTACGCAGTGCGTCTGCTGCGACGATCACCGGGCTTCACGGCCACTGCCCTGCTGACGCTGGCGCTCGGCATCGGCGCCAACACCGCGATCTTCTCGATCGTCAACGGCGTCATCCTGCGGCCGCTCGCCTATCCGAAACCCGAACAGCTGATGTATCTGACGACGCAATTCCCGGCGTTCGGCTTCGAGCAGTTCTGGGTCTCGCCGCCTGAGTACCTGGAGTTCCGTGAGCTCAACCAGTCGTTCGCCGCTGTCGGCGCATTCACGACAGGCGAGGCCAACCTCACGGCCGGCGATCGGCCGCTTCGGGTCCGGACCGCTTCGGTCGACGAGCATCTGTTCAACGCGCTGGGCGTCCCAGCGGCACAAGGCCGCTTCTTCACGACGGGTGAAACGGACGTCAACGCACCACCGCCCGCACCAGGCCAACCGTCAAACCCACCGCTGCCGACGCCAGCGATCGTGGTCCTCTCGCACGAGCTCTGGCAGACGGCGTTTGGTGGCAGACCGATCGTCGGCCAGACCGTGGAACTCGACGGCCGACGCCGCGAGGTGCTCGGCATCATGCCGCCCGGCACTGACGTCATGGACAATCGCACCGAAGTCTGGCTTCCGCTGGGACTCAATCCCGCGAACCGCCGCAATCGCGGCAGCCACTTTCTCTATCTGATTGGGCGGTTGAAGGACGGCGTCACCGTCCAAGCCGCGCAGACCGAGCTAGACACGTTGATCAAGAACTGGGGAGCACGCGCCGGCGTTCCACCAACCGGACCGGGCAGCCACGTGTTCAAGCCGTTGACGGAGCGAGGCGCACACATTCTCCAGATGAAATCGCTCACGGAGGAGATGCTCGGAGGCGCCCGCCGATCGATCTGGGTGCTGCAAGCCGCCGTGGGCGTCGTCCTGCTGATCGCGTGCGCCAATCTGGCGAACCTGCTGCTCGCGCGTGCCGAGACCCGCCATCGCGAGTTCGCCGTGCGCACGGCGATCGGCGCCACTCGTGGGCGACTGCTGCAGCAGTTCATGACCGAAAGCGTGCTGCTCGCAGTCGCCGGGGGGGTGCTCGGCCTCGCGCTCGCACGCATCGGCGTACAAGCGCTCGTACGCGCCTATCCGAACAGTCTTCCGCGGACCACTGAGATTGCGGTCGATCCCATCGTCCTCGCATTCACCTTCGCGGTGGCCTTGGCCAGCGGTGTGCTCTTCGGGCTTGCACCGATCATGCACACGCGCGCCAAAGGCCTGGTCACGGCGCTCAAGGAGGGCGGCGACAAGGGCGCCACGGGGGCGGCTCGCCACCGCATTCGCCAAAGCCTCGTCATGGCCGAAGTCGCACTTGCGGTGATCGTCGTCATTGCCGCCGGCCTGCTCGTGCGGACGGTCTACAACCTGACGAACGTCGATGCCGGGTTCAATCGATCGCGGCTGGTGACGTTCTCGATCACGCTGCCCCGCACCACCTATCCGCAAGCGGCGGCGCGGATGCAGGTCTACCGGAGCCTGATCGAAAAGATTCGTGCGGTGCCGGGCGTCCAGAACGCCAGCGGCATGACCGGCCTTCCGCCGAATCGTCCGTTGAACGCCAACGATACCGACATCGACAACTACACCGCGCCGCCTGAAGGGCCGTTCGAAAACGTCGACTATTACCAGAACGTCGTGGCCGGCTATTTCGAGACGATGGGGATTCCGATCGTACAGGGCCGCAGCTTCCAGACAGCCGATGCTGCGTCCGATGGTCCCGTCGCGGTGGTCAACGAGCGCCTCGTCAACACGTTCTGGCGAGACAAGAACCCGATCGGTCAGCGCCTGCGTCCGTGCTGCGGCGATCAGGTCCCGTGGTTCACGGTGGTTGGCGTGGCCAAGGACGTCAAGCAGGGCGGCGTCGATCAGAAGACGGGAACCGAGTTCTACTTCTTCGTCGATCAGCTCTCCGCCCGGCCTGAGGCGCAGGCGCAGGCGCCGTTCAACATGAACTTCGTGATGCGGACGACGCTGATGCCGGCGGCGCTGGCGTCGACGATCGAGCGGCTCGTCCGGGAGGTCGACCGCACCGTGCCGGTCGTTCGTTTGCGCGAGATGGAGGACGTCTTCGCCGAATCGATCCGTCGTCCCAGGCTGCTGGCGCAGTTGATCGGCGTGTTCGGTGGCCTGGCGCTCCTGCTGGCGTCAATCGGCACTTATGGCGTCCTCTCCTATATGGTCGCCGAACGTCGTCGTGAGATCGGCATCCGCCTCGCGCTCGGCGCCGATCGATCCAGCGTCGTGACGCAGGTGATGCGGCAGGGGCTGCTGCTCACCGGCGTCGGCGTGGCGATCGGTCTGGCCGCGGCCTTCGGTTTGAATCGTCTCATCGCGTCGCTGCTCTTCGGGGTGAAGCCAACCGACATGTCCACGCTGTCCGGCGTGATCGCCACCATCACGGTGGTCGCACTTCTCGCTTGCGTGCTGCCGGCCTGGCGCGCCGCGCGTCTGGATCCGAACGCGGTGCTACGGGCGGAGTAACTGGTCCGGCTAAAGCCGGACCCTACGCTTCCTCTTTACATCCCACACGAACATCGCAGATACTCCTGTCGGCATCACACAGGAGCAGAGCCGCGATGGAGACGCCGCGATCGTCGATCCTGCAGGGCACCCTCGACCTGATGGTCCTGAAGACGCTCGATGCGATGGGGCCGCAGCACGGCTACGGGCTGGCGCGCCG
>DASRJR010000438.1:0-16704 GCA_035649395.1 Vicinamibacterales bacterium
GTCGGCGCCATGTGGATCCCCGCTCGACGCGCCTCGGCCGTCGACCCCGTCTCCTCGCTGCGCTCGCAGTAGGCGGCGCAACGCGGAACGGGGAAGAGCGGAGGTAACGGGATATTCCCCACGGAGCAACGGGGATAACGGTGAAAACGGCGACGGCCGTCTGGCACCACTCCAGGCGCACATCACCTCACTCGCGTGCGCCTGGAGTGATGCCAGGCGGCCGTTTCCCGTTATCTCCGTTTTCTCCGGTTACTCCGTGTTAAAAAACCCCGCTTTCTCCTTACTCCTCCGTTGACCCCTGTTACAGGGGCAGGCGCAAACTGGCGCGGGTGCCGCGTCCATCCGGCCGATTCTCGAGCATCAGCGAACCACCATGGCCCTCGGCGATCTGCCGGCTGAGCACCAGGCCGATCCCCGAGCCGCCGGCCTTCGTCGTGAAGAACGGCACGAACAGATTGCCGGTGTTCTGCAGTCCAGGACCCTCGTCCTCGATGCGCACTTCGAGCGTGTGGTAGAGCGATGACCATCCAATCTGGACGCCGCCTCCCGTCTCGATGGCGGCATCGACGGCATTGCGCACGAGATTGATCAAGAGCTGTTCGATCTGATCGGGGTCGGCCGAAATCGCGAGCTCCGGCGCCGACGTGATCGCCACGGTCAATCTCGACTCGAGCGTCACGACGCGCCGCACGAGCGCGCCGAAGTCGAAGAGGCGTTTGGTCGGCGCCGGCAGCCGGGCCAGCCGGGCGTAGGCGGTCGTGAAGCGGCTCAGCGCGTCGGCGCGCGACGCGATCACGGCGAGGCCGCGCTGCATGTCGTCGCGCCAGTCGTCGGGCGGAGGATCGCGAAGGAACAGCGACTCGAGACTGCCGGCAATCGACTTGATCGGTGCCAGCGAGTTGTTCAACTCGTGGCCGATCACGCGAATCAGCCGGCGCCAGGCGAGGCGCTCCTGTTCGCGCAGCGGCTGACTGAGGTCCGACAGCGCGAACAGCTCGTGGGGCGACCCGCCCTGCCAGAACTTCGTGCGCCGGATCTCCCAACGGCCGGCGCCTCCAGGGAAGCTGAGATCCTGAATCGCCGAAGAGTCGGTGATGATGGCCCCCTGCAGTCCCAGGTCGTCGGCGGGCCGGCCGATGAGGTCGGCGGCGTCGCGCCCGAGCAGCCGTTCGCCGTATCGATTGACCAGGACCAGGCGCTTCTCGCTGTCGAACGCGAAAATGGCGACGTCGATCTCCGCCATCACCGCGCGCAGCAGCACCGTGGCTTCCTGTGCCCCGAGGCGCTGGGTGCGAAGCGTCTCTGCCAGGGTGTTGATCTCGAGCATCACCTGCCCCAGGGCGTCGTTCGGTTCGGCGCCGCGCGCGCGGATCGAGAAGTCGTCTTCGCGGAGCGCTGCCAGCAGGTTCGAAACGGTTTGCAGCGGCCTGATGATGCGGTCCCGCAGCGTCACCGCGACCACCAGCCACAAGCCGACGATGATCAGTGCGGCGGTGGTGCGCACCAGCCAGGTGTAGTTGCCGGCCCAGAGCAGGAGCAGCGAGATCACGACGGCCGGCGCGCCCGCGCCCAACGCGAGCAGCGACACGCGGCGGTCGTAGGAAAGCATGGGTGATTAGTGATTTGTGACTAGTGATTCGTTGTTGCTTGTTGATTGGGCGACTGTTGATTGAAAGATGAGAAGCGGAGATATCGCCACGTGGTCCCCAATCCTCTGTAAATCAACATTCAATAATCGCCAATCAACAACGATTCACCAATCACTATTCAGAAATCACCAATGTTCTACGACGGTCGATACCGTTCAAGCCGTCGATAGAGCGCGGATCGACTGAGTCCCAGTGCCTTGGCGGCGTGGCTGACGTTGCCGTAACGCGCCATCGCCTTGCGAATGAGGAAGCTTTCGACGTCTTCGAGGCTCATCTCCTCGAGCCGGCCCGCGCCTTCCGACCCGCCAGGCGTCCGCAGGCCGAGGTCGCCCAGGTGAATGACGTTGCCCTGCGCCATCAGCACGGCGCGCTCGACCGCGTGATCGAGCTCGCGCACGTTGCCGGGCCACGGATGATCGACCAGCGCCTGGAGGGCGGCCGGGTCGAATCCGGTGATCGCCTTGCGGTAGCGCTGTGCGTGCGTGACGAGGAAGTGCTTCGAGATTTTCGGGATGTCCTCGCGCCGGTCGCGCAGAGCCGGCAGACGGATCTCGATCGTGTTCAGGCGGAACAGCAAGTCCTGTCTGAAGCGGCCGGCCGCGACCTCCGCGTTCAGGTCGGCGTTGGTCGCCGAGATCAGGCGGACGTCCGCCTTGCGGGTGCGGGAGGAGCCGAGGCGCTCGAACTCGCCGGTTTCAAGCACGCGCAGCAACTTCTGTTGCTGGCTCAAGGGCACGTTGGCGATCTCGTCGAGGAACAGCGTGCTGCCGTCGGCCAGCTCGAAGCGGCCGACGCGATCCTGCTTGGCGTCGGTGAACGCGCCTTTGACGTGTCCGAACAACTCGCTCTCGAACACCCCCTCCGAGACGCCGCCGGCGTTGATCGTCACGATCGGCCGGCTGGCGCGCGGTGACACGGCGTGCAGCGCCTGTGCGGCGACGCCCTTGCCGGTGCCGTTCTCGCCGGTGATGAGCACGTTGGCATCCGACGGGCCGACGCGCGCGATGATCTGCAGCACCGGCTGCATCGCGGTGGAATCGGCGATCAGCAGCGGGCCGCCTTCGGTCTGGGTCACACGCGACTGCGCCTCGAGCCGGGTGGCACGGCGAAGCGCGCGCCCCAGCTCGGTCTGCGTGCGGATGATCGATTTCAGCCGCTCGTTCTCCCACGGCTTCTCGACGAAATCGCGCGCGCCACGACGCATCGCCTCGACCGCGACGTTGATCGATCCCCACGCGGTCATCACCACCACCGGCAGCATTTCGTCGGCGGAGTGGATCCGTGTGAGCAGCTCGAGCCCTTCCTGCCCCGACGTGGTGTCGCGTGCGTAATTGAGATCGATCAGCACGACGTCGTAGTCGCGCTGCTCGAGCGCGTTCAGCACGGCAGCGGGCGATTCAACGGTGTCGATTTGATAGCCCTCGCCCTTGAGCAGCAGGCGCAACGCTTCGAGGACGTCGCGCTGATCGTCGGCGATGAGCAGGCGTGTCGTTGATGAGGCCACGATGGTGAAATTATCCTCCAGTGTGCCTACGTCTCGCGTAGCGCCCGCGCCGGATCGAGCGACAGCGCCCGGCGCGCGGGGATCCACGCGGCAGCCACGCCGATCGCGACCATCACGAGGCCGACGGTCGCGAGGACGATCGGATCTCGCGATGAGGCGTGAAACATGACTGCCCCCAAGAGCGGCGCCATCGCCGCACTCACGAGCATGCCGCACACGGCACCGAGGCCGAGCAGCAGGGCGGTGCGTCCGAGCGCGAAGCGCAGGGCCTGCGAGGGCTGCGCGCCGATCGCGACGCGGATGCCGATCTCTCTCACACGGGCGCTGATGGAATAGGCAGCCAGTCCGTAGATGCCGACCAGCGCGAGCACGACCGCGAGTGCGCCAAACGCCGTGATGCCGACGCTGGCGGCCTGGGCTGGCAGAAACGCGACGGCGATCGCATTCGCGAGGCTGCCCTGCGACACCAGCGGGACGCGCGGATCGAGGCCGGCCACCAGCCGTTCGATGGCGCGCGCCAGGCTGGCGTCCTGCCGCGATGCCCGAACGAGCAGGACCATCGACGCTTCGAACGATTGCAAGACCGGCCGAAACATCACCGGTTGCGGTGATTCGACGAGCGCACCGTACTTGCCGTCTTCGACGATGCCGACGACGCGCACGATGCGTCCCCCCAGCGTTCGGAAGCGCATGTTGATGGCGTCATCGGTCAGCAGGACGCGGCGCGAGAACGTTCGGTTCACGATCGCGACCGGTTCGGTTTGAAATCGATCGTTCTCGGTGAACGCGCGGCCGGAGACGAGACGCATCTGCAGCACGTCGAGTATGGTCGGCGTGACCGCGTAGACCAGCGCCTCGACCGGCTTCGTGTACGACGGGTCGACGTCGCTCGGGAAGACGGTCGTCGTTGATCGATCGAGCGTCAACGGCAGTGCGCTCGTGAACGCGACCGACGTGACTCCCGGCAGTGCGCTGACCGCGTCGAGGGCGCGGCGCTGAAAGGCGAGGCCCTCCTGCGGGGTATACCGCGCCGCAGACAGATCGAGACTCACAGCGGTGACGCCCTTCGTTTCGAAGCCGATCGGCACGTTCAGGGCGGCGGCCAGACTCCGCACGGACACAATGCTGGCGCAGATGACGACACAGCAGATCGCAACCTGAACGCCCAGCAGCACATCGCGCAGCCGCCAGCCGAATCCCCATGAAGCGCTGGCGGCGACGACCAGTCGCGCCGGATCGGTGCGCCACGCGTGCCGCGCCGGGGCGAGGCCAGCAAGCACGGCCGTCGCGATCGTCGCCATCGCGCCGAACGCCACGACGCTGAGATCCGGCGTCACGTCGAGCTGGACGGGCAGTAACAACGGCAGCCGCCACCGGCTCAGGGCAGCGAGCAGAAGGCTCGCGATGATGTAGCCCGCAGCCCCGCCCGCGGCGGCGAGGATGCCGATCTCGACGAAGACATGACGGACGACGCTGGCGCGTGACGCGCCGATCGCCAGGCGGATCGCGATGTCGCGAAAGCGATCGACCAGGCGCGACGACAACAGGCTGCCAAGGTTGGCGCACGCGGCCAGGAGCACGAGTCCGGAAAGCACCATCACTCCGATGACGAACGCGGAGAGCGGCGCGCGTCCGATGCTGCCAAAAAGCCCGGGACGCACCAGTTGGTACTGCACGCCGCGAAGGGCGTCCGGATACGCGTCCGCCAGGCGCGTGGCGATCGCGTTGAGATCGCTGGTCGCTTGGGGAACGGTCGTATCCTGGCGCAGCCGTCCGATCAGGAAGGCGTTCTGGGTGTTGCGGGCGTCGAGCCAGTTGCGCGATTCGACCAGCGGCTCCATCGACATCGGGATCCAGATGTCCGGCCGATAGAAGACCTCAGTACCATGGAACCCGCGTGGCGCCACGCCAAGAATCGTGTATGACAGGCCGTTGATCCGTATCGCCGTGCCCACGATCGCCGCGCTTCCGCCGAAGCGGCGCTGCCAGCTGTCGTAACTGATCACGGCGACTGGCGCGGCTCCAGGCTTGATGTCCTCGGACGGCGTGAAGAACCGACCCGCCGCCGGGCGCACGCCGAGCAGATCGAAATAGTTGCCGCTGGCGAGATAGCCCCACACGCGCTCCGACCCCGACTCGCGCTGCAAGGCCATGGGCGTGATGCGATAGGCCGCGAGGTCGGCCAGCGTCGTGTTCTGCGCCCGTAGATCGCGATAGGTCGGGATCGACTCGCTGATGCGTCCGTCGGTCGTCTCGAGAAAGAACAGGCGTTCAGCGTTCGCGACCGGCAGCGGCCGCAGCAGCAGCGCGTCGAGCACGCTGAACACGGTCGCATTGGCGCCGACACCGAGCGCGAGAGTCACGATGGCCACGACGGTGAAGCCCGGGGTTCGGCGAAGCGCGCGAAACGCGTGTCGACAATCGCGAAGCACGGCTTCCATCATTCACTCCTGAGCGCAATCACCGGGTCGACGCGCGTTGCGCGGCGCGAGGGGATCAGGCAGGCGAGCACCGCGGTCCCGGTCAACAGGACCGCAGTCGTCGCGAACGTCGGTACATCCGCCGGTGTAATGCCGAACAGGAGCGTCGACAGGCCGCGAGCGGCGGCGTAGCTGCCGCCCAGTCCGGCCACCAACCCGACCGCTGTGAGGAGCAGGCCTTGACGCATCACGTGCCACATCACGGAGCGGCTCTCGGCGCCGAGTGCCATGCGAATGCCGAATTCCTGCGTCCGCGATCCGACGGAATACGCCAGCACGCCATACAGACCGATGATCGCGAGCATCAATGCAACGACGGCACATGTAAATGACACAAGGCCGTACAGACGCGGCGACGCAGACGAGTACTCGAGCATCTCTTCGACGCTGGCGCTGTCGTAAACCGCCAGCTGTGGATCGAGTCGTGCCAGTAACGGCCGGGCGCCGGCCAGCACCGCGGCCGGGTCCTCTGTCGTCCGTACGAACACCACGGCTTCATGGACGTCACGGAAGCCGCTGTAAGTGGCCGGGAGATAGATCGTAGGCTCGATCTCCCCCTCACGAACGTTGCGAACGTTGGCGACGACGCCGACGATCTGCAAGTCCCAGTCGGAGTAGCGGATCTGGCGGCCGATGGCGGAGCGTCCAGCGAGATAGCGTCGCGCGAAGGCTTCGTTCACGACGGTCCGGGAGGGTGTAGGTGTGCGGTCCTCACGGCGGAACTCACGGCCTTCGACGATCGGCACGCCGAGGGTGCGGAAGTAGTCGGGCGAGATGCCCCGGTTGCGGAGTTCTGCCTTGCCGACGTCTCGGCCGTCGACGAATAGCGGGTAGAAGCCGATCGCCGAGCCACTCAGCGATTCATCGGCTCCTGCGACGGACACCACCCCCGGGAGCGCACGAATCGCGCCGGCGAATCGATCGGAGAAACCGCTGCGCACGTCGGTCGTCGGATACCGCGCGGCAGGCAGTCCTACCTTCAACGTGGCAAGGCCGCGCGCCTGATAGCCCATATCCACGCTGATCAGCTTCACAAAGCTCCTGACGAGGAGTCCAGCGCTGGTGAGCAGCACGACCGCCGCCGCGATCTCCGCCACGACCAGGAGGTTCGACGGCCTGAGCCGTGCGGGCGCGCTGTGTGTGGCGACACGGAGCGCATGCTGATGGAGATCGTCGATACCCGTCGATCGGCTCGCCCGCCAAGCGGACAGGAGTCCGATGGCGACACCGGAGATCACCGACACGCCGAGGGCGAACGTCAGGACGACGCCATCGACGTGAACGTCGCGCAATCGTGGCAGCACATGTGGCGGGAGGAAACGAAGTGAGGCGGTCAACCCATAGGCGATCGCGCAACCGGCCACGCCGCCGCTGCACGACACAAGGAGCACCTCGGCGACACCTTCCCGCAGCAGCCGGCCTCGGCTCGCGCCGAGCGCTGTGCGAATCGCGAGCTCTCGTCGCCTGCCTGACGCGCGCGCCAGCAGCAGGTTGACGACGTTGACGCAGGCGATGAGGAGGACGAGGATCACTCCGAGCTGAAAGATGACCAGCGGACGGTTGACCGGCTGACCCAACTCGGCGCGCGGATTCACCAGCTCGACCCGTGAGGTCCAGCCCTTCGGCATCGGACCGAGCAGCCCACGAATCTCTGCTTCTGCCTGCGGCATCGACACGCCGGGCTTCAGGATTGCAAACGCCTGGATGGTGGTGAAGCCGTCGCTGGTGGCTTGCTCGCGTTCGAACGGGCGAACCGCAATCCAGAACTCCGGGGCGTCCTCGAGCTCGCCGACCGAGTTTCGCGTCATCTCCGGGCCGGCCAGCGACGGATACGTGAAGTGCTCCGGCATCACGCCGACGACGCGAGTGGGAACGCTATCCAGCGTGATTCGAGTATCGATGATGTCCGAACGGCCACCGAAATACGCTCGCCAGCTGCGATAGCTGAGCACCACGATCGGCTCGGCACCCCGTTCAGAATCTGCTTGCCGCAGGCCGCGGCCCAGCAGCGGTTGCACGCCGAGCCCTTGAAAGAGTCCGGCGGTCATGCCGCCGCCATGGAGTCGTACGGGCGTGGTCAGTCCCGTCAGCGTCCTCGGGGCATGCAACCACGAGCCCACGGCTTCGAGCGTCGTCGCCGACTCCTGCAGGTTGACGAACTGATTGGGTGTGATGCCGGCGCGAATCTCTTCAACATACGCCGAACTCAGCGGCTGGACGATCTGCACGAATCGTTGCGCGTTTGGAAACGGCAGTGGCCGCAACAGCACGCCATAGACAACGCTGAAAACCGTGGTGGTCGCCCCGATGCCAAGGGCGAGCGTCAACAGCGCGACCAGCGCAAACACCGGATTCCGCCGCAGGCTTCGGAAGGCGAGCTGAATGTCGCGTACGAAGACGTCCATCATTCGCTCCGGAGAGTCGCCATCGGATCGAGCCGCGTCGCGCGACGCGCGGGCAGGAGAGAGGCCGTCAACGCCGCAGCAACGAGGAGAGTCGTGACAAGCGACAGCGTGATCGCATCCGTCCCACGCGAGCCGACAATTTCTTCCGGCAGGATGTTGCCAAGCGCGACTGCGCCCATAACGCCGAGTATCAGCCCGATCCCGATCTGGGCCGATGCGCTGCGCGTGACGACCCACAGCACCTGCCGCGCGCGTGCGCCCAGGGCGATGCGCACGCCGAGCTCGCGCGCTCGTTGCGAAACGGAATACGACGTCACGGCATAGAGGCCAACGGTCGCCAGCAGCAGAGCGACGACGCCGAACACGGTGAACATTCCGCCGAAGAGACGCGCCGCCCAGCGCTGCGACGCGAGATGCGCGTCGACCGTGTCGATGTCATAGAGCGGCAAGTCGGCATCGACGCTCGCGACCAGCCGGCGCAGCGAGCTGGCGACGGACGCCAGCGGTTGATTCGAGCGGACGATCAGGTTGGTGCTGAATACGGGGTTCGCTGTCCAGGGTAGATACGCCACTGGGTCGAAGCTCCCGCTCGCAGGCGGTTCCTGCCGGACGTTCTGGGCCACACCGACAATCGTCATCCACTCGGGGGCAGGCGCCGACGCGTTACCACGCGTCGGCGTACGCAGTTGGATGCGCCGACCGATCGGGTCGATGCCGGGGAAGAACGCCTGGGCCAGTCGCTCGTTGATGATGACCGCGCCGCGCCCAGGCTCGCCATCGCCGCGCTCGAACCGTCGCCCTCTGATCCAGCGCGCGGCGATCGTGTCGAAGTATCTGTCACCGATGCTGACGACCGTGACCGACGGGAGGTTGCGGGCGTCGGGCTCGGGGCGGCCGTCGATCACCAGATGACGCTCGGCACCGCCGTCAAGAGGCGCGGCGCTCGCGAGCGACACACGAAACTCCGAGAGCGCGGCGAGACGTTCCTCGAGAATACGGTAGAGCCCAAGACGCTGTTCAGGCGTGTCGTACTTCGGCGGCGGCATGTCGAGCCGCAACTGGGACAGCGTCGCTGTGTCAACGCCAGCGCCCATCCGCACCCGTTCGATCAGGTACCGCAGCAGAAGCCCCGTCCCAGTCATCATGACCAGAGCCAGCGTGAGTTGGACGACGACAAGCGCGCTGGCCCACCGCCGTCCCCGCCGGCTGCCGATGTTGCCCCGGCCAATCGCGGAGAGCGCCTCGACGAGGCTGACCTTGGCTGTGTGCACGGCCGGTGCGAGCCCGAACAGAACGGCGGTCCCGAGACAGATCGCGACGAGGAACGCGAGTACGCGCCAGTCGATGGGGAACTGCAGCCAGTACGGCGGGTTGCTGTTCGCCGCCGCCCGCCAGAACGCGCGAACGCCGACGAACGACAACCCAAGTCCGACGACGCCAGCCACCAAGGCGAGCACCACGCTTTCGGTGAGCAGCTGGCGCACGATCGTGGCGCGTGTCGCTCCCAACGCCAGGCGCACCGAGACCTCGCGCGTTCGAGCGAAGCCTCGGGCGAGCATCAGATTGGCGACGTTGCCGCACGCAATCAGCAGGACGAACGAGACCATGCCGAGCAGCGTCAGGGTGATGCGCGCGGTGTCACCACCGATGCCGCTGCGAAACACCTCCACGTGCGCCGCGATGTCGCGATTGGTCTCGGGATACCGGCTCGCCAGCGCCGCGGCGACACCGGACAGGTCCGTCGTCGCCTGCTCGATGCCGACGTCGTCGCGCAGTTTGCCGACGCCACGCAGTCCGCGCAGCGCCCGTTCCGTCTTGGACTCGAGTGGTAGCAGGGTCAGCGGCTGCCACAGCTGCGCCAGTTGAGGGAACGCGAATCCTTGCCCCATCACGCCCACGACGATGGATGGGACGCCGTTGACGCGGATGCTGCGGCCGATCACGCCGGGATCGGCGCCGTAACGAGCCTGCCACACACCGTGCCCGAGGATCACGACGGGCGCGGCGCCCTCGCGGTTGTCCTCGGGACGAAAGTCGCGTCCAAGAATCGGCCGCTGCCCGATCAGCGAGAACACGTTGTCGGACACCATCGCGCCCTCGAATCGCTCCGCGGCGCGTTCCTCGTCCGAGACGTTCATCGTCCGGTCGTCGTACGCGCCGAGCGCTTCGAGCGTACGAGCGGCGGATCGCCAGTCGGCGAAATCGAGATACGACAACCCGTCGAGCGGCCGCCCCGGGCTGGCGACGTGGCGTGTGCGAATCATCACGATGCGATCGGGCTCGTCGAACGGCAGGTCGCGCAGCAGCGCGCCGTTGACGATCGTGAACATCGTGTTCGTCGCCGCAATGCCCATCGACAGCGCCAACACCGCCGCGGCCGTAAACCCGCGGTCCTTGAACAGCAGCCTCGTCGCAAGCCGCACGTCGTCAAGCATGGTCATGGCTCGGTCAAGAGAGAGATCATTCGTGTCGGAGGGCGCGCGTCGGGTCGAGCCGCATGGCACGCCGCGCCGGCACATACGAGGCGATCAACGCGATGGTGACGAGCAGCACCATCCCCGCGAGGAGGGTCGTGGGATCCTCGGGGCTGATCCCGTACAGGAGGCTTGCGGCGAGACGCGCCAGCCCGAGCGCCGCGAGCACGCCGACCCCGATTCCGGCGAGCGCTATCGCCGCGCCTTGCTTCAGCACAGCCCACAACACGTCGACGTGACGGGCACCGACGGCGATGCGCACGCCGATTTCTTTCGTGCGGCGGGCCGTCGAGTAGCTGACCAGGCCGTAGAGGCTGACCGACGCCATCATCAGCGCGACGAACGCGAACAGACCGACCAACGCGGCGGCTGATTTCGGCAGCGACAGCAATCGATCGAGGTAGAGCGGCATCGTCCGTACGCCGAAGATGGGGACGTCTGCGTCGAGCGCCGCGATCTCGCGTTGGACGGCAGGGGCCAGGGCCGCGGGGGAGCCTTCGGTGCGGGCAATGAACGTCATGCGGCCGCGATAGTGCTGCGCGTGCGGAACGAAGAAGTACTCGGTCGGTGGTTCGCCGAGCAGATTGTATTTGCCGTCGCGAGCGACGCCGATCACATGAATATCGACCGCGCCCGCGGAATCATCGCTCAAGCGAACGCGTCTGCCGATCACGCTGTTCGCCGTGTCGTTGGGCCACAACCGCCGCGCCATCGTTTCATTGACGATGACAACATGAGGCGCATCGGCCGTGTCGGTGTCGGCGAACGCTCGTCCCGTCACGAGCGGCGTGCGCATCGTGCGGAAGTAATCGGGACCGACGACTGAGTACCCCGCTTCGATGTGCTCGCGTTCGTCGCGGATCGCCTCGCCGACCGCGGTCACTGCCGTCCCGATGCCGTAGGAATCGAGCGGCAGCGGACCCCCGACGCTCGCGGCCACGACGCCCGGCAGCGCCCGGATGCGCTCGACGGCACGGTCGAAGAAGCGGAGGCCGGCGGCACGCTCGTAATCGCGCAGGTTGAGGTCGACCGAGACCAGCAACACGTTCCTCGTCTCGAATCCGACGTCGAGGCGCTGCGCCGTCTGCAGGCTGCGTACGAACATGCCGGCACCGACGACCAGCGCGAGCGAAAACGCGATCTGCGCGACGACCAGGCCATTGCGCAGGTTGACGTATCGCCCGGCACGCGTCGTCGCGGCATCGCGGGCCTGCAGCGCGGTGACGAGATCGAGCTTGACCGCCTGCAGCGCTGGCAGCAACCCGGTCACGATTCCCGTCAGCGTGGTCGTCAGGGCGGCAAACAGCAGCACGCGGTAATCGAGCGCGAGGTCGTACGCGAAATCGATCGTCGGGAAATCGAGTTGCGGCGCGAAGAGTGGAACGACGCTGCTGAACCCCCTCGTCAAGAGCAGTCCGAGCGCGCCGCCGGTCAGGGCCAGCACGACGCTCTCGGTGAGCAACAGCCGGATCAGTCGTCCACGAGGCGCGCCGCACGCCAGCCGCATCGCCATTTCCCGGCGGCGCGTGGATGCTCGCGCCAACATCAGGTTCGCGACGCTGCCGCAGGCAATGAGCAGGACGAGACCAACAACGGCCATCAGCGTCCGCGCAGCAATCGGAACGTATCCGAGGAGCGTGATCGCAGGCTGAGTCTTGTTGCCGGCAGGCACCATGCCGGCCCGCCTTCGCTCGTTCGTCTTCGGGTAGGTCTTCGCCAGCCGGTCGGCGATGACGCCGATGGCCGCCGTGGCCTGTTCGATGGTGACGCCAGGTCTCAGACGTCCGTTGACGTCGAACGCGTCAGCGGCTCGATCCTCGAGCAGCGGCGACAAGGCGGGAGCGATCTGGCCGTGCATCGAGAGCGGCAGCCAGACATCGGGAATGAATCCAGTAAAACGTGTTCCCGAGAATCCTTTGCGCGCAACCCCGACGACCGTGAATTCGTGGCCCGTCACCTTGACGACCGTGCCGACCACGCCCGGATCCCCGCCGAAGCGGCGCTGCCAGAACTCGTGGCTCAACACCACGACCGGGCTGGCGCCGACCGTTCGATCGTCGTCGGGTGTCAGAACGCGACCGGCGGCAGCGACGATGCCGAGGCCTCGGAAGTAATTGCCCGTGACGAGCTCTCCCCAGATCAGCTCGGACTTTCGGCCGCGGGTGGAAAAGCCGAGCGGCCGGCCGGAGTGGACGAACAGGTCGCTGAAAATCCGATCGGAGGCATCGCGATAGTCGCGATACTCCGGGAAGGAGAACGCCGATGGGTAGATGGACGTCGGCTCGGTCGTGTAAAGCGCGACGAGCTGCTCCGGATGGGGGACCGGCATCGGCCGGAACAGCACGGCGTTGACGAACGTGAACACCGAGGTCGTCGCGGCGATCCCGAGCGCAATCGAGAGCACCGCGGCGATCGTGACGCCTGGCGTCTTCAGGAACGATCGGGCGGCGAATCGAAGGTCGTTGAGAAGACTCATCGCCTAAAGGCGGAGACGGACGACCCTGCGCGAGGATCAGGATTGATCGATGAAGCCGTCGCGCAGCTTGATGATGCGGCTCCCGTACGATGCGTTCGTCTCCGAGTGCGTGACCTGTACGATGGTCGTGCCCTGGTCGTTGAGCTGCTTGAACAGCTCCATGATCTCTTGCCCCTGCGCCGAGTGCAGGTTGCCGGTCGGCTCGTCGGCCAGAATCACCTGCGGGCTGGCGACGATCGCTCTCGCCACGCCGACCAGCTGCTGCTGGCCGCCCGAGAGCTGGCTGGGGTAGAGGTCTTTCTTCGCGACGATCCCGAAGCGATCGAGCACGTTGGCGACGATCCCCTGTCGTTCGGACTTCTTGATGTCGCGGTACGACAGCGGGAGCTCGATGTTTTCGTAGACCGTCAGGTTGTCGAGCAGGTGATAGCTCTGGAACACGAACCCGATGTGGCGCTTCTGCAGCGCGGCGCGCTCCTTGGCCGGAAGCGCATGAATGGGATGTCCCATCAACGCGTATTCACCCGACCAGGCGCTGTCGTGCATGCCGAGGATATGCAGCAAGGTCGACTTGCCCGCACCGGACGGCCCCATGACCGAGACGAACTCGCCAGGCTTGATGTCGACGTTGATGCGCCTGAGCACGTAGGTCTGACCGGCGCCAACCGGGAATGACTTCTCGACGCCGCGCAGCGACATCAGCGGCATGTTGCCCGTGGGCTCCCACGGGGCCTCGGTGAGCGCGGCGGACGATGAGCGTTTGAAGAGCATGTCAGTGTGCCTTTCGGTGGTTATCAAGGCCCGTGCCGGGCTGGTGTCTAAGCAATTTACGCGATCTTTGACGGGATTTGTTCGGCCGCGGGACCAGGCGTCCCGGAAGCGGACAGACGGTAGGTCACAGGTCAAATGTCAAAAGCCTGCCTCGCCGAAGCCGCAGGCAGAGGCGGGGGCAAAGGTGAGGTCAAAGGTTTAGGTGGAGGTTTAAGTGGAGGTTTAGGTGGAGGTTTAGGTCTAGGTCCCCCGTCAGAAGCCAACACGTACGCCGCCGTTCAGCATGCGGCCGTCCAGTGGCATCCAGACGTCCTCGGTCCAACGCCCGTCGACGCGCTGAGACGGGCGGACGAACGGATCGAATTCGGTTTGTCGCACGTCCGCGAGATTCTCCGCGTTGAGAAACAGGCGCGCGCGACGGATGCGCCACTCGCCGATGATGCCCCACAGGACGTACGACGGGGTCCGGGTGCGGAACGCTGAGTCGCGCAGCGCCTGGCGGCCGGTGTAGAAGACCTCGACGCCCAGACGACCGTGCCCCTCGATGTTCCACAACCAATCCACGCCTGCCGTGTGTCGCGGCGTCAGCTCGGCCTCCCCCCGTGTGCCCGCCGCCGGGTCGATCTCCGTCGACCAGACGAACATGTGCGTCGCGATCAGGTCCATCTCGTTGCGATGCCATCGCGTGATCAGTTCGGACCCGCGCGTGCGCGTGGGTCCCGGCGCGTTGACGATTTCCACCGGCGTCGATGCGGCGCCGAACTCGGTATCGCGCAGCAGCACCGGATCGTCGATCGTCGAGTGGAACCACGTCGACGTGAGCTCGAACGGCCCGCGCTTCCATCCCAGATCGACCGACAGACTGCGCCCTCGTTCAGCCTCGAGATCGCGCAGCGGTGCCAGGCGAGAAAGTCCGGTCGCCTCGGTCTCTTCCGTAAACGGGGTTGGGGCAAAGAATCCTTGCCCCATCGACGGTCGAAGCGTCCAGCCGGCACCGAGCTTCACCAGTGCCGAGAGCCGCGGGCTGACGAACGTACCGAATCGATTATGAGTATCGAGACGGCCGCTCGCCGAGACCGTCAGCCGGGAAGCGATGGTGTAGTCGTCCTGCGCGAAGACACCGGGAACGACGTACGTGTAATTGAACACGGGGAGATCACGCGCTCGATACGCGTCGCGTTGGAAGGCCGCACCGATGACCCAGTTGTGCGCGCCATCGGTTCCGTTGAGCGAGCCTTCGGCGAACCACGTGTGATGAAGATCGCGCTCGCGCGCCGGGCCGAAGCGGAGCTGATGCCATTGTCCGAGAGCCGATGCGCGGACGCTCAAAACCTTGCCGCCGCCGACGAGGAATCGGCCGACGACGCCGCCATCGAGGCGTCGAGTGTTCATGTCTTCGGGAAATGGCGCGCCGTCAGGAGCCGATCGACCCGGCATCGTGCCGCCCTCTCGGTTCTCGGCGAGCGCGCCGACGGTCATGAACAGCGAACGTCCACTGCCGTTTTCCCAGAGCAGTCGCGGTCTGACGAGCGCGCGTCGGTAGCCCGGCAGGTCGGTCCATCCGTCACGATCGACGTCGGTCCGTTCCTGCCAATGCGCGCCGCCCAGCAGCGTATAGCCCCAATGCTCCCGCGGCTTGCCCGACAGCCACACCACCCCGTCAGTGCCGCCGCGTGACGTGCGGTTGACGAGCAGCTCGCGTTCGGGGCGATCGGCGCGCGGCTGTCGCGACACGAGATTGATCACACCCCCGAGAGCCGACGAACCGTAAAGCGCGGACGCGACCCCTTTGATGACCTCGACTTGACCGAGGTCCATCGGCGGAATCTGCAGCAACCCAATCGATCCCGCCTGGCCGTGCAACGGAAGACCGTCCGACAGCACTTGGGTGTATCGTCCTCGCAGTCCCTGCACTCGTGCGCTGGCCGCTCCAAGCGACGGCGACGTGACCTGCACGCGGATGCCGTTCGTCTCGGTCAGCATCATCGAGACGTCGCCGGGTGTCATGAAGAGCTTCTCGTCGATCTCTTCCTGAGGAACGACCTCGACGCGGAGTGGCAGATCCTCGATGCGTCGAGCGCTGCGTGTGGCCGTGACGAGAACTTCCTCTGTCAGGACCGCTTCCTGCTGCAGTTCGATGACGACCTGATTCGGCCGCTCGAGTGCGATCGTCAGCCGGCGCTTCGCGGCTTCGAATCCAAATCGGCTCACGACGAGCTCGATCGAACCCACTGGTACGCGAAGCGTCGCTTGACCGGTTGCGTCCGTGAGCGTCGTTCGCTCCCCGACTCGGACCTCGGCCTGCTCGACCGGTCCGAGCGAACTGGTGACGCGGACGATCAGCGTGGCATCAGACTGTGTCGAGACAGCCTGGTCGAGAGCCAGACAGACGACACCGATCGCCAAGACGAACCTCACTCTGATGTTCGTTCTCAGAGTCGCCCCAATGCCCGAAGCAGCCCCTCCGTCAACCACGGCACGTACGTAATGAGCAGCACGCCGATCGCCAGAATCCCGAGCATGGGCAGCGTCGCCCATGTGACTTCGAGCACGGATTTCTTGAAGCGATACGAGGCGAGCAGCAGGTTCAGCCCGAGGGGCGGATGCAGGTAACCCAGCTCGAGGTTGGCGATGAAGATGACACCGAGGTGGACATACGTGATGCCGTACGCGTCGGCGAGCGGGAGCATCAGCGGCACGACGACGACGATCGCCGAGAAGATGTCCATCACTGTGCCGACGAGGAGCAGGAACACGTTGAGCGCGAGCAGGAACAGCGCCTTCGACTCGATGTGCGCCTGCGTCCACTCGATCAGCCGCATCGGGACCTGCGCGTTGACCAGGTAGTTGGTGAGACCGACGGCGACCGACAAGATGATCAGCACGCCGCCAACGAGCGCCACGCAGTCGCCCGCAACCCGGACGACATCCTTGAACGAGGGGAC
>DASRJR010000439.1:0-10422 GCA_035649395.1 Vicinamibacterales bacterium
TCGACGGCGTCTTCCCATGCACCGTCCTCATACGCGATAACAGCGTCGAGGATGGCGCGCATCGGACCAGGCTGGCCGAGCAGTGCGGCCTTGGCCTCGTCCGAAAGCGGCAACTCGGCGATCGCGTCTGCCATCGGCCGATCGAGAATCGTGTCGAGCACCGAGCACAGGCCGACGAGAAACAGTTCGTCGGCGTCGATCCCGGTGAGCCCTTCGGCGAGGAGCTCACAGGAGCGCGCCCTGATCAGCGAGAGTCGTGCGAGCTCGGATCCGACCCCGACGCTCAGCTTCGAGAGACACCATACCGAGGCCCACCGCTTGATCGGGCCGGTGCCGAGGAACACGATCGCCTCGGTAGCCCGGCACCGCTGCGCGTTTCGGGACGCCGGAAGTACTGTCCCTGGAACAGCCCGCATCCTGCATCACGGGCGCTCTCGAACGCCTCGTGGGTGTCGACGTGCTCGGCGACGAGCGTCACACGCCTGGCTGCCAGACGCTTCGCGATGTCGGCGAGCGTGTCGGTCGACATCGCGCGAACGTCGACTTTGACGAAGGCGACGTACGGCAGCAGGCGTCCTGCAGGCGATCCCGGCGTGAAGTGATCGAGCGCGAGCCGGTAGCCGCCCGACTGCAAGCTGCGGCATGCCGCGATCACTTCAGGATCGACCTCGATGTCGGCACCGATCTCGAAGACGGCGACGTTCGGCCGCAGCAGCGTCGCCGCCCCGTTGACGAGCATCGACCGCGTGATGTTGATGAACGGGGTGTGGCCGTCGGTCAGCCTGTCGATTCGCAGATCGAGCACCGCGCCGGTCAGCACACAGGCGCCCGCGACGTCCTCATCGACGGCATCCGCGTCATCGCGGAGCCCGCCCCGATAGAGCAGCTCGTAGGCGTTGACCAATCCACGGGCGTCCAGAATCGCCTGCCGGGCGACGTGGATCATGACGTGGCTGGGCAGTGTGCGGGCCTCGGGCGACATGCGTCTCTACGCACGGAATCGGCGCCGTTGCCGTACATCTTGAAGGATCAGTACTTACAATAAGCCGGCCATGCAGAAGCTGACTGCGTCGTCATCGTCTTGGCGATGTGTACCGTCAGCGGCGGGCGTGTGTGCGCGCAGGCGCGTGCGGAATCGCGCAACATGGCTACTGCATTCCCGCCGCGCCCGCCGGGAACCCGGCAAGATGATTCAGATCAATCACGCGATCGTCGACGAGAAGCGACTGAGGTATACCGGTAATGTTCCACTCGATTAGGCAAGGCCGCTTGAAGGCGGCCGCTACAGGTCCGGCTAAAGCCGGACGCTACAAGCGTGTGCTGACGTGCGTGTTCGCGGCTGTTGCCGCGGTCGGCGTCATCGCACAGCAGCAGACGCAAAAGAAATGGTCCTACCCGGTCGTTCGCGATCAGCGCGGGGTGATCCCTCCGGGTCCGAAGGTAGCGCCCTACAACAGCCCGCCGCTCGGGGACGGAGCATTCACGTTCGAGTCGTACGAGCAGCGACAGCTCAAGGTCTCGGTGATGGCGAAGGGGCTGTCACATCCGTGGAGCATGGCGTTCCTCCCCGGCGGCGACATCCTGATCACGGAGCGCGTCGGCCGATTGCGTCTCGTTCGCAACGGCATGCTGCAGCCGAATCCGGTGCCGGGCACGCCGAAAGTCGTCTCGCTTGGAACGATGGCGGGGCTGATGGACATCGCGCTGCATCCACGCTTCGCCGAGAACAAGTGGATCTACATCTCGTACCACAAGCCGATGGGCACCGGCGCCGGCTGGGACGGCAAGGAATCACCGCTCGCGAGCAACTCGATCCTGCGCGGCACGTGGAACGGCGACCAGCTCACCGACGTTAAAGACGTCTTCGTGGCCGACGACGTGGACATGGAAGTGTCTCGTCTCGCGTTCGGTCAGGACGGCAAGCTCTATATGACGATCGGCGGCCCCGGCACCGGCCCACATGAAAGCCTCGATCGTCCGCAGCACGGCGACGACTACGCTGGAAAAATCTTGCGCATGAACGACGACGGCAGTCTGCCGAAGGACAATCCATTCGTCGGCAGGACGGGCTTCAAGCCGTACATCTTCTCGATGGGACATCGCAATCAGCTCGGACTCGCGATCAACCCGTACAACGGTGAAGTCTGGTCGGGCGAGCAGGGGCCGAATGGCGGCGACGAGATCAACGTGATCCTGCCGGGGAAGAACTACGGGTGGCCGTTCGTGAGCTACGGCTCGGACTACCGCGGTCCGCGATTCGCGACGTCGAAGGCCGGCGCCACGTTCGAGGAGCCGCGCCTGTTCTGGACCCCCGCCATCGCGCTCTCGGGGATGA
Organism: Vicinamibacterales bacterium; assembly: GCA_035649395.1. Taxonomy (GTDB): domain Bacteria; phylum Acidobacteriota; class Vicinamibacteria; order Vicinamibacterales; family UBA2999; genus Gp6-AA40. The sequence goes on from DASRJR010000439.1 coordinate 2,336, forward strand.
CGTTCTACAACGGCGATCGCTTCCCCAGCTGGAAGCGCAACCTGTTCGTCGGCGGCATGCGAGAAGGCGAGATCGCGCGAACGGGTCAGCTCGTGCGAATCGTGTTCAACGACACCTGGCAGGAGCTGCGCCGCGAGTCGCTGTTGCGCGATCTGCATCAACGGATTCGCGACGTGCGACAAGGGCCAGATGGACTGCTGTATGTGATCACAGAGGAGGACGCGGCCGTCCTGTTGAAGATCGAACCAGGAGATTAGTCCGGCTGAAGCCGGACACTACAACCGATCCTGTGATCGCGAGCTCTACCGCAGATGTTGGGCCGTACTGTGAAAGCTCGACCGCGCCCGACCTTGTAGAATGCCCGCCTCAGCCCAAATCAGAGGGAGTAATGACCAGCGTCCTCGTGGTCGATGCTGACGACGACGCGCGCGCGAGTATTGGTGAGATCCTGCAGGGTTCCGGAATTACGGTCGCGCTGGCCAGCTGTGGCTTGCAAGCGCTCTCTCTCCTCCGTCGAGTCCCGGTGGATGTCGTGCTCGTCGATCTGCGCTTGCCTGATTTCGCGGAGATCGAAATGCTCCGCGCGCTGCGGAGCGAGCTCACGCGCGTCCCGGTGATCGTCACCGGCGTCGCGTCGCCGGGCGCCGCGATCGAAGCCGGCCGGCTCGGTGCCGCGGCGTATCTGGACAAGCCGCTGCGCGCCGAACCGCTGATCGCCGCGGTGCTCTCGCAGTTGCCTACCGCACGCAACCTCGCCTGGATCGATGCACCGTCGTCGGACTGGACACATCCGCAGGTCGTACACGCCATGCGCGCGATCGACGATCGCTTTTGGGACGTGACCCTGAACGTCCGATCGCTGGCAGGCGAGCTGGGGATGTCGACCGAGCACCTCTGTCGCGTGTTGAAGCGTCAGACCGGCGGCACGTTCGTGACGCTGCTGCGACAGGCGCGCGTTCGCGCCGCCTGCCGTCTGCTGGAAACGACCACGCTGTGCATGAAGGAGATCGCCGCCCACGTCGGTTTTTCGAGCGCCAGCCGCTTCGCCCGCGACTTCAAGAAGTTGTGCGCCGTGGCGCCGTCCGAATATCGCCTCGAGACGCTGCAGCGCGCGGCGAGAGATCGCACGGTGACGCAGGTCGCGGTCGTCGAATCGTGAGCGTCGGCGCGCGGTCGGAGCCCGCTCGAATCAATATTCAGCAAGCAATATCAAGAGCCCGCAAGCGTTCGCCCTTGTGTTGACGCCGCGCATCCGCACAATACCGCTTCGGTGCTCCCCACCATCTCGCTGATCACGCACGTTCGCCCGACGACCCCACGCGTGATCGTTCTGTCACAACCCGGTCGCGTGGCATGACCCACGCCTAACGTGTCCCGGGCAGCAGTCTGCCCTTACGCGCGTCGGCGCGGCCAGGGGCGGAGTACGCAGTGTGTCGGTCGTCGCCCCCTGCGGGGGAAAGGGGCTTGCAATGCGCAATGTCTTCTCAATGGGCGTGTGTCTGTCTGCGACGGCGCTCGCCATCACCATCACTTTCAACGATCGCCTGTGGTCGCAGGGAGGCGGCGAGGGATCATCTCCGACCGCTGCCGCGGTGGCGATAACCGACGCGCCGACCGGATTCGCGGTTGCGTCGAACGGCTTCGCGGAGGAGTTCTGCAACAACCAGACGAATCTGGCACACTCGCCGAACTCGCCGACGATCCCAAACAACAAATGCAACTTCGACGCGGCCGTCGAACAGTTCGATGAGCACGAAGAAAATGACGATGGGATCGGACCGGTGTACAACGCCCGAGGGTGCGGCGAATGTCATGACGCACCGGTGCTCGGCGGCGGCAGTCAGGTCGTCGAGCGACGCGCCGGCTTCTTCAGCCTCGCCACCGGGTTCCGCGATCATCCGGGCGGTTCGCTGATTCAGGATCGCGCGATTCACCACTCGCTCCAGGAAACTGTCCACCCCGATCAGAATGTGATCAGCCTCCGCGCATCGCTCAGCATCCTCGGCGATGGTTTCGTCGAGGCGATTGGCAGTCCGACGCTGGCGGCCCTGGCCGCCGCGCAGCCAGCGGCCATGCGCGGGCAAACCATCAGCGTGCCTGTGTTCGAGCAGCCGGGGGCGAATCGAACGGGCAGATTCGGCTGGAAGAATCAGCAGGCGAGCCTCGTGTCGTTCTCGGCGGACGCCTATGTGAACGAGATGGGCATCACGAGTCCCTTGCAACCGGACGAACAGTCCTCGAACGGCCGATCGGTTGCCGATTTCGACGGGGTTGCCGATCCGGACAACGACGGCATCGACGTCGAGCTGTTCGCGCTGTTCATGCGTTCGACGTTGGCGCCGCCCGTCGATGCCGCGCGTGCCGCCACTCCCGAGGCGATCGCCGGCAGCACCCTGTTCAACACGGTGGGATGCAACGTCTGTCACACGCGAACGCTCGTCACCGAACCTCCGGGCGCGCTGATCAACGGGGGCGCACTGATCGTCGGGAACTCGCTTGGCTCCAAACGCATCCACCCCTTCAGCGACTTCCTGCTCCACGACATCGGCACCGGTGATGGCATCGTCCAGAACGGAGGGGCGAGCACGCGCAACAAGGTCCGGACCGTGCCGCTCTGGGGACTGCGGGCCCGGGGCCGTTTGATGCACGACGGCCTGAGCCACAACATCGAGGACGCCATCCAGCGCCACGGTAACCAGGCCGCAACCGCTCGAGACGCGTTCAAGGCGCTGAGCGCCACCGACCAGCAACGGGTGCTGGCTTTCCTGAAATCCCTGTAGGAATCACCCCTCGACGATGCTCGGGGTGCCCTGAGCGCAGTCGAAGGGCAGGAATCGGGAATCAGGGCTGGGCTAGGCGGCAGGGGTCTGCCCCAGCTCTGCCCCCAGCTCTGACCCCAGCTCTGACCCCAACTCTGACCCCAGGTAATTTGCGCCAAACTTGCGCCGGACGGTCCTTGAGGGACACCCTGCGCCCGTCGTCTAATAGGGGATGCCTCGGGGAGGGTCGACGCGACAATGACAGCTCGAAATCAGGTCGTGCTGGCGGCTTCGTTTCTGGCGCTGCTGGCGCCGCCGCTAGCGGCTGCGGCCGCGGCGGATGCTCGTCTGGCTGACGCGGCGATGCGGCAAGACATGCCTACCGTTCGCACGCTGTTGGCGCAGAAGGTGGACGTCAACGCGCCTGGAAGCGATGGCACGCCGGCGCTGCACTGGATCGTCCGCGTCGATGACGTGGCGACCGCGCGCCTGCTGATCGGAGCCGGCGCCAGCGCAACGCTGACGAACCGATATGGCCTGACACCGCTGGCGATCGCGGCAGCCAACGGCAACGCGGCGATGATCGGCGTGCTGCTCGACGCGGGGGCCGATCCGAATGCCTTCGACGCCGCTGGTGAGACGCCGCTGATGAGCGCCGCGCGCGTCGGCAAGGCCGACGCGGTGGCACTGCTGCTCGACCGCGGCGCCACGGTCGATCTCGCGGACAACACGTATCAACAGACGGCGCTGATGGTGGCCGTTCGTGAGAATCGGCCCGAGGTCGTCAAGTTGCTCCTCTCGCGCGGCGCCAACGTCAACGCGAAGACGAGAGTCGGGCGGGCACCAGCGTGGGTGCTACCGAATTCGGTCCCCGGCTTCGGACATGGCATCGGCATCGTCCGAGGCGGCCTGCCGGATCGCGGATCGCGGCCACCGATCCCAGGCGGGATGACTCCGCTGCAGTACGCGGCGCGCGACGGCCGTCTCGAGACCGTGCGGATCCTCCTCGACGCGGGCGCCGGCATCAACGACACCGACGCCAACGCGATCACCCCGCTGATCGCGGCGATCACGAACAACCACCCCGACGTTGCGCGATTCCTCATCGAGCGCGGCGCCGACATCAAGGCGACGGATTGGTACGGCCGCACACCACTGTGGGCGGCGGTCGAGACACGCAACATGGACGTCGACAATGCGACGTTCGAGAACAGTATCGAGCGCGCGCCGTACCTCGAGCTGATTCAACTGCTGCTCGAGCGCGGCGCCACCCCGAACGTGCGCACGAAGGAGTCGCCGCCGATCCGGCGTGACTTCCTCCGCGTCACCGGAACGCTCGCCTGGGTCGACTTCACCGGTCAGACACCGTTTCTCGCGTCCGCGCTGGCGGGCGACGTAACGGTGATGAAGCTGCTGTTGAAACACGGCGCGGATCCGAACATCCCGACGTTTGGTGGTACCACTCCGCTGATGGCCGCGGCCGGCGTCAACTGGGTGATCTATCAGACGTTCGATGAAGGACAGCAGGCGCTGCTCGACGCGGTGAAGCTGTGCGTCGAGCTCGGCATGGACGTCAACGCCACGAACTCGATGGGATTGACCGCGGTGCACGGAGCGGCCAATCGCGGGTCCGACGAGATCCTGAAGTTCCTCGTCTCGCAGGGCGCGACGCTCGATGTGAAAGACAAAGAGGGACGCACTCCCTTGGTGTGGGCCGAAGGCGTGTTCCTGGCGACGCATCCCGCGCGTCCGAAGCCGAGCACGATCGCGCTGATCAAGCAGTTGACCGCTGCGCCGGCTGGACCCACCCGATGACGCTCACCTTCTCACGATCGGTTCGCGGGCTCGTCGCGACGCTGCTCGTCCTGATCGTTCGGAGCGGCATCGACACCCACGGGCAACAGCCGACGACGGCGACGCGGCCGGCGCCCGCCTCGACGGAGGCGGCGTTTCTCAATCAGTACTGCATCACCTGCCACAACGAACGCCTCAAGACGGGCAACCTCGCGCTCGACACCATCGATGTCGCGAAGGTCGCGGCCGATGCCGAGACGTGGGAAAAAGTCGTCCGCAAGATTCGCACGGGGATGATGCCGCCGAGTGGTGCGAAGCGTCCGGATCGCGCCGCCCTCGACGGGTTCGCCACCGAGCTGGAAGCGCGCCTCGACCGCGCCGCCGATCCGGTGGCGCCGCTGGCGACCCCGGCACTTCATCGACTGAACCGCACTGAATACGCGAACGCGATCCGTGACCTGCTCGCGCTCGAAATCGACGTCAACACACTGCTGCCGGCTGACGGATCGAGTCAGGGCTTCGACAACCTCGCCGAGGCGCTCGCGGCGTCGCCAGCGCTGATTCAGGGATACGTCTCGGCATCGATGAAGATCAGTCGTCTCGCCGTCGGCGACCGAACACTCGCGCCGTCGCAGACGAACTTCTCGACCGCACCTGGATTGGCCCAGGATCGCCACATCGAGGGGCTGCCGCTCGGCACGCGCGGCGGCATGCTGATTCGCTACACCTTCCCGCTCGATGCCGAGTACGACTTCGCGTTCGGCGGCCGCGGTGCGGCACCGGGTGGCATCGATCTCACCCTCGACGGGCAGTCAGTCAAAGTCGAGAATCCCCGAAATTTCCGGATGAAGGTGACGGCAGGGCCGCACACCATCGGCGTCGCCTTGCTCGATCGTCAGCGCGGCGCCGGCATCGACGAGATCTACTCCGACTTCCGCGAGAACGGCGTCTTCGTCACGCCGGGCGGAGTACCGACGCTCGTCATCACCGGTCCGCACAACACGGCCGGCCTCGGCGAGACGCCGAGCCGCCGTCGAATCTTCACGTGTCAGCCTGCGTCAGCGGCGCAGGAGACCACCTGCGCGAGAACGATTCTCTCGACGCTGGCACGACGCGCCTATCGTGGGGCCGTGAGCACCGCGGAACTGAACACGCTGATGGACTTCTACCGCGAGGGCCGCAAGTCAGGTGACTTCGAGTCGGGCATTCAGCAGGCGCTGGCGCGCATTCTGGTCGCACCACGGTTCGTCTACCGCTCCGAGGAAGAGCCGCCGGCCGTCGCTGCCGGTCAGGCCTACCGCATCAGCGACACCGAGCTCGCGTCGCGCCTCTCGTTCTTCCTCTGGAGCAGCGCTCCCGACGATGAACTGCTCGATGCGGCGGCCAAAGGGCGGCTGCGCGATCCGCAAGTGCTCAAGCAGCAGGTCGGGCGCATGGTGGCCGACCCGAAGGCCGACGCGCTCGTCGAGAACTTCGCCGGCCAGTGGCTCTACCTGCGCGAGCTCGATCACGTGCAGACCGACGCGAAGAACTTCGATGAGAACCTGCGTCAGTCGTTCCGCCGCGAGACTGAGATGCTGTTCAGCGCGATCATGCGCGAGGACCGCAGCCTGATCGACCTGCTCGACGCCGACTACACGTTCGTCGACGAGCGGCTCGCGCGCCACTACGGCATCCCCGACGTGCGTGGCAGCTATTTCAGGCGTATCTCGCTGGCCGCCGACAGCCCGCGTCGCGGTCTGCTCGGCCAGGGCAGCATGCTGACCGTGACGTCGGTCGCGACACGCACCTCGCCGGTCTCGCGCGGCAAGTGGGTACTCGAGAACCTGCTCGGCACGCCGGCGCCGATTCCTCCGCCCGGCGTGGAAACGAACCTGGGGGGCGCTGAAGCCGCCAAGACGAGCTCGCTGCGTCAGCGGCTGGAAATGCATCGCGCCAGCCCGGTATGCGCCTCGTGCCACCGGATCATGGACCCGATGGGATTCGCGCTCGAGAACTTCGACCTGATCGGCGAATGGCGCGAGTACGACGGCCCGGCGAAGATCGATTCCACCGGCCAGCTCGCGGACGGTACGCCGGTCAAAGGGCCGGCAGACCTGCGGCGCGCCGTGTTGAGCCGGTCGGACGCATTCATGATCACGGCCACCGAAAAGTTGATGACCTACGCCCTCGGCCGCCCCTTGCACGCCCACGACATGCCGAACGTGCGCGCCATCGTGCGGCGCGCCGGGATGAACGGGAACCGGTTCTCGTCGCTGATCGCAGGCATAATTGAGAGCGACGCGTTTCAAAAGCGGGTCAAAAAATGAGCTTCCTGACGAAGAGACATCTGTCGCGGCGCACGTTCCTGCGTGGCGTCGGCGTGACCATGGCGCTGCCGCTGCTCGACTCGATGATTCCCGCGGCGACGCTGCTCGGGCAGACGGTGGCGAAGCCGCGCACGCGTCTCGGCGCGATCTACTTCCCGCACGGCGCGATCATGTCGCAGTGGACGCCGGCCGCCGAGGGCGCCGGCTACGAGCTGACGCCGATCCTGCAGCCGCTCAAGCCGTTCTACGACCGCAGCGTCATCGTCAGCGATCTGCGGCACGCATTGGCCTACGGCAGCGGCGCGACCGCGAATCACAACCGATCGGCCGCAGCCTTCCTGAGCGGCGCGTTCGCAGAGGTCGGCGCACAACCGAGCCTCGGCATCACGTTCGATCAGGTCGCGGCGCAGAAAATCGGTCAGGACACGCCGCTGCCATCGCTGGAGCTCACGATCGAGGAGCCGAGCCTCAATTGCGGCGACGGGCTGAGCTGTTCGTACCGCGACACCATCTCCTGGCAGGGGCCGCATGCCCCGCTGCCGATGCAGAACAACCCGCAGGTGGTCTTCGAGCGCCTGTTCGGCGACGGCAACACCGCCGACCAGCGCAAGGCGCGGCGGGCACAGTCGCTCAGCCTGCTCGACTCGGTGATGAGCGATGTCGCCTCGCTGCAAAAGAAGCTCCCAGCATCGGATCGGACACGTCTCGATCAATACCTGTCGGACGTGCGCGAGATCGAGCGGCGGGTGCAGAAGGCAGGCGAACAGCTGTCCGACGATCTGCCCATTCCCGCGGCGCCGACCGGAGTGCCCCGCGACGTCGAGGAGCACGTCAAGTTGATGTACGACCTGCAGGTGCTCGCCTGGCAGGCCGAGATCACGCGCGTCTCCACGTTCCTGATGTGCAAGGAGCTGAGCGGACAGACCTACCCGAAGAGCGGCGTCCGCGACGCGTTCCACACGCTGTCGCATCATTCGAACGTCAAGGACAACATCGACCGGTTCGCGGTGCTGAACCGCTATCACGTCGGCCTGTTCACCTACTTCCTCGAGAAGCTGAAGGCGACGCCCGACGGCGACGGCACCCTGCTCGATCACTCGCTCGTGCTCTATGGCAGCGGCATGAGCGACGGCAACCAGCACAATCACACCGACCTGCCGATCATCCTCGCCGGCGGCGCGTCCGGCCGTCTCAAGGGCGGCCGTCACATCCGCAACACCAAGGA
>DASRJR010000440.1:0-13152 GCA_035649395.1 Vicinamibacterales bacterium
ACCGCTCCTAAACATTTGGACGCTGCCGAATGCGGTTCTGATTCATGGGTCCCCGGCCGGCCTGATCGATGCCCCATTGGCGTACACTGAACCGATGAAGTACCTGCCGATCCCCATCGTCGCCCTGGTCGCGGTCAGCAGCTTGGCCGCACAGGAAAGGAAGGTCCCGAGCGACTCGACGAGGGTGTCCATTCCCGGCTGCTCCAAGGGCAGCGCCTTCGTCGTCACGGCGAGTCCCGAGGCGGAACGCACGAGCACGGAGATCGCTAGCGGCAGGCGATTCCGGCTCACGGGACCGAAAGACGTCCTCAACGAGATCAAGAAACGGGAAGGAACGATCATCGAGGTCACTGGAGTGATCAAGAAGTCGGACCTCAGCCCGGGCGGCATCGGTCTCGCCGGCGGCCGCGTTCGTATCGGCGCAGGCTCGCCTCAAGATCCGATCTCGAGCGGCCCCGGACGCGCGCCCGCATCGTCGAACGCCATCCTCGATGTCGAAGGATGGCGTCCGCTCGGCGAGTCGTGCCCGTCGTAGAACGAGCTATTTGGGAGCGTCGATCTTGATCTGCTGCAGCGGCTCCACCTTGGCTTCGAGCGCTGCCGATCCGGCGGGATAGGAATCCTTGCTCAGCAGGAAGCTGACGACGTCGGCCGCCTGCTCGGGCGTCAGCGATCCGGGCGCGGTGGCCGGCATCGTCGTTGACGTCTTCTCGAACAGATCGCCGACGGTTTTGCCCTGCCAGTTCGCCAGAAAGTCCTTGCCGGCCAGCGGCGGCATCGGCCCCGAACCCTCGAGGTTATCGCCATGGCAGGCCGAGCAGGTTTCCTTGTACAAGGCTTCGCCACGCTTGGCCTGCTCGGCGGTATAGACACCCTCGTTCACCGAGCGGGTGGCCTGCGCGCCGACGGTGACGTAGGCCATGGAAACGAGAAACGCACCGACTGAGAGGATTGCGACCGCCTTTTTCATACCTTTACTTTTCCATGTTTCCCCGTACTTTTCCACTGACCTGTTCGGGTAGGACTCGTCTGAAGTTTTTTTCAGGAAATCGTAGATGACTTGTCACGCTTCGGCGACGGCCTTCTTGCGACGACGCCGCCTCACGAGACCGCCCTTCTCGACGCCCGTCCAGCCGAGCTGCGTCGCCATGCCGATGGCGCCCAGAATCAGCCAGGCGTACATGACCCATCGTTGGCCAGGGGCCGGATTCGTCGGGTAGAACACCCAGATGTCGCCGGTCACCGCAGCAGCGGCGGCCGCGCGGTTGCCCAGCGCCGCCATCACGCCATCGATCAGCGTCATGGACCCGCCGAACGCGGTGCCGATGATGATGACGTAGCGCTGCAGTTGCATCGATATGACTGCGCCGATGACTGAACACAGCACGATCGGGACAAACCCCGGTTCCGTCCCGAACGCTGACCACGCCAGATGCGCCACCAACACGCCGAGTCCGGCCCCGACCAACGCGACGCCGACGAAGTACGCCGCGATCAGCAGACCCGCACCCGCGAGCCCACCGAGCACCGCCGCTCCCACCATCACGCTGGTGTCGCTCGCACCGAACAACGAACTCGCGAACATGGCGCCAAGCACGAAGCCGAAGATCGCGAGGACGACCCGGAACAACCGATAGCCGAAGAAGCAGGCGACAACGCCGCCGGCGATCAGGACAATCGCAGCAGGAAGCTGGTAGGAGGCGGGAAGCATCACAAATCCCGGCGGTTCTCCATGGCGCGCGTCATCGTGACTTCATCGGTATATTCGAGGTCCGATCCCACCGGGATTCCCATCGCGATGCGCGTCACCCGCACACCCAGGGGCTTCAGCAGGCGGGCCAGATACAAGGCCGTCGCCTCGCCTTCCACCGTCGGATTCGTCGCCAGGATCACCTCGTCGACCGATCCCGTCCCGACGCGCGCGAGCAGACCTTTGATCTTCAGATCGTCGGGCCCGACGCCGTGCAGCGGCGACAGCGCACCCATCAACACGTGGTAGACGCCGCGAAACTCGCGCGTCTTCTCCACCACGCTGACGTTCTGCGGCTCCTCGACCACGCAGATCAGACGCTGATCGCGCGTGGCGCTCGTACAGAACGGGCACGGATCGATATCGGTGATGTTATTGCAATTCGAGCAGTACGTGACGCGGTCCTTCACGTCGCGAATCGCCTCGCACAGTTGCTCGGCATCGTCGCGGGTGTTCTTGAGTACGTGAAACGCCAGGCGCTGCGCGCTCTTGGCGCCGATGCCGGGCAGTTTCTGCAACTGCTCGATCAGACGAGCAAGGGGTTCGGGAAGCATTCAGGCGTGCGACGGGTCACCGCGTAGGGCACTAGTGGAGTGTCTCCACTGAAAGAGTACCAGTCACAACGACCACTAAGGGAGCTTCAGCGAGCTCAGAAGTCCCGACATCGACTGGCCAAGCTGCTGATCGACCTTGCGGATGGCATCGTTCACCGCCGCGGCGATCAGATCCTGCAGCATTTCGACATCGTCTTTGGACACGATGGTCGGATCGATCCGCAGCGACCGAACCTGTTTGGTGCCGTCGAGCACGACCGTCACCATGCCGCCGCCGGCGGTCGACTCGACGCGGAGATCGGCCATCTGCTTCTGCAGGCGCTCCTGCATCTCCTTGGCCTGCTGCATCATCGAGAGGATGTTCATGAATCCATTTCCTCGACGTCGCGAATCTCCGCCGGGAAGACGTCGAGAAGCGCCTGCACGCCGGAGGAGGACAATGCCTCCGCCTTCAAATCGCGCTTGGGCGCATTGCCGGCCGGTGGCGCGGCGTGGCTGCCTTCCGACGGCGCCGACGCGGTGTCGGTCTGTATCGCGGTCACCGGCATGCGCTTGCCGGACAGCCGCTCGGCCACCGACTCGAGCCAGCTGCGGTTCTGCTCGAGCTGCATCCGCGCGACGTTCTGGTTCGACGCGAACGTAAACGTGATGCGATCCTCGGTCACGTCGATCCGCTGCGCCTGCGCCACGGCAAGGCTATACAGCGTGTTCTTGACCGAACGAATCTCTGCCAGCAAGGCATCCTTCAGAGCGTTCTGCGGCGCGACCACGTTGCGCGCCGGCGCAACGGTGTCGCTCGCGGGGGCGAGCGGGCCGGCGCCTGCAGCGAGCACGCCGGCCGGCGGTGCGACGGACGCACGTGTCGGTGCGGGTGTGCCGCTTGTCGATGCGCTGGTGTCCCGGGTCGGTGCGACCGTGCTTCTTGTCGGTGCGATGGCACTTCTGGTCGGTGCGGTCTTACTGCCTGTCGGTCCGGTCATCGCCGCGCCGCCGCCCTGGAGCAGGTCGACCAGCGGTACCAGCTTGCGCAGATGCATCCAGCGCAGCAGCACCATCTCGAAGTGATACCGCGGGTGCGAGGCCGCGCGAATGTCCTGCTCCGCCTTGGCGAGCAGATCGAACGCGCGCATCAGATCTTCACGCGAGCAGCGTCCGGCGACCGCCTTCAATCGCACGATTTCTCCCTCGGCCAGCTCACCGTCGCCGGCGCGCGCGGGATCGACCGAGAGAATCATCATGTCGCGGACGACGCGGGTCAGCTCGCGACAGACCAGCCGCAAGTCGTGTCCCGACTCGGTTGCCCGATCGGCCAGCGCGAACGCACGCGGCCCGTCCTCGTCGAACACCGCGTCGACGATGTCGAGCAACAGATCGCGACCCACTAGTCCGAGCACCGTCGAGACGTCGTCGACCGAGATCGTCGTCCCGGCGAACGCCATCACCTGGTCGAGCGCGCTCTGCGCGTCGCGCATGCTTCCTTCGGCCGCGCGCGCAATCAACGCGAGCGCCGCGTCCGACACCTCGACTTTCTCCGCCGTCGCGATTCGACGCAGCTGCTCGACGATCGCGCGCGGCGAAATCGTGCGGAACTCGAAGACTTGCGACCGCGACAGGATCGTGTCGGGGATCTTGTGCAGCTCGGTCGTCGCCATCATGAAGACGACGTGCGCCGGCGGCTCCTCGATCGACTTGAGCAGCGCGTTGAACGAGTGCGAGGAGAGCTGATGCACCTCGTCGATGATGAAGACCTTATAGCGGTCGCGAACGGGGGTGATCGACAGGCCCGACAGCACCACCTCGCGGATGTTGTCCACCTGCGTATGGCTCGCCGCGTCGATCTCCATCACGTCGATGTCGCGCCCCTGCGCGATCTCGACGCACGCATCACACTGGCCACAGGGATCGGGCGTCGGCCCCTGCTCGCAGTTGAGCGCGCGCGCCAGAATCCGCGCGGTGGTCGTCTTCCCGCACCCGCGCGAGCCGGCGAACACGAAGGCGTGCGCCAGCCGGCCGCTCGCAATCGCATTGCGCAGCGTGCGCGTCACCGCCTCCTGCCCGACGACGTCGTCGAAGCGCTGCGGCCGCCATTTGCGTGCGAGAACCTGATAGGCCATTGAAGGGAACGAATCCTGAGGATTGAGTTGGATGCGCCCCACCGCGACCCGGTGCACCTGCGTACACCTCAGGGTCTACTTAGCGCTGCTGCCTTCCGGCCCTGACGCGGTTCGCAGGCTGAAGTTGCACAGGGTCCGGGCCGCGATGCGGCGCACCCAAGAGATTCAGTTTACCGTACGGCGCGTCGCCAAGCAGGAATCGTGAACCAGGAATCAGGAATCAGCAAATTCCTCGGTTTCAGCAAGCAACCGTTCGGCGAGCGAGCGGTACAGTTTCACCGCCTGCAGAAGCTCGTCGATCGAGACGTGCTCCTCGTCTGTATGGGCGACGTGGATCGATCCTGGCCCGATCAGCATCGGCGTCCCCCATCGCGTCAACACCGGCACGTCCGTAGTAAAGGGGAACACGGCGGATTCGAAGCCAGGCAGCGTGTGCATACGGACGGCGGCGATATCGAGCACCTGCTCGACCGTCACCAGGGTCTCAACGACCTTCAACAACTCGAGGACGCGCGCGCCGTCGCCCACGGTGCGAAACAGCAGCTCCGCCGACGCATGCGGCGAGACCACGTTGGGCGCGACACCGCCTTCGATGAGACCAACCGTGTAATGAGTACGGCCAAGGATCGGATCGTCGGGCAATGCGATGCCGCGAATGACCATCAACGCATCGAGCAGCTTGTCGATGGCCGAGTCGCCCAATTCGGGAAACGCTGAGTGAGCGGCGCGTCCGGCCGCATGCAGGCGCACCCGCAACACCCCCCGGGTGGCTGCGCCCAGGCGATTGTCGGTCGGCTCGCCGTTGATCAGATAGTGGATGCCCGCGGGCGCGTGCTCGTTCGCCACGCGCGCGCCGTCGCTGCCCCGTTCCTCCCCGGCGAGGAATAGCAGCGCAAACCGCGTCTCACCTGAGGCGCGCAGCAATTCGGCGGCGGCGATCTGTGCGGCAATGATGCCTTTCGCATCGCATGCGCCCCGTCCGAACACCAGCCCTCGCTCGACGCGGCTGGGGAAAAAAGGCGGGACGCAATCGAAGTGGGTCGAGAGGACGATCTGCGGCGGCGTGCCCAGGTGAGCGTAGAGATTGAACCGCCCCGCCGTGACCGGCTGCTCGGTGACCTGATACCCATCATTGCGCAGCAACCCCGCTAACCACGCGGCGACCTCGCCTTCGCGACCAGTCGTCGAGTCGATGTCGACAAGGCGGCGGGTCAGCCCTACCGGGTCAATCATCGAGTATGTCCTTGGGCCTTGGGCCCTGGTGCTTGGTCCGTTCCAGGTCCCTGGTCCGTCCATGGTCCTTCGTTCTTGGTCCTGGCGCGGGGATCGGTAAATCGCAAATGTGAACTGCGGACTCTGGACCAAGGACCCAGGACGGACCAAGGACTCTGGACGGACCAAGGACTAAGCACGGACCAAGAACCAAGGCCCAAGAACAAAGGACTATCCTCGTATCCATCGTTCCAGCTCGGTTCGCGCGTCGGTATTCTCGTCGCGGTATTTCACGATCACCGGTGTTGCGAGTGACAGTCCCCACTGACGCCCCGCTCCCTGTGCCACCTGCCGCGCGCCAGGCACGACGACGGCTCCCTCGGGCACGACCAGCGGCTCGCCCGGCTTGGGCGTGATGATGCGTTCGTTCGGCAGGTCGTACAGCGGCGTCGAGGCCGTGATGATCGTGCCGGCCGCGAGGACTGCGCGGCGTTTGACGATCGCGCCCTCGTAGACCCCGCAGTTACCGCCGACCAGGACGTCGTCCTCGATGATGACCGGCATCGCGCCGACCGGCTCGATCACGCCGCCGATCTGCGCGGCGGCGCTGAGATGCACGCGCCGCCCGATCTGCGCGCACGATCCGACGAGCGCGTGCGAGTCGACGAGCGTGTCCTCGTCGACGTAGGCGCCCACGTTGATGTACATCGGCGGCATGCAGATCACCCCCGCGCCGACAAAGGCGCCGTCGCGCACGAACGATGCGCCCGGCACGAGGCGCACGCCGCTGGCGGGATCGATCGGCTTGAGCGGCATGGTGTCGAGGTCGAAGAACTGCCATCGCCCTCGACCGATGCCCATGTCGACGATCTCGCCGAAACGAAAGCCAAGCAGAATGCCCTGCTTGACCCAGATGTTCACGCGCCACCCCGTGGACGACGAAGCGTCGGGTTCGGCGGCGCGCACGCGACCGGCCGCCAGCTCCGATCGGAGCGCGAGAAATGCGGCGCGCGCGGCGTCCTTCGGCGCCGCGTCGCCCTGTTCGAAAAGGTGTGTGATATCTGCCGCGATGGACACGGTTGTCAGGGCCCAGGCCTCAGAAAACACGAGAACAGCTGGGGCCTGGGGCCTGCTTCACGCTCGCGCGGCGGCACCCAACATCTTGAGCTGCTGCAGCACGCGCACGATCTTTTCCTTGTTGGCGGGACTCGGCGCCACCATGGGCAGGCGATAGGTTTCCTCGATCAACCCCATCGCGGCCATCGCGGCCTTGCAGGGGCCGGGATTGGTTTCGATGAAGTTCACCTGAATCAGCGGCAGCAGCCAGGCCTGCAGCTTGCGAGCGGCCGCGAAGTCGCCCTTCTCGCACAGCTCGACGATCTGCGCCATCTCCGACGGCGCCTCATTCGAGGCGACCGAGATGACGCCGCGTCCGCCAATCGCCATCACCGGGACGGTCAGCGGGTCGTCGCCGCTGAGCAGCATGAAATCTTCACGCGCGCCCGCCACGATCTCCGTCATCTGCACCACGTTGGCCGAGGCTTCCTTGACGGCGACGATGTTCCGGAGCTCGGACAGGCGCAGCACCGTCTCGACCGACATGTTGACGCTGGTTCGACCCGGCACGTTGTACAGCACGATCGGCAACGGCATGCTCTCCGCGATCGCCTTGTAGTGCTGAAACAAGCCCTCTTGCGTCGGCTTGTTGTAGTACGGGGTCACCGAGAGGATGCCGGACGCACCGACACGCTCCAAATCGCGCGCCAACTCCATCACTTCCTTGGTGTCGTAGCCGCCGGCGCCTGCCAGTACCGGCACACGACCGTTGGCCTCTTCGACGACGAGCTCGACGACGCGAAGCTTGTCGCGATGCGTGAGCGTGGGCGCTTCGCCGGTGGTACCGCATGGAGAGAGAAAGTGCACACCGCCGTCAATCTGTCGCTTCGCCAGGCGCTTGACCGCAGGCTCGTCGAGAGAGCCATCCTTCGTGAACGGCGTAATTAACGCGGTGCCGACGCCTGTGAAGGGTGTGCGCATGGTGTGTCTCCCGGCGGGTCTGAAGACCCGCCTCTACGAGTCCTGAGGACCCGCCTCTACGACGTGCCTTTCAATACATCCTGCATCGTGTACCAGCCGGTCCGGCCCTGAACCCACCGGGCCGCCAGCAACGCGCCTGCGGCAAAGCCACGGCGATCGCGCGCCGTGTGCGTCAGCTCGATCGTATCCGATGGACCGTCGAATCCGATCGTGTGAATGCCGGGAATCGCGCCAGCCCTCGTTGCCGAGATGTCGATCGGGCGAGTGAAGCCGGCCTCGACCATCGCGTCGCGCAGGAGCAGTGCCGTGCCCGACGGCGCATCGCGTTTGGCGGAGTGATGGGCCTCGTGGATCCAGGCGCCATACTGAGGGTGCGCCATCATCATGCGGGCCGTCTCTTCGACCACCATCTGGAAGATGTTCACGCCGATCGAGAAGTTCGGCGCCGCCACGACGCCGAGCCCCGACGCGGCGGCACGCGACTGAAGCTCCCGCGCATGCTCGCCCAGGCCGGTCGTGCCGATCACCACCGGTAGCCGGCGGTCGATGTACCGGTGGAAATTCGCCTGGACCGCCCCGGCCGTCGTGAAATCGACCGCGACGTCCGCGTCGTTCCATTCGTCGCGGTCCACATCGACGCGACCGACAACCTCGAAGCCGTGGTCGGCCGCCATCCCGTCGACCATCCGCCCCATCTTGCCGTACCCGACGATCAATAGCTTCGGCATCGATATGACTCTTCAGACCTCTGGGCTCTGGGCTTCAGCTGTAGGGCTCTGCACCGGAGGTCGGGGTCTGACCCCAGGTCTGACCCCAGCTCTGACCCCGTTCTGGGGCTTGAGGCCTGGGCCCTGGGGCCTCATTGGAAGAACTCCTCGTGCAGCCGTTCCATCGCATGCGGGAGGTCCGACTGACGGAGCACGACCGTGATGTTCCGGCGCGAGGCCGCCTGCGAAATCATCCTCAGTGGCACTTCCTCGAGCACGCCGATCACTTTGCCACCCAGCTCCGGCATGTCGCGTAACACGTCGCCGACCGCGCACAGGAGCGCCATGTCGCGTTCGACCGACACCTCGGCGAATTCCGAGATCGCTTCGACGATCTCGTCGAGACGCCGCCGATCGTCCACGGTGATCGACACGCTGACCTCGGACGTCGTCACCATGTCGACCGCCGTGCGGAACCGCTCGAACACCTCGAACACGCGTCGAAGAAAGCCGTAGGCCATGAGCATGCGGCTCGACGTGATGTCGATCACGGTGACGTCCCGCTTCGACGCCAGGCCGGTCAGGCGCGGGGCGGCCACCGTCTGGCCTGCTCGCGCAACGGTGTGTCCAACTCGCGCGTGGGCGGCACGTTCGGAGGCTGGTTGAATGTAATACTCCTCGCGTTCGTACGCGCCGGACGAGCCGCTCGCCGTGATCAGCGTGCCGGTGCCTTCAGGTTTCCACGAGTTCAGGATTCGCACCGGGATGTCTCGTTCGACCGCGGGGAGAATCGTGCTCGGGTGCAGCACCTTGGCACCGAAATACGCGAGCTCGGCCGCCTCGGCGAACGACAACTGCTTGACCAGCCGCGCCGATTTGACGACGCGGGGATCTGCGCTCAACATGCCGTCGACATCGGTCCAGATCTGGATTTCCGTCGCGCCGACGCCTGCCCCCACCAACGCGCCCGAGTAATCGGAACCGCCGCGCCCCAGCGTCGAAGTGTGGCCATCGAGCGTTGCGCCGACGAAGCCGCCGACGACCGGGATGCGCCCGGCATCCAGCACCGGCAGCATCGTTCTCGCCAGCGCCTCATTCGTCTCGCGCGTCAGCGGCGTGGCACGCGTGTGATCGTCGTTGGTCACGATCGCCGTTCGGGCGTCGACCCACTCCGCGGCCACACCGGCGGCGGTCAGCGCGGCCGCCACCATCCGCGACGAGAGCAACTCACCCGCCGACGCGACGACGTCGAGCGTGCGCGGCGACACCTCGCGCAGCACGGCGAGCGCACGGACGACGCCGGTGAGCTGATTGAAGTGATCGCCGATTTGATCGAGGAGCGGCTGCTGCGCCGGCGGTGGAACCAGCTCTCGCGCCGCTGCCAGGTGTCGTTCGCGTTGCTGCTCCACGATTGGCAGCGCGTCTGCCAGGCGGTCGGAGCCGGCTGCGGTTGCCATGGCGAGCAGCGCATCGGTGACGCCGCTCATCGCCGACACGACCACGGCAGGCCCGCGACCGTCGCGCGCACGGGCCGTCCGCACGATCTCGATCAGACGTCGAATGGCACTCGGATCGGCGACAGATGTGCCACCGAACTTCTGCACAACCATAGGAATCAGGAGACAGGAATCAGGATTCAGGCCTGGGCCAGGCTCTCGGCATCAGGTCAAAGGCTTCAGATTACATCAGCCGGCCAACGCGAGACCGGCCGCATCCCAGGCAGCGAGCCCGCCGGCGAGCTCGATGACCTCGAAGCCGCGCTGCTGCAGCAGACCGGCCGCGATCGACGATCGGTAGCCGCCGGCGCAGTGCACGAGTATGGGCCGGTCCTTTGGCAGTTCGTCGAGCCGGTCGCGCAGGTGATTGAGCGGGATGTTGACGCTGCCCTCGAGACGCCGCTGCGCCACTTCTTTGGGATTCCGTATATCGAGAACGAGCGGTGGCGATGACGAGGCGAGCAGCTCCTGGACCTCGCCCGGACTTCGCCGATCGGTGCCGGTCAGCAGGTCCTTCCTCGCTTCGAGTGCCGCGATGCTGCCGTTGAGATATCCCACCAGGCTGTCGAAGCCGATGCGGCCCAGACGCATCGCAGCTTCCGCCTCCTTGGCGGGCTCGGCGACGATCACAATCGGCTTGTCCTTGTCGAGGATCGTGCCCGCCCAGGTCGCATAGCTGCCGTTGAGCCCGATGTTCAGACTGCCGATCAAGTGCGCGCGGGCGTATTCGGCGGCATCGCGCACGTCGAGCACCTGCGCCCCCGTCGACTGCAACGCCAGCACGACGTCGATGTCGAGCGGTTTGAGCTGATCCTCGATCATCGTCTCCAGCGTCCGGTGCTCTTTGGTATTGAGCACGGCGTCATAGGTGAAATACGACGGCGCGTCCGGCTGATCGGCGGTGACGAGCGCGACGAACTCCGGCTCGGTCATCGGCTGCAGCGCGTAGTTCGTGCGGCGCTGCTCGCCGAGCGTCGAGACGGTCTCCTTGCTCAACTGCTTGCCGCACAGCGAGCCGGCGCCATGAGCCGGATAGACCAGGGTCTCGTCCGGCAGCGTCAGCAGCTTGTCGCGCAGCGATCGATAGAGATGACGGCCGAGATCGTCAGCCGACCAGCCCAGCGACGCGCGCAGATCGGGCCGACCGACGTCGCCGATGAACAAGGTGTCGCCCGTGAGGATCGCCTGCGGCTTCGCCGCGTCGCGATCGAGATCGAACACCAGGATCGAGATCGACTCGATGGTGTGGCCGGGCGTCTCGAGCACCGTCAGCCGAACCCGTCCGAACTCGAGGCTGTCGCCATCGGCCATCGGCGTGAACGGATACTCCGCCTTCGCCTTCGACCCGAGATGGATCTCCGCGCCGGTTCGATCGCGCAGCTCGAGGTGGCCCGCAATGAAGTCAGCGTGGAAATGCGTGAGGAACACGTGACGGATCTGCAGTCCGTGCTCCGCAGCATCGGCGAGGTACCGATCGGTATCGCGCTGCGGATCGACGAGGGCCGCGGTGCCGGTCGCCTCGTCGCCAATGAGATACGAGGCGTGGGCCAGACAATTGAGGTAGTACTGCTTGAGAATCATCGTTGCACCCGAGCATACAGTGTAGGCCAGGGCCTTTCGACCCGGCGCGTGAGACCCGCCGCGTCCATTCTCGCGGATAATCACGCCGTGCCCAGACCATCGATCGTCCTGATCATCGCGGTGCTCGCGGCGTCCGCGACCACGGCCGCGCAGTGGCTTCGCTATCCCACCGCCGGTGTACCCCGAACGAAAGACGGAAAGCCGAACCTCACCGCCCGTGCCCCGCGAACCGCCGATGGCAAGCCGGATCTGTCCGGCGTCTGGAACAACGACGGCGTGGGACCGCCCGGCAGCGAAGGCACCGGCGGGGCGCCGAGAACAGTCTTCTTCGATCTGCGGCACGGACTCAACGGCTCCCCACCGCCCTATCAGCCGTGGGCGGCTGATCTGGCCAAGCGGCGCAAGGAGGACAACGCCAAGGACAATCCAGACGCCCGCTGCCTGCCGATCGGCCCGCTGCAGATGATGGCGCATCCGCTGCCGAAGAAGATCCTGCAGCAACCGGGCCTGCTCGTGATCCTGCACGAACGGAACATGGAGTTCCGGCAGATTTACCTCGACGGACGGCCACTACCCGCCGATCCGCAGCCGGCGTGGTACGGCTACTCGGTCGGCACATGGGACGGCGACACCCTCGTCGTACAGACCGTCGGTCTTCGCGACGGCCTCTGGGCCGACTTCTTCGGCAGCCCGTTGACCGACCAGGCGAAGATGACCGAGCGGTTCCGCCGCCCGAACTACGGCACGCTGCAGGTGCAGGTGACGATCGACGATCCGAAAGCCTACACGAAGCCGTGGACCGTCAACGTCAATCAGCACCTGGCGCTCGATACCGATCTGCTCGAGTACGCGTGTCTCGAGAACGAGAAGGACGTCCCGCGCCTCGTCGGCAAGTAGGCGGCTGCCTCTACGCGCTCGTCTCCTCGTCGATGAGATCCTGAATCACCTCTCGAACGTGTTCGAGCGTCACGCCGTTGTCACGCAGGATCGCCGAGGCGATCGAGCGCTCGTCGTGCAGCAGACCCAGCAGCAAATGAGGCGTGCCGATGGCATCGTGATGCCGCCGATCGGCTTCTTCGGTGGCGAATTGCACCGCACGTTTCGTCTCGTCGCTGAACGCGATGATCACGGCGATCGATAACGGCTCGCTCGCGTGTCGCCGGGCGCTGACGTCGGCGCGGATTCGCTCGAGCGACAGACCGCTCTTCGCGTAGAGCCGAGCCGCGCCGAACCGCGCGCGTACCATTCCGAGGAGCACGTGCTCGGGGTCGATCGACGGATGGCCGAACTCGCCCGCCTCGAATCGCGAGAAGAACAGCGCCTGCTTGGCTCGCGTCGTGAAGCGCGCGAACACCGACGCTGCCGGCGGCGTCGCGGTCGCCGGATCGGGAACACTCGCTGCCGCGCCGACCGAGGCTTTGAGCTGAGACCAGTTCAGAAACCCGAACTCCCGTGCGATCGCGTGCTGTGCGTCGGCGAGCTTCGCTGCCGGGTCCCTTTGCTGGAGCTCACGCAGCCGTTCCTCGGCTCGCTTCTTGAGATATTCGAGGTTGGGACGCAATGGGAGATCTGACGACATCACACGCCTCCTTCTGTCGCCCGAAGTCCGCTGTGGGCAGAAGAAGAAGTGGATGGTCAGACGCGCAGGTGGGATCGTCCCTTTCCGCGGACGGGGTGCAACCTGGATTGCGGCGCTGATCC
>DASRJR010000441.1:0-3149 GCA_035649395.1 Vicinamibacterales bacterium
CGGTTGCATGCTCGGAGCGTACGCAGCGGCGGGCAAGCCGCTGTGAGCAATCGTGACGAAATGTCTGCCACAATCCCTGCATGGACGCCCGATCTTCTGCAGTGATGCTCGGTCTGCTCCTGCTGCTTGCTCAGCCCATCGGGAGTGCCGCGGAGCTGCAAGTCTGGACAGCGCGCGTCGGCGCGACTGTGCTCGCGGAGATCGGTCCGGAGTTCGAGCGCGCCACCGGCCACAAGCTCGCGATCACTGCTGATCTGCCGGATCCGTTCCTGAAGCGTGTCAGAGCCGGCGAGCCGTTCGACCTGTTGATCAGCACGGCGGGACCGATCGACGCGCTGGTCCGGGAGGGCGAGCTCATCGAGGACACGCGCGCCACGTTCGCGAAATCGGGCATTGGTGTCGAAGTGCGCAAAGGCGCGCGCAAGCCGGACATCAGCTCCGTCGAAGCATTCAAGCGCGCAGTGCTGGATGCCAAATCCATCGCGTATCTGCAAATCGGCAGTGGCCTGTACTTGCAGGGCTTGTTCGAGCGCATGGGAATCGCGGCGAGCATTAAGCCGAAAGTCACGCGACCCGAGGCCGACATCGTTTCGGAGCTGGTCGCGAAAGGCGAGATCGAGCTCGGCATGGTCGTGAGCACGCAGATTCTCACGACGCCCGGCGTCGACTTCGTCGGCCCGCTGCCGCCGGAGATCCAGCATTACATAGTGTTCGTCGGCGCAGTCAGCACCGACTCGAAAGCGCCGGATGCCGCACGCGAGCTGCTGCGTTTTCTCGCGAGTCCGCGGGCGCTGGCCGTAATCAAGGCTCAGGGCATGGAGCCCGGCGACTGACAAATCCGTCGACACCCCTGATCCTGGGTAGTGGCAGTCCTGGGCGCGCATCAAGATCGAAGCGCGCATTCACCAGGAGTTCGTCATGCAAAAGCTCATGCCACTGCTCGTTGCCGCAATCGCGTGCACCGTGCCGCAACTCGCCTCGGCGGTTCCCGTTCGCGCGACGTTCAATGGCACGGTTTCCGGATCGAGCGGCTTCTTCAACAATGTGCTGAACGATTTTCCGATCGGCACGACCGCTTCGTTCGACGTGACCTTCGACGATTCCGGTTTGGTCGACGACGCTGCGTTGGTCAACGACTTCGACGTCGCACCGATTTCCGGCTGGGTGCGCATGGGCTCACTGGAGTGGTTGCTCGATGCCGGTCGCGTCTACACGTACACCTACATGATTGGGCCGGGCAATCCGGTCCAGTCTTATGGACTGCAGCTCACTGGCACGGGTCCGACCATCGCCGGCGGCGCAGGTTCGCTGTTCGGCCTCTTCATGCAAGTGACACCCGACGCAGCACCCAAGCCTGGCTCGGCACCGTTGATCGGGTTTCGCTATCCATTCGATGGCGGCGAGTTCTACAGCTACGCCGACCTCTCGGGCGATTACCGGACTTCGCGCGAGACCACGTCGGTGCCGGAACCGAATACCGGCTTGCTGATGCTCAGTGGCCTGGCGTTGCTGGTTTTCTGGCGCGCGAAGCAACCACGGCGTCAGGGCGGGCTGATCGGGTGACTGAAGGCGGCGTTCCAGACACGGCCGTCTTCTGAACGCCAGACATCGTGCATGCGCGAGATGCTGAAGCCGCCGATGAGATAGAGCCTGTTCTTGTAGTCGAGCAGGACTGAGCTATAGCGCCGGCTGAACGGCGCTTGCGACGTATCCGGCCGCCATGTCACTCCATCGGTCGTCGACCATACGTCGTTGTAGCGCGTGCCTGCGAAGTAGTCATCGTTGCTGTGGCCGCCTATCACGTACATGCGGCCGTCGAACACCGTTGCGGCCGTTTCCATGCGCGCCGCAAACGGTGGCGCCGCGAGCTGCACCCAGGTGCGGCCATCGATCGAGTGCCATGTTTCCTGCAAGCCCGTTGATGGAGTCGTGCCGTTCGGCGTGCCGCTGCCGGCGAACAGGTACAACTCATTGTTGAACACGAGCAGCGAGTGTGTGTAACGCGGCGTGAACGGGGCTGCCTGCAGCTCCTGAACCCAGTGCGCGCCGTCGGTGGACGACCACACGTCGTTGTACCGCTGGTTGCCGTCGGTGCCGCCGACGATCCACATCTTGCCCTGGAACACGACCGCCTCATGCCCGGCGCGCGGGGCGAAGGCCGGTCCGATCAGCGTGTGCTGCGTCCACGTCACACCGTCCGCGCTCGACCACACTTCATTGTTGAAGACTTCGTTGCCGCCTTCTGCGCTGAAGAAGTCCCAACCGCCGATCACCCACATCCGGTTGTTGAAGACGAGCACCCGATGGCTGTCGCGCGGACTGAAGACGGGACCTGCCGGCGTCACGCGCGACCACAACAAGCCGTCGAAGCTGCGCCAGATGTCGTTGGTATCGACGCCGTCCAGGCGGCCGCCGCCGATCACCCACATCGCTCCGTTGAATGCGACACCGCGACTCAGCAGGTTCGGCGCGTAGTCGAACGGCGCGAGCTCGGTCCAACTCTCGCCGGTCGTCGTCGTCCACACCTTGTTCGAGTACGCGCGCAGCACGCCGCCGATGAACGTGACGCGATTCGTCTGCTGGACGACGCCTTGCAGCCAGCTCCGCTCGATTTCAGTGTTGAGCGCCTGCTGCGTCCAGTTCACACCGTCGGCCGTCGACCAGGCGTCGTTGGGCGGCGGTCCCGGCGGGCCGCCGTTGACGAACTGCCCGCCGAAAACCCACAGGCGATTGTTGAGCACGAACGCGGCGTGCTGCTGGCGGGCAGAGAATTTGTTCGAGGTGACGAGCGTCCAAGTGATGCCGTCGTCTGAGTTCCAGATGTCGTTCTGCGCAACCCTGGCGAACGTCGCCGGCGGGCCGGGATTGACCGTTACTACGCTGGCGCCGCCGATGTACCAGAGCTTGTTGTCGTACGCGGTGAGAGATGCGTATTCGCGCGGCACGCCGCCAGCAATCGCGGCGACGGCCGAGCGCGGCGTCCACGTGATGCCATCCGTAGAGGAAAAACTTTGTCCATTGATCACGATCCACATCGCGTTGTCGAAGACGGTTGCCGCCATGGAAGGCGTCCAGGTAGTCGGCGGCAATCCTGTTGAGATCAGCGTCCAGTTGACACCATCGACGGAGCGCCACACCTCGGTCGTGTC
>DASRJR010000442.1:0-15802 GCA_035649395.1 Vicinamibacterales bacterium
AGCAAGGAGACGCGCCATGCAGATTCACGGCACTCGAAGCGACACCTCCGAAGGCGAGCACGTGCGAGCGTTGTATCTCGCGGTCATGGACGGCTGGAATCGCGGCAGCGCCGCCGCCTTTGCCGCACCGTTTACCGGTGACGCCGACTTCGTGGCGTTCGACGGCACGCGATTCCACGGCCGCGATGAGATCGTGCGATTTCACGAGCCGCTGTTCAGGACTCATCTCAGGGGAACGCGGCTGACGGGTGACGTCACCGACATCCGATTCGTTGCCGCGGACGTGGCGGTGGTGCACGCGCGCGGCGGCACCATTCCTCGCGGCAAGCATCAACCGGCGCCTGAGCGCGATTCGATTCAAACGCTCGTGGCGGTCCGACGCGACGGCCGCTGGCAGCTCGCCGCGTTTCAGAACACGCGGGTCCGTCCGATTGGGCAACACTTCTCGGGGACGCTGCTGTGGCTGGCGACCGACTGGCTCTGGAGATGGTGTCTGCCACGAGAAGAGGCCTCAGGCCTGAGGCCTGGGCCCTGGGCCCTGGGGCCTTCAAGAGGGTGACGATGAAACCGAGAGTGGCCGTGCTGACGATTGGCGTCGACGATCTCGAGCGGGCGCTCGCGTTCTACCGCGACGGGCTCGGCTTCGCGACGCAGGGCATCATCGGCCAGGAGTACGAACACGGGGCGGTCGCCTTCTTCGACCTGCAAGGCGGGGTCAAGCTCGCGCTCTGGGCGCGAGACAACATCGCCCACGACTCCACGCTTCCCAAATCGCCAGCGAGCGCGACCGAGTTCACCCTCGGTCACAACGTCAGAACGAAAGACGAGGTCGACGCGGTGATGGCGCAGGCCGAGCGGGCCGGCGCGCGAATCATCAAGCGCGCCGCGCCGACGTTCTGGGGCGGCTACGGCGGCTACTTCCAGGATCCCGATGGGCACCTGTGGGAAGTGGTCTGGAATCCGCAGGTCCTACCGGAGGATTAGGCGATGGACGTTACCTATTGGCACCGTCCTGACGGCTGCGCAGCCACTCCAGTCTCGATTGCGCTCGCGCGTCGTTCGGATACTGCGTGACGTAGTTGGAGAACACCTCAATCGCCGCGCGATTGTTGCCGAGAAGGATGTGAGACTCTCCCAGGATCGACAGCGCTCGCGCTGAGGCGGGGTAGCGTTCGACCCAGAATTCCAGCACGGGAATCGCCTCTCGGACCAGGCCCCAGGTGAGCGTCAGACTCGTGACCACTCTGTCGAGTGAAAACTCTCGAAG
Source organism: Vicinamibacterales bacterium (assembly GCA_035649395.1). Taxonomy (GTDB): domain Bacteria; phylum Acidobacteriota; class Vicinamibacteria; order Vicinamibacterales; family UBA2999; genus Gp6-AA40. The sequence goes on from DASRJR010000442.1 coordinate 1,268, forward strand.
CAGAATGTGATTCGGCTCCACGGCCGCGGCGGCTCGGAGCTCGTCGATCGCCTCGGTGGCTCGGCCGGCGATCACGGCTTGCACGAATGCGTCGTAGCTGATTGAGGCTCGAGCCGCTGGTCGATGCTCGAGCGTGATGTTCGGGCCTTTGGGTTGGTCGGGCGTCCGCGCGAGGAACGCGCGGCCCTCGGCGTTCCCCGCGAGGAACGCGGCGAAGAAGTTGAAGACGTACTTGCTGACCAACCGGTGACGTTCGGCGTCGCCAGGCGCCGATGCCGCCCAGTAAATCGGCACCGCGCTTCGCCCGTCGACGAGGGCGTAGCTGGTGAAATCCGCGTGAGCGATCGCGTCGGGGACAAGCAGGAAGCGCTCCGAGTAGGCAGCCTGATCGAACAGCGATTCCGATTTCGAGCCGGTCGGTCGTGTTGCCAGGAATGCCGGAGTGGTGTGCAGCCACGGCACGCGGAGCGCTCGCGGATTGTAGTCTGCTGCGATCTTCGGCAGACCCGACGGGTGGTCGAACAGGATGTCCGAGCCGAGGCTCACGAAGGCATCGACGTCGGGATTACGCATCGTCAGGAGCAACCCCGCCATGCCGCCCAGATCGAAGCCCAGGACTCCAAGCGTGTCTGGGTTGACGAAGGGTAATCGGCGCGCGCGTGCGATGACGAACTCCATATCGCGCACTTCCGTCTCGAGGTCCTGTCGATCGACTTTGACAATTGGTGAAGCCGTCCCGACCAGTGGGGCCGTCGCGACGACGAAGCCACGCCCGGCGAGATACTCCGACAACGCGGCGAGGGCGAGCGGAGACTCGAACCAGATCCCCTGACCGATCACGATCAATGGAAACCGCGCCTTTGCCGGTGCGGCATTCTCGACGGCAAGGACGGGCCGCTGCAGCAGCGCCGCAAACGCGGCGGGCGGAAGTGAACGGGCGAGCGGCTGACCCGCATATTTCAGTCTGTCGCGTAGACCTCCGGCGACCGCCGCTGGCCAAACATCATCGTCAGCGAGCGCCGCGTATCGGCCGAAGCGCATGGGTTGCCCGAATCGCGCGGCTGGATACCACACGTAGATTCGCATCGGGCGCGCGTGAGCCGTCGAGCCGCTGCCGCCGGGAATCAGCCGCGACGGGTCCTGCTCATCGAGCAGTTGGAACCCGACGGGGTACGCACCCGGCTCGATGCCAAACAGGTTGGATGCGGCGGCATCACGCTGCTGCGCCACCGCCTCGCATGGAAGCAACAGCGTCAGCGTCAGCGTCAGTACGGCATGACAGATCGGTCGCATCACGACAACTCCCAGGTGTTCGGCGCCGGACGACGCGCGTCCCACGAGCGCGCATCACGGCGCACGGTGTGCTGATCGGATTCCGCGTCGATCGCTTGATCCGCACGGATGCGAGGTCGATCGCGTCTATGCGTTCACACGAACGGGTCCCCGTGAAGCAATAACAGATCCACGAAGCGGGATCGCTGAAGGAGTAACCCGCAGGTTTCCGTGTCGCGCTCGGAGTTCAGTTCTGGTCGGCCGCAGCGATGTGATCGATCAGCAGGTGGCTACGAGGCTCGCTGGCGCGCCGGTTTCTCGACGCGGCCCAGGTTGTGCGCGGTCGTCACCAGGGCGATGTGGGAATACGCCTGGGGGAAGTTGCCGACCAGCCGCTTCGCGTGCACGTCGTACTCTTCCGACAGCAGTCCCAGATCAGTTCGCAGCGCGAGCAAGCGCTCGAACAGGCGTCGCGCATCGTCGCCCCGTCCGATCAGGGCCAAGGCGTCCGCTAGCCAGAAGGTACAAGCGAGAAACGCGCCCTCACCTGGCGGCAGGCCATCGTCTGTCGTGTGGGTGTTGTAGCGCATCACGAAGCCGTCGACGACCAGCTCGCGTTCGATCGCCTCGATGGTGCCGCGAATTCGTGCATCGGATGCTGGCAGAAACCCGGTGGTCGGCATCAACAAGAGGCTGGCGTCGAGCTCGGACGACCCGTATGCCTGGACGAAGGCGCCGCGACTGCGGTCGAACGCGCGCGCGCAGACTTCGTCGTGGATCCGCGCACGGAGCGCGCGCCAGCGATCCAGCGGACCATCGATTCGGAGCGCCTCGGCGTTTCTGATTCCGCGATCGAGTGCGACCCACGCCATCACCTTGGAGTAGGTGAAATGTTGCGGCGCACCGCGCATCTCCCACAGGCCCTGATCCGGTTGCGCCCAGATGTCCTCGAGGTGCGCGAGCAGCGCGCGCTGGAACGCCCAGTCGGCCTCGCGCGATTGCAACCCGCCCTCGCGGGCCTGATGCAGCACGTCCATCACCTCGCCGAACACATCGAGCTGAAGCTGCCCATGCGCGGCGTTGCCGATGCGAACGGGTCGCGACCCTTCATACCCGGTGAGCCAGGGCAGTTCCAGCTCCGGCAGGCTTCGCTCGCCGGCGATGCCGTACATGATTTGCACTTGCGAGGGCGCGCCGGCGGCGGCGCGAAGCAACCAGTCGCGCCAGGCGCCGGCTTCGTCGTAGTAGCCGGCGTTCATCAGCGCGAGCAGCGTGAGCGTCGCGTCACGAAGCCAGCAGAAGCGATAGTCCCAGTTGCGGGCGCCGCCAAGGTGCTCCGGAATCGACGTCGTGGGTGCGGCGACGATGCCGCCCGTGGGCTCGTAGGTCAGCGCCTTGAGCGTCACGAGCGATCGGGTGACGGCATCGGACCACTTCGGCTCGCTTCGCTCGCTCAGGGCGAGCCACTCGCCGTCAGACTTGCCGCGTTCACCCCACTTCGTCCAGAACTCCACCGTCTCCTCGAGCGCAGCGAGCGGGTCGATTTCGTCCGGCGGTGGCAGGTGTGAGGCGCCGTGCGAGAGAACGAAGGAGATCGTGTCGCCTGCAGCGACCTCGAACTCCGCGACCGTGGTGAGATCCTTGCCGCGCAACTCGACGGGCGTGTGCAACACGGCCATGTCGGGGCCGGCGATCGCTCTCCACGTGCCATCCGGCAATCGGTTGACCCACGGTATGGAATGGCCGTAGTCGAACCGCAGGATCAACTCCAGACGCATCCTCATGCGGCCGCGATCGCCTCTCACGAGCCGGACGACATCGGAATTCCGACCGCGGGGCGGCATGAAGTCGATCAGGGTTGCGGCGGCGTCGGCACTTTCGAATTGCGTTTCGAGGATCAGCGTCGCATCGCGATAGCGGCGGCGTGGCCGCGCCTCATCGTCGATCGGTTCGATCACCCATCGTCCGTGCTCGGGTCCGCCGAGCAGGGCGGCGAAGCAGGCGCACGAATCGAACCTCGGCCAGCACAACCAGTCGATCGATCCGCGGCGCGACACGAGCGCGGCAGTCTCACAGTCGCCGATGAGCGCGTAGTCCTCGAGCGGCGTGCTCATTCGAGTTCCCGAGCCAGTCTACTGGATCGTCGTTCCGGTCCACGTGTGACGCCTGCTTGCAGTCGGGCCTGCCTTCCACTCACAATGTGAGTGGAACATGAGCCACAGCACGCTGGCCCTGATGCAAGGCACCGTCGATCTGCTGATTCTGCGCGCGCTCCAACAGGGGCCTGCGCACGGCTACGAGGTCTCTCGCTGGGTGCGCCAACGCACGCACGCCGTGCTGAAGCTCGAGGATGCGGCGCTCTATCAGGCGCTGCATCGCCTCGAGGACCGCGGATGGATCGACTCGGAGTGGGGGCTCTCGGAGAACAACCGGCGCGCGAAGTTCTACGAGCTGACGGCGGAAGGAAAGCGGCAGCTGCGGGCCGAAGTCTCGGCGTGGAAGCGATACGCCGAAGCAATTTTCAACGTCATCGAAACGGCGTGAGGGTGCGGCGATGAAGCGTCGAGCGATCAAGCGGGCCTTCCGGTTTCCGTTCCGCAGGCGCGACGACGTGCGCAACGACATCCGCGAGGAGTTTCAGTTTCACCTCGACATGCGGACCGAGGAGCTGAGGCGCTTCGGCCTGAGCGAGGCGGAGGCGCGCGCCCAGGCTGGTCGCGAATTCGGCGATGCAGGCACCGGCGAGCGCGGGTGTGCGGTGCTCGGCGATCGCCTCGAGCGGCGTCGCCGGGTCACCGGCCTGGTCGAGGAGGCGCGACAGGACATCGGGTTTGGGCTGCGGCTCATCGTTCGCAGCCCCGGTTTTGCGGCGGCCTCGATCGCGACGCTGGCGGTTGCCATTGCTGCCAACACGGCGATCTTCGCGATCGTCAACGCGCTCATGTTCAAGCCGCTGCCGGTCGCCGCGCCCGACCAACTCGCGCGAATCAAGGCCGGCGCGACGGAGATGGCGTGGCCGAACTACCAGGATATTCGCCGCTCGAACAGCGTGTTCATTGACATGATCGCGTTTCGGCGACTGGTGCTCGGCCTGGCCACCGGCGACCGCCCGGCGCGACTCACGGGACAACAGACCTCTGAGAACTTCTTTGCCGTACTCGGCGTGGCACCGACGATCGGCCGCACCTACAGTCCGTCCGACTCGCGGCGCGATCTGCTTGTCGTCTCGGATCGTCTCTGGCGGACGCGGTTTGGCGGCGATCGCTCCATCGTCGGACGAGTGCTGACGCTCGGCGGCCGGCCCTACGAGGTGATCGGGATCATGCCGGCTCACTTTCGCGGGGTCGACCCACCCGGAGCGTCCGAGGATTTCTGGTTTGCGGCCGACACCACAGCCACCGATGCGATCTTCCGCGACCGGGCCGAATGGGAGTTCGAGGTGGCCGGACGGCTGCGACCAGGCGTGACACGTGCGCAGGCGGCGGCCGCGTTGACGATCCTCGCACAACAGCTTCGGGCGGCGCATCCGGACATCCACGAGTCGTTCGTTCGCGTGAGCGTGTTTCCCGTGCAGGGTATTCGTGCGTTCGAGGGCATGGTGAGAACGCTGCTCCCGGTGTTCGCGTTCGTTGGCGTGTTGGCGGTCGTGTCGGGGCTCGTGCTGCTGATCGGGTGCGCCAACATCGCTGGACTGCTGATCGGACGCGCGGCGGCGCGACGTCATGAGATCGCGCTGCGGCTTGCGCTTGGCGCCGGCCGTGGCCGTCTGGTTCGGCAGCTGCTGACCGAGAGTCTGGTGCTGGCCGTTGCCGGTGGTGCCGCCGGCGTGCTGCTGGCGAGCTGGCTCGGAGCATCCGTGAACGCGCGGCTGACGTCACTGTCGTTCGGGCCGGTATTCGATCTGGGACTCGATGCTCGTGTCCTCGCCTACGCGGCGGTTCTGACGATGGCCACGACGCTGGTGTTTGGCCTGGCGCCCGCGCGCGGTGCGTCGCGGTTCGATGTCGTGTCGTCACTCAAGGACTTGTACGCGGGCTCGACTGGCCGTCAGCGGCTGCGCCGCACGCTCGTCGTCGGGCAAGTCGCGGCCTCGGCCGCGTTGCTGCTGTGGAGTGGCTTGTTCGTCCGAAGCCTCACACACATCACCGATGTCGACCCTGGATTCGATCCGCAAGGTGTGCTGCTGGCTGGAGTGGCCGTCGAACGCGGCAGCGAGGCGCGCGTTCAGGACGTGCTGATGGAACTGCAACGGCGCGTTCGCGAATCGCCCGGCGTGCAGTCTGCGGGAATATCGAAAATCGTGCCGCTGTCGATGCGAGGCCGCGAGGAGTTCTACGTGGCGATTACCGAGCCAAGCGGGCAGATCAGCCCCCGCCGGGTCACCGCGAATACGTTGACGCCGGGCTGGTTCGCGACCATGCGCATCCCGTTCGTGTCGGGCCGCGATTTCACGTTTGAGGATCGCGACGGAGCACCGCGGGTCGTCATTGTCAACGAAACGCTGGCGCGACAGTTCTGGAACAGCAACGCACTCGGCAAGCGGATGTTCCAGGACCGGCAGCCGGTCGAGGTGATCGGCGTGGTCCGGGACAGCAAGTACTTCACGCTCGGCGAGACCATTGCCCCTACGGTCTACCTGCCGATGCAACAGCACGCGTCGTGGGAGGTCACGCTACACGCACGCACCGCCGATCCGGCGGCGACAGCCGCTGTCGTCGTGCGCGAGATGCAGCGGCTCGCGCCTGAAGTCGCAATTGAAATCGAACCGATGACGGAGGCCGTGGCGGTCGCGGTCCTGCCGGCACGAATCGGCGCGGCGGCTACGGCGGCGTTTGGCGTGCTGGCGATCTTCCTGTCCGCACTTGGCGTGTACGGTCTGATCTCGTTTGCCGTCGTGCAACGCACGCGAGAAATCGGCGTCCGCAAAGCGCTTGGCGCCACGACAACGGATATCGTGCGCGTCATCGTGGGAGGGACCGCGCGGCTCACCGTCAGCGGGCTCGCCTGCGGTTTGGGCGCAGGCCTGCTCGGTGGGCTCGCCTTGCGCGGGTTCATCTTCGGCGTATCACCGTTCGACCTGATCACCGTCGTCGGAGCGGCGGTCGTCGTCATGTCGGCGGCGCTGCTGGCGAGCGCCGTTCCGGCAATGGCTGCCGCGCGTGTGGATCCGATGATCACGCTGCGCGATGCCTAAGCTCCGTTAACGTCGCGGTGACGATGAGGCCGCCGGCACGCTCATGCCCACGTCGGACATCGCCGCGCGGAGTTTGGACGCGTAGTCTTCGCCGCCGGCCACTCGGACGACATCCAGCTGTCGCAGCGCATCGCGCACGCCCTCGATGAGATCCTGAGGTTTCGGGTTGAGCGCCTGGCTCTCGAGTGTCAGCGCGAGCGCGTGGTCGAAGATGTACTCCGCTGCCTCCTTGTCGTCCACATCGGCCATCGTCCCGCACGACTTCATGCGCGAGTAGACCTCAGAGACGGGTGTGGCGTACGCGTCGATGACTATCGCGCCGGAGGTCAGACACGCGTTCCAGTTGCGCTGCACCACCGCGGTCAGCATGCGGCGTTCGGCTTCAAACAGACGCTGCGCGATCGGGGCCTGACACGGCAGCGTGAGCGTGACGGGCTTGCCGCTGCGGGTGACCTCGATGAAGAACGACGTCAGGCCGGACGCCATCCGCGTCATCGCCATCTGCCACTCGTACTGGGTCGAGCCGTCGAGCACCTGCGCGCCGACTTTGCGCAGCACATCGCCCGGTCGCAGCCCCGCGTTCAATCCGCTGGGCGAGACGTTCCGTACGAGATTGTCGTCATCCGCCGTGATCCACGGCGCGAAGCACGGCATCGGTGCGTCGCGAAACGGAAGGCTCAGATTCTTCTTCGCCTGGAGCAGAAGAATGTCCTCGAGCTCTTTCCTCTGCGGAGCGGTGTCTTGCGCCCGCACGGTCGTGGTCGACAGGAGCACGAGCGGCAGGACGAGAACGACCGCAATCCTCTGCATGAATTCAGGATGACTGATCCGCGATGTATCGTCGAGGTCGAATTAGCCTGATCGTCGCCGCGTGAAACCGGGCGAATTCACTGGCGACGTCCGTTTCGCCGGCGATCCAGCGATTGATTGACCGTGCGGTGCGACGCGTCGGAAGATTAGGCCGCCACACGATGGAACCGCCGCGCAATCAACCGACTGCGCCATGGCTCGATGACTTCGCCCGCGACGTCGGCTATGGGCTTCGCACCCTCCGCCGACACCCTGGTTTCACCGCCACAGCCCTGCTGTCGCTGGCATTGGGCATCGGCGCCAGCGCCGGCATCTTCTCGCTGCTCGATCAGGTCCTGCTTCGCGCGCTCGCGGTGAGCGAGCCGGAACGCCTCGTCCTCTTGGACTGGAACGGCTCGAAAATCGGTGTCGAATACGGCTCCGGCAGCCTGATGTCCTACCCGTTGTGCCGCGACCTGCAGACACAGGATCGATTCTTCGACGGCGTCGTCTGCCGTCATCCGTTGGGCGTGAACATCTCGACCGGACGCGAGCACGAGGAAGTCACGGCCGAGATCGTCTCGGGCTCGTACTTCCAGGTGCTCGGAGTGCAGCCGCTGATGGGCCGCCTGATCGCGCCGTCGGACGATCTGCAGCCCCTGGCCCATCCGGTGGCCGTGCTCTCGTACGACTACTGGACCAATCGCCTCGGCTCGCCGCGCGACATCGTTGGACGCCGGGTGCTGATCAACAACAACCCGTTGACCGTGATCGGCGTCGCGCCGGCGAGCTTTCGCGGCATGGACGTGGGCGACGCGGCCTCGGTGTGGATCCCGGCGATGATGAAGCGGCTGGCGACGCCGGATTGGGACGGCCTGTTCGATCGCCGCGTCCATTGGATGCACGTGATCGGACGTCTCAAGCCTGGCGTGACTCTCGAACAGGCGCGAACAGGGCTGCAGCCATGGTTCAAGGCGACGCTCGACGCCGACACGCGGCGCGAGGGCTTTCCGAACATTACCGAGGCGCAGCGGCGCAGTTTCCTGGCGTCGACCATCGACGTCTCCTCGGCGTCGCGCGGCATCTCCGGGCTGCGCGTCGCCCTCTCTCGTCCCCTCCAAGTGTTGATGGGCGGCACGCTGATTCTGCTGCTGCTCGCGTCCCTCAACGTCGCGGGGCTGCTGCTCGCTCGCGGCGCGACTCGTGTGCGTGAGCTGACGACGCGCCTGGCGATCGGGGCGTCGCGCGGACGCATCGCCCGGCAGCTGCTCGTCGAAAGCCTGCTGGTCGCGCTGGCGGGAGGCGCCCTTGGCGTGCTGACGGCGCCGCTTGTATCGCGCGCGCTCCGCTCGTTCGTGCCGCAGGCGTCCAATCTCAATGCCGGCGTCGACGTTCGCGTGTTGACGTTTGCCATCGTCATCAGCGTCGCGACCGCAGCGCTCTGCGGCCTCGCACCGGTGTTTCAGGTCGGCCGCCTTCAGCTGAGTGCGGCGCTTGCCGACCGCTCGAATCTCTTCGCCGGCGGGGTTCGGCTGCGCAAGCTGCTCGTTGCCGGCCAGATCGCGCTCGCGCTGCTCCTGCTGATGGGGGCGGGGCTGTTCGTGCAGACGCTGGCTCGTCTGCAGGCGAAGGGCCCGGGATTCGCGACGGACAACCTGCTGATGTTCAGCCTCGATCCGCCGTCCATCGGATACAGCTACGACGACAGCGAACGCGTCATGCGCGAGGTGTTCCGGAGACTGCAGGAACTCCCTGAAGTCGAGCGGGCCGGCGTCGGCAACACGCAGATGCTCAATGGCGGCATCACGGCGGGAAGCGTCACGATCCAGGCGGAGGAACGGAAGGTCAGTGATCGGCCCGTTCACCGCATGCGCGTCAGCCCCGGGTTCTTCTCGACGCTTGGCGTGCGGGTGACGGCCGGACGCGATTTCGACGCGCGCGACGTACGGGCACCGGGCACGCCGCCAGGCCCCTACCGGACGGTCATCGTCAACCAGAATTTCGCGCGACGCTACTTCGGCGACCGCAATCCAGTCGGCGCCCGCATCGGCCTGGGCAGCCGCGTCGACACCCAGACCAACATCGAGATCATCGGCGTTGTCCGCGAGGAGCTGAGCCGCCGCGACCTCCGCGACGAAGGTCTCGAGCAGATCTTCATGTGCTTCTGGGACAACCAGTCGGAGAACGGTGCCTTTTACGCGCGCGTGCGAGGAACCCCTGAATCGGCGTTCGCGTCGATCCGGCGGACGGTCGCGGCGGTCGATCCAGCGCTCGCGGTCGAGCCGACGACGTTCGACGACCAGATCGAGCGATCGTTGTGGACGGAACGGGCGCTGGCGACGCTGTCGAGCGGCTTCGGCGCAACCGCCTTGCTGATCTGCATCATCGGCGTGTACGGCGTAATGGCGTTCGTCGCGACGCAGCGGACGCGCGAGATCGGCGTGCGCCTCGCGCTCGGAGCGACCCGTACCTCGGCGGTCTGGGTCGTCGTCAGAGATGCCCTCTCGATGATCGTCGCCGGAACGCTGATCGCGGTGCCGGGCGCGTGGGCGCTCAGACGGCTCGTCGAGGCAGAGATCTTTGGCGTCCATGCGTTCGACGCGCCAACGATCGCCACGGCCGGGACTGGTCTCGCGCTCGCCGTGCTGAGCGCAGCGGCGATGCCGGCGCTGCGTGCGGCGATGCTGCCTCCGATGCTGGCGATTCGCGATCAGCCCGAATCCGTGTGGCAGAGCGCGCGCGGCAACGTGCGCCGAGCCCTGCGTGTGATCACGCCGTCGCGTGAGCGCTCGGCGGTACCGTCGCTCTCGATGATCGGCGAATTCACCGGTCTGGTGCAGCGCGCGGCGTCGTTTCCCGAGGCGCTGCATGTCGCGCTGCCTGCGCTGCGTCAGCGTGTCGGCGCGCAGTTCATCCTGCTGCTCGAGAAAGTGTCCAAGGAGGAGTATCGCGGCGGCGACTGCGTCATTTCGTCGCGTGGGATCCTGATCAACCGGCTGACGCATTACCCGCATCCGCTGCCGCTGCAGCCCTCGGATTTCGATGCCTGGTCGAAATGGGCCAGAGAATTCCGGCCGGAGCACGTCGCCGAGGTCGAGCGGCTCAAGGCAAGCGATGCCCGGCTCGCGGTCGCGCTACGCACCAGACGCGAGATCGTCGGCGTACTGCTGCTGGGACCGCCAGAGGGCCGCGACGCCTTCACCGACTCCGACAAACAGGTGCTGGGCAGTGCGGCCGAGCTGTTCGCGCTGATGATCGAGAACGCGCGGCTGAACGATCGCGCGATGGAGCAAGAGAAAGTGCGGCGCGATCTGGCGCTGGCGGCGGAAGTGCAGCGCCGGCTGCTGCCGCCACAGCCGCCGGCCGCGTCCGCGGCCAGCTTCGCCGCGTACACGATGCCCGCGCGCAGCGTCGGCGGTGACTTCTACGACTTCGTCGACGTCGGCGACGGCCGCATCGGCGTTGCGATTGCCGACGTCGCCGGCAAAGGGATTGCTGCCGCACTGCTGACGTCAGTCGTGCAGGCGTCGCTGCGCGTCATCTCGGTGGAAAGCGGAATCACGCCGTCGCAGCTCGCGTCCAGGATGAACCGGTTCCTGCACCGGTCCACCGGTGGCAGCAACTACGCGACCTTCTTCTACGCGCAGCTCGAGCCGGATGGCCGGCGCCTGCGATACGTGAATGCTGGCCACAACCCGCCGTATCTCGTGCGCCGAATCGAGGAGCGTGTCGAGCTGATGGAGCTCGGCACCGGCGGCACGGTGCTTGGCTTGTTCCCGGACGTCCCGTACGAGGATGCGGAAATCGATCTCCGCCCCGGCGATCTCCTGGTCGCGTTCACCGACGGCGTGACCGAAGCCCGCCGCACCGACGGCGAGGAGTTCGGCGAAGATCGGCTCAAGGATCTGCTTCGCGATGTGTGCGGGACACCGGCCGATGACGTGTCCGTGCGGATTGCGACCCGGATGCGTGAATGGACCGCCGGCGCCGAGCAGCACGACGACCTGACCGTCGTCGTCGCCACGATGCACGCGCCGACGCGTGGATGAAACTTGGTCCATGGGAATCGACCGCCAGAGGACCTCGGACCAAGGACCAAGGACGGACCAAGGACCAAGGACGGACCAAGCACCAAGAACCAAGGACCCAGGACCAAGCTAGTCGGTCGGGCGGCCTCCGAGTGTGCGGCCGTCGGCGAGCGTGATCGAGACGAAAATCCCACCGAACTCGCCGCTCTTGAGTGGGTTGACGACGACGGTCACCTTGTCGCCCGGCTTGAGGATGGACGATCGCCATCCGTTTCGCGCCAGCGAGTTGGGGCTGCCCAGTTCGACGCCCCATCGATCCGTGCTCCCTTTTTCGTTGGGGACGTCTAGCGCGAAAGAGGCGTGTGGATTCGTCCAGACGAATTCGACGACCGTGCCGACCAGCGTCTTGCGGGCGCTGCGATCGAACATGACCGGCGAGTGATGGGCCTCGAGCGACGCGGCCATCGCGGCCGCGAGCACGAGCGTGCAGGCGAGGATTGAGCGCGTCATCGATGCTCCTCTACTTCACGAGCTTCTTCGACTGAGTGGCCGGTAGGTGATCGTTCAGGTCCGGCAGGCACTGCACTTCGGTGATGTCGGTGTCGTCGCGGCGCCGGAACGTCTTCGTCATCTTCCAGTCGCCTTCCCAGCTTTTCGGGTCGGTCATCGTGTATTCGATGTCGAGCGCGCCGTCGCTGCGCATGCGGAAGCGCTCGACGATGTGCAGGTCTTCGCTGGCGGGGACCGACGCTCCACCCTGATCCAGCCAGTGATGGTGGCCCGGAAAATATGTCGTGTCCACGACCAGCGTGTCGCCCTCCCACTTGCCAATCGACTCCCCGTTGAACGTGCGCACGACGATGTCGGGGTCGGTGTGCGGCCGGCCATCGAGATAGATGATGCGCATGCTGTTCATGAAGCCGCTGACCATGTAGATCGCCGTCGGCAGCTGAATCATCGCGATCGGCCACACGCGCGTCATGATGAGGGGAAGCCCGGCCGGCCAGCACTGTCCGATGTCGTCGCGGTAGACGCCGCCGTCCTTCAGCGCCTGCACCCCTCGGTCGTAGTGCGCCTGAGCCGCGGCCGTCAGCTTGAAGGTCTCGGGCACGAAGCGCCACGTGTTCGCGCGCCCGTCATGCTGCCACGTCCCGGTGAGGTCGAACGGTGCCTTCGCTCGTGTTTTCTGGAGATTGGCCGGCGCCAGCGCAGAGAGTTGGGACGGCACGGCGGTGGCGTTCTGCGTCGCCTGAGCGTGAACCTGACCGGGCGTCGTCAACAGGCATCCGCACACGAGACCGGCTCCGAGCAGCAGTTTCTTGGCCATGAGTGCTGAATATACACGTTGGAGGAATCAGATTCCTGATTCCTACAACGTCTTATAATCGGCTCGACCGATACGGCCCGCTGATGAGCGGCACGACGGTCGAGCCGAGGAACGACTCAGATTGAGAGGGCAGGCTATGAAGCGCGCGCGTGCGTTCGGGTTCGTGCTGCTCGTGGGTGTGAGTGCGGCATCGTGGTCCGTTTCCGGGCAGAAAGCTGCGGCGCCCCCGCTCGTGATCACGGCGTACAACGGCGGCGCTCCGATCCCGTACACCGTGCCGCGGACGCCGTGGGGGGATCCTGACCTCCAGGGTGTCTGGAGCAGTGACGACACGTCCGGCATCCCGCGCGAGCGGCCCAAGGAGTTCGGCACCAATCTCTACTTGAGCGACGAGGCGTTTGCCGCTCGAAGGAAGCAGGTCGAGAAGGGAATCAAGAACGGTGAGAGCGACATCGGCTCGTTCCGCAACGACTTCGCGCGGCGCGCCTTCCGCCAGACCTCGCTGATCGTCGACCCGCCCGACGGCAGCATGCCGGCGGTCACACCCGAAGCGCAGAAGCGGCGCGCCTCGCGCGATCGCGGCACGTTCGGCGACGGTCCCTTCAACACGACCGAGGACTTCACGCTCTACGACCGCTGCATCACGCGCGGCATCGTCGGCTCGGTGCTGCGTGTCGTTTACGGCAACGGCAATCGCGTCGTGCAGGCGCCGGGCGTCGTCGCGTTCAGCTACGAGATGATCCACGACACACGGGTCATCTACACCGACGGTCGGCCGCACATCGGCCAGCCGATCCGGCAGTATCTCGGCGATTCGCGCGGACGCTGGGAAGGCGACGAGCTCGTCGTCGTCACCACCAACCTGACCGACAAGACCAGCATCGGCGGCAACGGCAACGGCCTCCGCCACAGCGACAAGATGACGATCACCGAGCGCTTCAAGCGCGTGGCGCCCGACGTCATTCAGTACCAGTTCACGGTGGACGACCCCGTGACCTACGCGCGGCCGTTCACCATGTCGATGCCGCTGACGCCGCTCGACGGCGGCGTGCTGCTGCCGTACGAGTGTCACGAAGGCAACTACGGCCTGCCGAACGCGCTCAGCGCGGAACGGGCCGAGGACAAGGCGATCGAGGAAGATCGCCAGCGCGGCTTCACTCGCGCCCGTCGTGCGATTCAAGTGCCGGTGCCGAACCGGCCGGCGGCCCCTGCCGAAGAGAATTGAGGCGGTGGCATGTCGTTCGAACGCAACAGAGCAGGCCCCAGGCCCCAGGCCTCAGGGCCCAGTGAAGGGCATGCTCGAAGGCCTGTGGACGATCTGGGGCCTGAGGCCTGGGCCCTAGGGCCTCAAGGGTTGCGCCCGTCCTGGGTGCCCAGTGGCATTGACGCCCATTCGACTCGCTGCGCTCGCTCAGGGCAAGTCGGCCGGCGCCGGGCGCTGGTCGGGCTCTCGGGCATTCTGATCGCCACGCTCGGTGGCGAGCGCGCGTGGGCACAGGCGTCGCGGAGTTGTGTGTTGACGCCTGATGCCGGCGAGGGTCCGTTCTATCTCGACCCGAAGCTGATTCGTTCGGACATCACGTCGGGACAGCCGGGCGCGCCGCTCGATCTCGCGTTGCAGGTCGTACGCGCCGGGGATTGCGCCACGCTCGCCAACGCGCGTGTGGACGTGTGGCATGCCGACGCGCTCGGTCTCTACTCAGGCTATTCGCAGCAATCGGGTGTTGGCGGTGTGTCGCCGACGCTCGCGGTCGGGAAGCAGTATCTGAGGGGCACGCAGTTCACAGACGCCAGCGGGAACGTGCGATTCCGTACCATCTTCCCGAGTTGGTACGGCGGACGGACGCCGCACGTGCACTTCAAGGTCTTCCTCGCTAACAAAGAAGTGGTTGCGAGCCAGGTCTTCTTCCCCGACGCGATCACCA